>DATFWL010000616.1:0-11989 GCA_035259385.1 Vicinamibacterales bacterium | reverse complement strand
CGGTTGCGCGACGCCGGCGTTGCGGTTCGGCTGGAACTTCCGGTTGTAGGTCCAGAAGGCCGACACCTGATTGTTCTTGTTGATCTGATACTTGCCGCTGGTCGTGTAGTTGCGCAGGTTCGAGTCGAACGGGTTGGTCAGACTGCCATCAGGATTCACGATCGTATAGGACGGCGTCGCTTCGACCGTGCTGTAGTTGCGGAACGATCCGAACCACCACAGCTTGTCCTTGACGAACGGGCCGCCCGCGTCGCCGTTGAAGTCGTTCAGCTTGCGCAGCGTGGGATCGGTGATCCCCTGCGCGCGCAGTTCGTCGGTGATGTTGCTGCCGGTGAAGTGATCCCAGTATCCCTTGCCCGTAATGCTCCACGCGGCGCTGCCCTTGAGCGTGTTGCCGCCCGATTTCGGGATGACGTTGATGTTGGCGCCGCCGCCGCCGCCGACTTCAGCGCCCATCGCGGCCGTGTCGACCGAGATCTCCTCGGCCGATCCGAAGTCCATGTAGTACATCGAGCCGTAGTTCTGCGGCGTGTCGGCGGTGACGCCGTAGTAATTCAGGTTGTAGTTGCTGGCGCCGTGCGCGACCATGCCGGTCGAGGTCGCCGCGTTCAGCCCGCCCGGATCCTGACGGCCCATCGTCATGCCGGGAAGGACGGTCGTCGATCCGAAGATGGTGCGCGACGTCGGAACGGCGGTCAGGATTTCTTGCGACAGACGCGCGCCGACTTTCGTGTTCTCGACGTCGACGGTCGGCGACTGGCCGCTGACCGTGACCGTTTCCTGCAACGACGCCAGCTTCATTGCCGCGTCGACCGTGATCGTCTGCCGAACCGGCACCACGATGCCCTCGCGCACGAGCGGCGCGAAGCCGGCGAGCTCGAACTTCAACGTATAAGTGCCAGAGTTGACCGCGGGGAAGCGATAGCGTCCCTGCTCGTTGCTGACCGCCGTCGGCGAGCCCATCGCGGCTGGCCCGGTTAACGTCACGGTGACGCCCGGCAGCACGCCGCCCTGGTCGTCGGTGACCTTACCTACCAGCTCGCCGAATGTCTGGCCGGTCTGTGCCAACGCCGGCGCAAGACCGAACGTCGCCACGATCGCCAGCGCCGCGAGCGCTCGAGTGATCGTACGTGTCAAGGTGAACCTCCTGCTGAGTGCTGGATGAGTAGCGCCCGACAGAATACGGCCGTTTATGAGCTTTTTGCGTACGAAAAAGTGCATCGCTGGTTCGGCGGAGAACGTTGATACGGCTATTTGGATAATGCTCCCCGCTCGAGCGTGCGTTACCATTCGGAGTTGTCCGAATCGGACTGCTGGAGGTAGTCGTGCTGCGAGCGGTTGCAGTGTGTGCGGTTGTGTTGGCGGTGTCGGGCTCGGACGCGCGTGCGCAGGGAGCGTCGGCGACGCCCGCGGATCTGATCAGGGATCCCGCGTTGAAAGCGGCGCTTGACGGCGCGAAGGCGACCGAGGCGCAGACGATCGACGATCAAATCCGGTTTTGCGAGATTCCCGCCCCCTCCTTCAAGGAAGAGGTGCGCGGCCGCGAGCTTCACCGTGTATTCCAGCAGCTCGGCTTGCAGAACGTGCGAGTCGACAAGGTGGGCAACGTGCTCGGCGATTATCCCGGCGCCGCCGCGCGTCCGCATCTCGTCATGGCTGCACATCTCGACACTGTCTTTCCCGAAGGCACGAACGTGAAGGTGAAGCGCGACGGCGACGTGCTGCACGGACCCGGCATCGGCGACGACTGCCGCGGCCTCGCCGTCCTGGTTGCCGCAGTCCGCGAGATGAAGAAGGCAAAGCTGCAGACGCCCGGCACGATCACCTTCGTCGCCAACGTCGGCGAGGAAGGGCTCGGCGATCTCCGCGGCGTCAAGGAGCTCTTCAACACCACGTTGAAGGATCAGATCGATCGCTTCGTGTCGATTGACGGCACCGGGATCCACGTGACCAACGTCGCCGTCGGCAGCCATCGCTACCGCGTCACGTTCAAAGGCCCCGGCGGCCACAGCTTCGGCGCGTTCGGCATGGCGAACCCGATGGGCGCGATGGGGCGCGCGATCGCGAAGATCCAGGAGATTCAGGTCCCAAAGCAGCCGAAGACGACGTTCAACGTCGGACGGATCGGCGGCGGCACGTCGGTGAACTCGATTCCGTTCGAGGGCTGGATGGAGCTGGACATGCGCTCCTCGGATCCCGCGTCGCTCGCCGCGGTGGATGCGAACATCCAGAAAGCACTCGATGCCGCCGTGGCCGAGGAAAACGCGCGATGGGGGAAACCGGGCACGATCACGGTGACGAAGGAGCTCGTCGGCGATCGGCCCGCCGGCTCGACGCCGGAAAACTCGCCGATCGTGCGCAACGGCCTCGCCGTGGCGACGGTCCTCGGGTTCAACGCGAATCTGGGCGAGGGATCCACCGACTCGAATACGCCGATGAGCCTGAAAATTCCGGCGATCACGATCGGCGGCGGCGGGCGCGGCCGCGACGCGCATTCGCTGACCGAGTCGTTCGACACGACCGACGCCTGGCAGGGCACGCAGTACGCGATTCTGCTGGCTGTCGCGCTGGCTCAGAGGTGAAAGCTGTCAATGGCTGATGGCTGATCGCTGATGGCATATGGACGATCGACCATGGACCCTATGCCATCAGCCATCAGCCCTCAGCCATTGACACGCGCGCTCGTGATTGCAGGCGCGCTCACGGTCGCGTGCGGCGCGCCCACGCCGCGCGCCGATCTGCGACCGATCGCGCGGCAGAACGTTCTGCTCGTCACGATCGATACGCTGCGCGCCGATGCGCTTGGCTGCTACGGCGGTCCCGCGGCGACGCCGACGCTCGATCGGCTGGCCGCCGACGGGATCCGGTTCGAGTTCGCGCACGCGCACGCGGTCACGACGCTCGCCTCCCACGCGACGATCCTCACCGGCACCTATCCCTTTCAGCACGGCGTCCGCGACAACAGCGGCTACCGCCTGCGCGCGAACACGCGCACGGCGGCGACGCTGTTGAAGGAGGCGGGCTACGCGACCGCGGCCTTCGTCGGCGCGTTCCCGCTGCATTCGAGGTTCGGCCTCAACCAGGGCTTCGACGTGTACGACGATCGGTTCGGCGACACGCGCGCGCCGGACGAGTTCGTGATGCCTGAGCGGCCGGCGTCCGCGGTGGTGCCGCTTGCTCGCGAATGGATCGCGGCACACGAGGCCGGCAGGTCGGGCAGGTCGGGCAGGTCGGGCAGGTCACGTGTGCGAGGTGGATCAAATACTTCCGACCCGCCAGGCCTGCCCGACCCGCCTGACCTGCCCGGCCAACCCTGGTTCGTGTGGCTCCACCTGTTCGATCCGCATGCGCCGTATCGGCCGCCGCCGCCGTTCGATTCGCGGTATGCGTCACAGTCGTACTACGGCGAAGTCGCGGCCGTGGACGCCGCGCTCGCGCCGCTCATCGACGATCTGCGCGTAGCAGGGAAGCCCACGCTCGTCATCGCCACCGGCGACCACGGGGAAGCGCTCGGCGATCACGGGGAGCTGACGCACGGGTTGTTCGCGTACGAATCGACCTTGCGCGTCCCGCTCATCGTCGCCGAGATCGGCGCCGCCTCCTTCGGTGCCCCTGGCGTCCGCCCGCCGGCGGCTTCGGGGCGAAGCGAACCGGTGTCCGCGCCCGCGCGTCACATCGATATCCTCCCGACGATTCTCGAGGGCGTCGGCCAATCGGTTGCCGCCGGGTTGCCAGGACGCTCGCTGCTCATGGCGGCCGAGCGCACGGACCCGTCGCCGCGTCCCTCGTACTTCGAGGCGATGTCGGCGATGCTCAATCGCGGGTGGGCGCCGCTGGCGGGCGTCCTCGTCGATCGAGAGAAATACATCGATCTGCCGATCGCGGAGCGGTACGATCTCGCGGCCGACCCGGCGGAACGCGTGAACCTCGCCGGGAAGGCACTCGAGCGCGATCGAACGCTCGCCGCGGCGCTGCGCGGGTTCGCCGCGACGATGCCCGGACAGCGCCGGGCCGAGGACGCCGAAGCGGCGGCGCGCCTGCGCGCGCTCGGGTACGTGACCGGCAGCGCTGCGCCGAAGGCGCGCTACACTGACGCGGACGATCCGAAAACACTCGTCGCCGTCGATCGCGCCGTTCACGACGCCGTGGACGCGTTCACGGCAGGCCGCGCGGGCGATGCCGTTCCGCTGTATCAGCAGGTCATCGCGCGACGGCCGGACATGGCGATCGCGTATCGCCACCTGGCATTCATCGAGCGGCAGCGCGGAAACGTCGGCGCGGCGATTGACGTGCTGCAGCGCGGGCTGAAGGCCGGGGTCAACGACCCGCGCGTCGCCGCGCAGCTCGGTGAGTATCTGACCGAGGGCGGGCGCATGGCCGACGGCATCCGGCTGCTCGAGTCGGTGACGAAGGACTCGACGGGCGATCTCGACGCGTTGAACGCGCTCGGCATCGCGTACGCGCAGACCGGCCGCGCGGACGCGGCGCGCGCCGTTTTCGAGCGCGTCCTCGCGATCAACCCGCACAGCAGCGTCCCGCTCGAGAACCTCGGGCTTCTCGCGCTCGAGCGCGGAGATGTCGCGACCGCCCGTCGTCAGTTCGAGCGCGCGGCGGAAGCCGATCCGCAGTCGTCGCGCGCGCAGTCAGGGCTGGGAAACGTCGCGCTGCGCGCCGGCGATCGCGGGGCCGCCATCGAAGCGTGGCGCCGAGCTGTCCGGCTCGATCCGCGCAATTTCGACGCGGTGTACAACCTCGGCACCACGCTCGCGCGCGGCGGTGACGTCGACAACGCGCGGCCGTACCTGGAGCAGTTCCTACGGGGAGCCCCGCCGGCGTTCTACAGGAGGGAGCTCGACGAAGTGGCGCGGATGCTGCGCCGGTAAGGACACTGGGGTAGGGGCTGGGGGCTTGGGGGCTAGCCACCACGAACCCCGGGCCCGAGCCTCGAGCCGCGAGCCCCGAGCCCCCGAGCCCCTAGCCGCGAGCCCCTAGCCCCGAGTCCCTAGCCCCGAGTCCCCTCTCGCGCAGTTCGCGGAAGCGCGCGAGATCCGCCGATCGCTGTTTTCGAGCCGAGGCGCGCGCGACGAGCACTCGGATGACGAACAACGCATGCGCGCCGCCGACGAAGATGAGCTCGGACGAGGTTGGCCCCAGCGCGAGCGCGGGAAACAGGTTCAGCAGGTCCGCGACCAGAAAGACGACGGTAAACAGCGGATCAACGCTCGCGGCGCCGGACGGACGCCCGAAATCCATCGCGGCGTGCTCCCATTGGCGCTCGCCAGGCTGCCCTTCATAAAAGACCTGCAGGTATCGCCCTACGCGTTCGACGCCGACGTGCAAGGCGAAGACGCCCTCGAAGATGCCCGCCAGGACGCCGAGGGGCAGAAGACTGCCAATCGGCGCGGCCGCCATCGCAGCGGTCGTCGCCGCCAGCGCGCCCCACCCGACCAACCCGACCGCGAAGACCAGGACACGCGCCGTCCCTCGCTCGCGGATAGTGGCTCGGAGCGCCGTGTATTCAGCCTGTTCGCGCGGTGTCAGCGGAGTTCCGTCCTGTGCGCTCATGACAGGGCCGTCGTTGCCGATAACAAGGGAAACAGGTTGGCAACGGCCTGCGCATTGTGGCACAGGAGTTGGTGAAGCGCTGAGTCGAGCGCGCTCGGCCGGGAGGGGCTGCCGATTCGGCGGTAGCGATAATTGCCTTGCAATGTGTCAATTACCTGGTACACTAACGTCCGTCAGCTCACCCTTCGTTGCGCGTCGGGGATTCTAGGTGAACAGAAAAACAATTTTCTGGATCGGTCAGCTTGCGCTTGTCGGCCTGGTCAGTATCGGGCAAACGCCCGCCGACGCCGCGACCACAAAGAAACACACGAAGAGAGCCGCGACGGCGCGCGTCACCAACGTACGCCCGGCGCCCAGGGCGACAGCGTATTCGGCCGAACGGTCGCAGACGCGCCAGCTGAAACTGGCCCGCGCTCGCGCCGTGGCGATGGCGCGCGAGATGGCCGACACCGCGCTGCCGCGATACAAGGTCGACGCGAGCGGCGATCTCGTCCCCGATGTGCGCGCAGCCGCCGCCATCATCTACAACCCCGAGACGAACCAGGTGCTCTGGGAGGAGAATTCGCAGACCCAGCGCTCGATTGCGAGCATCACCAAGGTGATGACCGCCACGGTCTTCCTCGAGAACAATCCCGACCTCACGCAGCCGGTCACCGTTCAGCGGACCGACGTCTTCCAGGCATCGACGACGTTTCTGCACACGAACGACAAGGTGACGACCGACGATCTCCTGCACCTGCTGCTCATCGCCTCGGACAATGCCGCCGCCCGTGCGCTGGCGCGCGTGTCGCCGTTCGGCTCTGAGGGCTTCGTGCAGCGCATGAACGAGAAGGCCGAGGAGCTGAGCCTCGAAACGACCCACTACGCGGATCCGTCGGGTCTGCTGTCGGAGAACGTGTCGTCGGCGTACGACATGGCGCGCCTGATCACGCACGCGTCGCAGGACGAGCGCATTTCGTCGATCATGCGCACGCCGGAGTACACCGTCTACAGTGGCAAGCGGCCGATCACGTTCCACAGCACCAATCACCTGCTGCGCGAAGGCAACGTCGACGTGCGCGCGGGGAAGACCGGGTTCATCTCGAAGGCGGGTTACTGCCTCGCCACGGTGCTCCGGCTGCCGGAGAGCTCGCAGGATGTCACGGTGGTCGTGTTCGGCGCCCGCTCGAACGCCGGCCGCTTCATGGAGTCGCGCAATCTGTTCAACTGGGCATCGTCGAAGGCGTCCACGCTTTTCGCTGCGAAGCCCACGGTGCAGCAGCAACAGTAGCTCGCTCGCTTCGCTCGCTCGCCTGTCAATGGCTGAGGGCTGATGGCTGAAATCCATCAGCCCTTTTCCATTTGCCATCAGCCGTCAGCCATTAGCCATCAGCCATGGACACCGAGGCAGCGAGGTCAGCCGAGGTATCCGCGCTGCATCGCGGCGGCGTCCAGCGGCAGCGTCGCGATTGAATCAACTGCCACGATCACCGGGCGCTGGGCGCGCCGCGCGTCGTACGCTTTGATGTACCGACGGCACACGTCGCAGGCAGACACGCGGTAGCGGCCGTCGCGTGTGGCGAACGACGTGATCAGCGCGCGATCGTCGTTTGCGCAGAACGGGCAGGTGAGCGACGGAAAGCTCCACTGCGCAACGCAGCGGCCGCAGAACAGCCGCCGATCGGCGCTCGGGGTGATCACCGCGAAGTCCGGCTCCCACCCGCACACCGGGCAGTGCCCATGGTTCCAGCCGCCGAGGTCGACGCGCTGCGCGAGCGCTTCGGCGCAGCGTGCGAGGAACGGACGCAGCGCAAGAACCAGCACCTGATCGAGGCCGGGCGGGGCGTCCTCCGCCGCGCGGTTGCGCGCCTCGGTTCGAGGCTCCACGCCGGACGTCGCTTCGTACCATGCGGCGACTGCCGGCTCGAGGGCGTTGCCGTCGCGTCCCAGCGCGACGATGCGCTCGTAGTCGCCGCGCTCGAGCGCGTCGAAACGATGGAGGATGTCGGCCGTCTGACGAAATGTGAGGCGGAAATCGCTCCACTCGAGCGGAATGTCCTTGAAGCGCACCAGCGGCCGGCCCGCGGCTTGTTGAGCCTTCTGCCACTCGGGATCGACCTGAATCCACGGCAGCGGCACGCGCGACTGCACGCGGCGCTGCATGTCGACGAGCGCGATTTGCATGTCGACAGCCGACGCCAGCTCCGGCTGCGACGCTTTCAGCTGCTTGAGCTCGACCACCTCACGCGTTTCCGCGCGAGGAGGTCGCTGAGGACGTTCGGGCACGATCGGATTGTAGTAGGTCGGGTGGGGCAGGTGGGCCGGGTAAGCCGGGTAGGTCGGGCGAGTCAGTCAGGCAGGTCGGATGAATGCAGAGCAGCCCATCCGACCCACCAGGCCCACCAGGCGTACGCGACCTACCAGACCATCAGAACGTCAGCCGGAAGCCAAGCCTCGCCGTCCGGGGCGGGATCCAGCGGTTCGGGTTGAGGAATGTGGACCCGGACGATTCGATCACGCCTACACGCGAGGCGCTATCGATCACCCCCTGGTTGTTCAAGTTGAAGATGTCGAGGAAGACGCCGGCCTGGCGCGACGATCCCAGCGGGAACGTTTTCTCCGCTCGGAAGTCGATGTTGTTGATCGCATCGGTTCGATAGGTTGCTCGCGGTTCGACCCGGACTGTTTCGCTCCCCTGGCTGAGATTTCGTATGGTCGCCGTGCGTCCGAACGCCATGCCCGTCGTGTACCGGTAGACCGCGCTGATGTTGAATCCGCCGAACAGCGGCACGCGATACGTGCCGTCGAGCTTCACTTGATTCGTGTAGTCGAACGTCGCCGCTCCTTCCGCGTTGATGAAGTGGTTCGGATCGGCGAACTGACCGGTTGGACCGAGATTCTGGAAAGTCGAGGCGGTGCCGGCGGAGTTCGTCCCACTGATGTTGTTCACGTTCCCATCGGTTTTCGACCACGTGTATGACAGCGACGCCTGCCAGTTCCTCGAGTAGCGCTTGGTTCCGATCACCTGGAACGCCGAGTAGTTGCGGTGCGCATCCGCCGGATTGGTGAACAGCAGGAACTCGTGTCCCGGATTCGTGTTGTTGTAGACAGTAAAAAACGACCCATCGTCGGCCGTGCCGAGTCGGCCGTCGCGTCCGGGATCCTGCCTCTGCACCGGCGCGTACACGGTGCCGTTGTCGATGAATCCCATGAAGTCCCTGAAATTGCGCCGGATCACCTGAACCGTCGCGGAGAAGTTCGGCAGGAGTTCGCGCTCCAGTCCGGCGATGAACTGATCGAGGTACGACTGCCTGATGTTCGGATCGATGCCGACATTCGTCGAAGGCGTTCGTCGAGTCAGTTCGCTGAAGCGATTCGGGCCGAGGACTTCCGCGGTGATGTGCGGATTCTGGTGCGACAGGTCCATGAACTCGAATTGTCCGCCGAACAACGCGTCGTAGTAGCGGCCGTAGTGCGCGCGAATCACGGTGCGATGATCGCCTGCCACATCGAACGCGCCGCCGATACGCGGCGCGAGCGCGTGGTTGCTGAGGACGTTCCCCGATGGCACCGATCCGCGGTTCACGTCGAGGCGCACGCCTCCGTTGAGCGTGAACCTGTCGGATACCGTCCACGTGTCCTGCGCGTACATCGAGGTGCGGTTCGCCGTCGCGTCGGTGATGTAGCCGTCCCATAGGAAGGCGAGGTACGGTGCGCCGCCGTAGTCGTAATAATAGCGCCCGCCCGGATATCCGGACTCGTTACGGATCTTCGAGTGCTCGAACTCGAAGCCGAACTTGAACTCGTGGCTCTTGCCCGCGAAGTTGTCGGCGTAGTGCGTCAACGTTGCCGCCGACACGTTGCGCACGCGATCGGCGCGGAAGTAGTACGGCGTGTTGACCGTATAGATTCCAGTTACTGCATCGAAATGCGGAAACGGTCCGCTGCGCGTGTTCGGCGGTGTCGGTTCGAGAGGGTAATACCCCCAGTAACCGCCGTTCCGCACGTTCAGCATCGTCTTCGCGTTGATCGTCCACGTCACGTTGGCGTTCCAGTTCACTTCCGGCGACGGCTCGATGACCGTCACCTCGGTCGTCGGCTTCGTCACGCCGGCGCCGCGGCCGGTGATGTCGAACTTGTCCCATTCGACGAAGCCCTCCGCGCGGACGTTCGGTGAGGCCGCCCACGTCAGCTTGTTCATGACTCGCGGATCTTTTTCGCTGGTGAAGTCGCCGGTGTAGCCGGCGGGCCGATCCTGCTTGTTGAAATACTGGAACCCGGAGAAGAAGAACAGCTTGTCCTTCATGATCGGGCCACCGATCTGCGCCGTGGTATCCCAGTACGACTTGATTTCGCGCGGCGTGAAGCTCTTCTGCAGGTCCGGGGACAGCGACGAGGTGTTGTCCGCCAGCCAGTTCTTGCGTTCGAACAGATACTCGCCAAGGCCGCTGAATTTGTTGCTGCCCGAGCGGACGATGCTGTTCGCGGCGACGCCGGTGAACTCGCCGTACTCGGCGTTGGCGCCGAGCGAGACGATCTGCACCTGCTCGACCCAGTTGTAGTTGAAGAACGACCAGGGTGTACCGCCCTCGGGGTCGCTGACGTCGACGCCGTCCATCAGCAGCGCGTTCGAACTCTGCGCGCCGCCGAAGGCGACGTTGCCGCTGACACCCGGCGTGAGGTTGATGATGTCCGGCTGAAAGCGGGCGGTCGGCAGGTTTTGCAGCATCGCATCGGTCAGCTGGGTGTTCGATGCCGAACTCTTGACGTCGACGATCGGCGATTCACCCGTCACCTGCACCGTCTCGCTCACCGACGCCACCGACAGCGCGACATCGATCGTCGTCGTCGTGCCGAGCGCCAGGACGATGTCCGAACGTTTGACGCTCTTGAATCCGGCCAGCGTCGTTTCCATCTCGTAGACGCCGGGGCGGAGCGCAGGGAAGCGATAAACGCCCTGCGAATCGGTGACGCTTGTCTGAACGCCGCCGACCTGCTGCGGACTCGAGACGTTGACCGTGACGCCCGGCAGCACGGCGCCGGTCGCGTCCTTGACGGTCCCCGTCAGCGCCGATGTTTGAACGGCTTGCGCAAGCAGCGGGGTGGTCGTGCCGAGCAGCGCACACACCAATGCGCAGACCGGTACGACCCGCTTCCAATGCATGCTCATCCGCACCTCCGCGCGGAAGTATACACTTCGTTACAACTGCGCAATATGGGAAACCGCGCGTTGCCGAACAGCGCCCGCACCTGGAATGTGGCGATTGCCTTCACACTTTTGTGCCTGTCTGGCTGTCGGCAAACTGCCACGCCACCGCCAGGCCGCGCGCGGTCCGACGTCGTCCTGATCACGATCGACACCCTGCGCGCTGACCGTGTGTGGGTAGACGGCGGGCCGGCAGGCATCGCCACGGCCATCGACGCGCTCGGGCGCGCGGGGACCGTCTTTCTCGACGCGACCGCACACGCACCGTTGACACTGCCGTCGCACGCCTCAATCCTCACCGGCCGATATCCGGTCTCGCACGGGGTCCACGACAACAGCGGGTTTTCGCTGCCCGAGTCGGTGCAAACGCTCGCGACCGTCATGCACGGCGCAGGCTACCACACCGCGGCGTTCGTCTCGTCGTTCGTGCTGCGCGGCGCGACCGGTCTCGCGCGCGGGTTCGAGCGGTACGACGACCGATTCGAAGGCGCCGGCCGCGCGCGCCTGACGACGACGTCGCTGGAGCGGAGAGCGGCGGAAGTGGCACGCGAAGCGGCGCGCTGGCTGAAGGACGCCCCCCGGCCGTTCTTCCTGTGGGTGCACTTCTACGATCCGCACGCGCCCTACGATCCGCCGCCGGCGTTCGCCGCGAAGTTTCCGGGACGGCCCTACGACGGCGAGGTCGCCGCTGCCGACTTCGGCGTCGCGACGCTGCTCGACGCGCTGCCTGCCGCGAGCCGGCGCGAGACGATCGTCGTGGTGACGGGCGATCATGGCGAGAGCCTCGGCGAGCACGGCGAGTCCCAGCACGGGGTCCTGCTCTACGACGCGACGCTGCACGTCCCGCTGATCCTCGCGGGACCTGGCATTGCGGCTGGCGTCACCGTCAGCCGCCAGGTGCGCCACGTGGATCTGCTGCCCACGATCGCGGAGTTGACCGGTGTCGCTGCGGCGTCGCCCCTGGACGGCGTCAGCCTGGCGCCGCTTTTGCGGGACCGGAACGGCGCCAGGCAGGTGCCTGGCACCGTGGTGAGGGCGGAGCCCGCCGTCGAGGCGCCGCCGTCGTACGCAGAAAGTCGATTCGGCGAGTTGCACTTCGGTTGGGCACCGCTTCACAGCCTCCGCGACGGCACGTGGAAGTACATCGATGGCCCCGAGCCTGAGCTGTTTCAGCTGGCCTCCGACGCCGCCGAGCGCGACAACCGGCGCGCCGCACGCGTGGACACGGCGTCAGCGATG
>DATFWL010000615.1:0-25600 GCA_035259385.1 Vicinamibacterales bacterium | reverse complement strand
GCGGCGCCCCCGCCTGCTCACGGTCGGCGACCCGTGACAGCGGCCGCGGGATCTCCACCGGTTCAACTGACGAAGCCGCATGCGATTCGGCGACGCCTTCCACGGCAGCCTCTTCGACGATCGGCTCGCCATCGACGGACGCGATTGCCTCGGCGGCTGGCGCCTCCGTGTACTCCACCTCGAACATCGGCTCGATGTCCGCCGCCACAGACGCGATCGCGTCGACGACCCACGACGGTATCTGCGCGTCCCCTTCTGGTTCCGCGACGGCTGCCCGCGCGACCATCTCGGGCACCTGCGATTCGACGGGCGGTTCTGCTTCAGAGGAAGCTGCGACGTGAGCCTCCTCTTCCCACTCTTCAAACTCGATTGCCTCGCCAACCGGTTCGACGTCTGCCCACGCAATCGCGTGTCTCTCTTCTTCCTCCGGCACGATCGCTTCGACGACGGGCGGCTCGACATGTGACACGGCGCCGGCGATCGATTCGCCGTGCGTCTCTTCCTCGGCCGGTACCGCTTCGACGGCAAAGCGTGACTCGGCCTCGGCGACCGGCTCGGGGTGTGTTTCTTCCTGGCGTGCAATCGCTTCGACCACCGGCTCGCCGGCGTGCGGCTCCGTGTCGGCAGCGGCCTCGACGTACGCCTCCAGCCGTGCAACCTGCTCGGCAATGGCCTCGGCGGCGTGCGACTCGGCTTCGGCAAGCGACGCGACCTGCGTTTCCACCAACGCGATCGGTTCGGCGACGGTTGCGCCCGGCGTCTCGTCTACCGACGTGATTGCTTCAACGAGCGGCTGCTCGACGTTCGACACGGCCTCCGCGACCGCTTCGACGTGCGTTTCTTCGCAGGCAGCGATCACGTCGAGGGCCGGCTCTTCGGCGGTCGACTCCGCTTCGACGGTGGCCTCCACGTCCGTCGCTTCTTCCGATGCGATCGCTTCGATTAGCTGTTCATCGACGTGCGATTCGGTCTCGGCAGCGGGCTCGACCAGTGTGTCGGGCGACGCGACCAGCTCGGCGACCGCTGACTCGATCTGCGATTCCGCCTCTGCAACGGGCGACTCAATCGCGACTGCCGGCTCGGCCTGCGCGTCGACGACTGCGCTCTCGTCGACGACCGGCTGATCGACGTGTGACACGGCCTCGACGATCGGCTCGACCTGCGTTGTCTCCTCGGAGGCAAACGCTTCGGCAACAGGCAGCTCGACGTGCGACTCCGCCTGGGCAGCCGGCTCGTCGCGCGCTTCCTCCACGGACTCAACCGATTCGGCGACCGGCTCCTCAACCTGCGGCAGCGAGTTGACGAGCGGCAGAACGACAGCCGGCTCGGGCGCCTCGATCGACGCGACCCACGCCTCCGTCATCGGCAATCCGGCTGGCAGCGCCAGGTGTGACTTCATCGGCGCCGCATCGAACTCGGCCACGCGCGCGACCGCCATCGGCATCGCGTGCACGAACGACGACACACTCGCGACAGCATCGTCCGAGCCATGCGCGATGACGCCGGCCACCGTCATCACAACAGGCGGCGGCGCCTCGATGTGCGCCTCGGGCGGCGGCGTCTGCCAGATGGCTGCCGCTGATGCCGCCTGGACCTCCGCCGCTTCATCCGCATCGATATCTGCGTCGAGATCGATCTCCTGCTCCTCGCCGTCCGCCAGCTCTGATTCGCTGAACGCTGACACTGTCTGATCGAACTGCTTGCCCTCGTCTTCTTCCTTTTCAGCGACGACGCTCGCGACGTCGGCCTGCGGCGGAACGTCGACGGTTGGGACCATCGCGCGCGCATCGGTCGCCTGCTGAGCGACGAGCGGTTCGAGGGGCGGCATCACGGCAGCCGGAGCCAATGCAGGTGCGTCGACGACAGGCATCTGCGCGGACGCAACCGATGCCGAGATGATCGGCGATTCGACCGGTGCTGATGCGAGCGGCACGGACGGTGCGACGGCCGCGACCTCAGACACGATCGGTGCGGGCTCCTGCGCAAACAGATCGTCCGGAACACGATCGTCGTCCGCGACTCGTCGCCGACGGATCTCGACCCAGATGTCGTCGCCGCCACGAGCCGCGATGACGGTGAAATCTTCGTCCGGAAACTCGGGCCGGGCCGGCAGCTGGTACGAGATCGCGCCGAACTCGTCGAGCGCCTCCTGAATCTCGGGCGGCAGCAGCTGTCCCAGGATGCCGTTCACGGCCTCGAGCGTGAGCCCGCGGCTGGCGAGTTCCAGCTGGCCGGTCGGCGACACCACGTACGGCTTGTCGCCGGCATGCATCACGAGCGCTTCGCCATCGACTTTGACGATGGCCTGGAGGAGTGAGGGGACGAGACTCATTTGTCTACGCTATTGCGCACGCTGGCACGCCGCACCGACGGTGCGACACTAGGAGACTTTTCGGACGCACGCGGCGCGTCCATTACTGCCGTCGCGGCGTACCGACCTCGTAGATGCGAACGAGCTCGACGATCTTGTAACCGCGTGTCTGATACGGCGGGACGATGCGTTCCGCGCGGAGATACTGCAGCATTCCTTCGTCGCCGTAATCGGGCGCACCGATCTCGGCGGTCGCCGTCAACGCCGCCTCGAGGCTGCTGATGGTCATCGATTTCTCGGTCACGACGCGCGTCGAGGGCAGGAAGCCGAAGCGGATCGCCCGCTCTCGACGCTCGATCGTGCCGAATGCGACGAAGATCTCGTTGCTGATGAAGTTGTAATCGGCCTCAGAACGCGTCGCCGGCGCGTCCTCGACGCGGACGAAGCGAATCGCGCTCACCTCGCGCAGCCGGTCGATGAGCAATTGCGTGAACGTGCCCTCGCCCGACCACGCCGACGTATCAAGTTCGAACGGCATGATGAATGGCCATCAGCCCGCCGAGCACGCGGTAGCTGCGGACCGGGCGGAAGCCGGCGGTCTCGAACATCCGCGCAACGGCGGCAGCGCCCGGATACTGGCGGATGGACGCGGGGATGTACCGGTAGGTGTCGGGATCGCGATGAAGCGCCCATCCGAGCGCGCCGCCGACGGTGGTGAGATACGCCAGGTAAGCGGCACGGACGATGGCGTTCTCGGGACGGTTGAAATCGAGCGAGAGAAAGAGTCCGCCGGGCGCGAGCACGCGGCGAATCTCGTCGATCGCGACGTCGAGGCGCGGCACGTTCCGCAGGCCGTAGCCGGTCGTCACGATGTCGAACGACGCCGCCGGAAACGGCAGCGCCAGCATGTCGCCGACGACGAACGTGGCGTTCCGGCGTTCTCTCTTCGCCCGTGCCAGCTCGATCATCCGGTGCGTGATGTCGAGACCGGTCACGCGCGCGCCGCGCGCCGCCAGCGCGAACGCGATGTCGCCGGTGCCGGTCGCGAGATCGAGCGCACGCGCGCCCGATCGCGGCGACGCGAGATCGACGAGGCGCCGCTTCCAGCGCTGGTCCTGTCCATACGACAGTGCAACGGTAATGAAGTCGTAGCGGTCCGCGATCGTCGCAAACAGCGATCGCACGTAGCGGCGCTTGCCGTCAGGCGTCGCGATTCGGTCGCCGACCGACATTCTCGGATAATATCGTCCCATGCTCCCTTCGAGCACGGTCGAGAACTATCTGAAGGCGATCTATCAGGGACAGTCGTCGCTGCCGGAGGATCAGCGGCTGGTGCCGATGGGACAGGTCGCTGCCGCGCTCGGCGTCACGCCAGGCACCGCGACGACGATGGTGAAGGCGCTCGCCGAGTCGGGGCTCGCGGAGTACGAACCGTACAGCGGCGTGCGCCTGAGCGCTGCCGGCGAGAAGCTCGCCGGCCTGGTGCTGCGGCGACATCGACTCGTCGAAGCCTTCCTCGTCCAGGTGATGGGCATGAGCTGGGCCGAAGTGCACGACGACGCCGAGCAGCTCGAGCATGTCGTGTCGGACCGGCTGATCGACCGGATCGACGAGATGCTCGGTCGTCCGACGCACGATCCGCACGGCGACCCGATTCCGAACCCCGACGGCGAGATCACCGCACGTCATCTCGAGAACCTGCTCACCTGTCCGATTGGCACGCCGCTGAAAGTCACGCGCATCGCCGATCAGGATCCGGCCTTCCTGCGTTTCATCGAGAGCAACGATCTGAAGCCGGGCGAAGCCGTCGAGGTCGAAGCCCGGGACGCGGCGGCCGACGCCGTGATGCTGCGCCGCAAGGACCGTCAGATCACCATCGGAGCGCGGGCGGCGTCGAAGCTGCTGGTCGAGATCGAGACCCCCTGACATGCACGCCCGGATCGTGGTGATCGCTCTGGCGGCGCTCGTCGCTGCTGCGCCGGCGCGCGCGCAGCGGCCCGATCCGTCGCGCGAGTGGGAGATCCTCGACAACTCGTTTCTCGTCGAGGAGTCCTTCAACCAGGAGCGCGGCGTCGTTCAGAACATCTTCACCTGGGCGCTCGATCGCGACCGCTCATGGGCGGCATCGTTCACGCAGGAGTGGCCGATGCCCGGCGTGACCCATCAGCTGTCGTACACGCTGGCCGTCGCAGACACCGGCGCCGCGACCGGATTCGGCGATCTGCTGGTCAACTACCGATATCAACTGCGCGCCGAAACACCGGACGGTCCGGCAATCTCGCCGCGAGTCAGCGTGATTCTTCCGACCGGCCGCGCCGATCGCGGGCTCGGCGACGATGTCGTCGGTATCCAGGTGAACCTGCCGGCGAGCAAGCAGTTCGGCGACTTCTACGTGCACGCGAACGCGGGATTCACCTGGCTCCCCGACGTGCAGCGCACACCGCATGTCGCCGGCAGTGGCATCTGGCGGGTCGCGCCGATGCTGAACCTGATGCTCGAAGCGTTCGTCGCGGTCGACGAGTTTGCGACGATCTCGCCCGGGTTCCGCCGCGGCTGGAACTTCGGGGATCATCAGCTCGTCGTCGGCGCCGCGGTGCCGTTGACACGCCGCGGCGGCGACGTCGACGCTGCGCTGCTCACCTACTTCTCGTACGAGCTGCCGTTCAAGCGGTGACACTGCGCGCCCTGCTCGTCTGCGCCTGTTTGATCGTCAGCGCGACAGGCGCGCACGCGCAGGATCAGCCGCCCGAACCGATCGAACCCGATCGACCGGACGTCACCAACGGCACGCACATCGTCGATATCGGCCTGCTTCAGATTGAGATCGGCGGGCTCTACACGCACGCGTCGTCCAGCGAACGCGACGGCGCCACGCCGTTCACCGCGCGGCTTGGCCTGACCGACTGGCTCGAGGCCCGGCTCGGCACGGACGGCATGTTGACGCAATCGATCTCGGGGGTCAGCGTCACAGGAATGGGCAACGTCCAGGTCGGCGCCAAACTCCGCCTGTGGGCTGCAGAAGGCGGCGTCCCGGTGCTGTCGATCCTGCCGACGATCAACCTCCCGACGGCGAGCGCCGACAAGAACCTCGGATCCGGCTCGCCAGACTATACGGTCGCGCTGCTCACCGGGCGCGACTTCGGCCGCCACGCGCACGTCGACGTCAACTATGGGATCGGCGCGATCGGCGCGGGCAGCGGCCAACCGCATTTCGCGCAGCATCTGGTCTCGGTGTCGGCGAGCGCGGCGGTGTCCGACAACTGGAATCCGTACGTCGAGTCGTTCTGGCTGTCACGCACCGAGCCCGACGGCGGTGGGGTCCTCGGTATCGATGCGGGCGCGATCTACGAGCTCGGCGCGCGCTGCGCGCTCGACGGCGGCGTGCAGTTCGGTCTGACCAGCGACGCGCCGCCGTTCGCAGTGTTCGGCGGCATCTCGATCATCGTCGGCGACATTCTTGGCGGACACGGCGTCCACGCGCGCCAACGGCAGCAGCAGCGCCGCGCCGCGCACGCGCCGCGGCACTGACGCAATTAAGAATTTGGAAGTAGGAATTAAGAATTCGTGACGGCTGTCACGCTACCTGGCAGCTGAACGACGTGACACGAATTCTTAATTCTTAATTCCTAATTCTTAATTGCTCACATCAGTTTTCCGAGCGGGCCGAGATCGAGGTTCAGATCCTCGGGCGTCAGGCCGAACCTCGCGCCGATGTCGCGGATGGTCTCTTCCAGCTTCATCAGCGCGTCGCCGACCGCCGCCACTTCCCTGCGCGTCAGCGTCTTCTGCTCCATGCGGCGGATCGCCTGCCGCTCCATCAGCCGGCGCAGGAACTCGACGATCGTCAGCACGAGCTGGGCCACCGATCGTTGTACGTCCTCCGGTTCCGGATTCCAGCGCAGCGGCGCGGAGCCGCCCTGCGCCGGCCGCGCGCCGCGCCGCCTCGCCGCCGTCCGCTGCTTGCCGACCGGCGCCATCGTCGTCGTTCGCATGCGACGATCGATCTCGTCGCGCAGCGCACGCAACTCCGCGGTGGTGACTGGCGCTGCGGCCACCGCCCTCGATCGGCGGCGCGATGCCCGACGATGCGGCTTTTTCCGCGACGGCGTGGCGCGCTTCTTCACGCGCGTGTCTTCAACGGGCGCGGACGCCGGCGCCGCGGGCGTCGTCCGGCAGGACGGCCTGCGTCCGGCAGCAAGCGATCGGCTGCGCACAGGAGCGACGAAAGCCGCAGGTAGATGAGATCGATGCCGGCGACGCCAAGCGTCACATCGCCGTTCAGCATCACGCCCTTGTTGAGCAGGTGGTCGAGCAGGTCCAGCACGGTCGAGTCGGGAGCGTCGAGGATTCGCGACGCGGCGGCGGTGGCAGGAGCGGCCGCTGGCCTGGATGAGCGCGCCATACCTCAATCCTGCACGAACGTATACGGCGGCCACGGCCCGGTGACCGTCAGGCCGTACCCGTGGCGTTCGAGCGCTCTCGCCTCGCGGGCGGTCAGCGATTGAAAGGCTGCGGCCCGTGCGCGAGGCACGAGAAACGCCGCATCCAGCAGCAACGGGCCGCCCTCGATCGGCAGCTCGCTCGCCGTCCGGCGACGCGCATCGCGAGCCCTGGCCGACAGCCGATCGTAGAGCGCCGCAACCGTTTGGCGCGCGTTGGTCGCCAGCTCCGCGGCCCGGTCGCGCTGCGCCTTCTTCTGCGCCAGGTAGGCAATACCCGGCGGAGCCTGCCGGGACGGGCGCGTCTTCGCCGCGCTCCGCTGTGTGTCGGCCGCACGCGCGCGATCGAGGGTCACACGGACGCCCCATTCCTGATGATTCGCGACCCGCTTCACCATCGCCGCGATCCGCTGCCGATCGTGGCGGACGTGCGCGCGCACCCGCTCGTCGCCCATGAAGATCGTGAACAGCTTCATCGGCAGCACGGCGGTGGCCCCGCCGAACGCCTCGACGACCGCCTCGTGGGCGACGGCGGCGCGCGAAACCCAGTCGAGATCGGCGAGCCCGCGCTGGATCGCCGCTTCGCCGTACTCGTCGAGCGGCGCGTCGGCGACAATCACGAAGAGATCGGGTTCCACGTCGAGCACCCGCACCGGTCCGGTATCGGGCAGCCCTGGAGGCACGCGCGCGAGCCGCGGCCGCTTGTCTGCGGCGACAACGCAATACACGTAGGTGGCTCGCGTATTCATGCCGGCAACCATCCTCTTGCCCACGTTTTCAGCGGCTTGAGGCCACGCGGTGGAGGAGCAACCAACGGCGTCTGGATCATAACGCAGCGCCGGCCGACAAGGCGGCGCAGCGCCTCGAGCTCGCGGCGCTCGATTGCGGCCGTCGTGCGGCACCACGCACAGCGACCGGGATCGAGCGTCAGCGCGTTCACCACGATCGCCGGAGCCGAAAGCTGCAGCCTTCGCAGCTGCGCGAGCAGGCGCGCCGTTTCCGCGCGCGGCACCGCGGCGGCTCGTGTGACGACGATGAACCGCGTGCGCGTCGGATTGCGGAGCAGCGCCTGCAGTTCGCGAATCGATCTCGAGAGCGCCACGAGCTCCTCCGCCAGCTGTCCGGGACGGACGAGCGCCTTGTACTTGAGCAGCACGCGCAGGAGCACCCGCAGCCATTCACGCACGTTGTCAGCCATCTCGAGCAGACGGAGGGCGTGACCGGTCGGCGCCATGTCGACGACGATCACATCGAAGCCGCGGTGGGCGTCGACGACCGACAGCACGCCGAAAAGCTCGTCGATGCCCGGCGGCGCGAGCGACAGCAGCCCGGACGCCCCGCCTCGCGTCGCATCGCCCGCGCCGAACGCCGACGCGATCTCGTCGAGCGCCGCCTCGAGCCTGGTGCGGCGGATCGCGAGCGCGCGCGGCGCGTCGAGCTCGCGGACGACGAGGTTGTGCGGGCCGCCTGCAATCGAGTGCGGGGTGTCGCCAACTGCCGCCCGGAGCACGTCGCCGATCGAATGCGCGGGATCGCTGGACAGCAGCAGCACGCGCCTGCTCGAGTCGGACTCCGCCAGCCGCAACGCTGCCGCCGCGGCCACGGTCGTCTTGCCAACACCTCCCTTGCCGCCCACGAAGAGCAGCGATGCGGTCGCGAGCGTGTCAATGGCGTGTGGAGACATGTCAATGGCTGATGGCTGATGGCTGATGGCTTGTGGTGACGTGTCAATGGCTGATCGCTGATGGCTGATGGCATGGAGTGGATGGTCGATGGGCCGTCGTCGATTTGCCATCAGCCCTGAGCCATCAGCCATCGCACGGCGGCGCGAGCCGGCGTGCGAGCCGAGCGAAGCGAGCGCTGTCAACCCGCGCGGTTCGCGCGGTGTCGCGGCAACCAGCGAGACCCGGCGCCCGCCCCCGAGCTCACGGCGGATCGCCGCAATCACGCGACGCTCTTCGGCGCGGCGTCGATCGCAGAGCGGACAGGGCCTCCCGTCCGGCAGCACGCGGTTGACGACGACGCCGGCGACGCGCAGGCCGGCGGCCTGGAGCGCGGCCACGCCGTCAGCACTCTCGGCGCGCGCCAGTTCCTCCGGCAGCGTCACCCACTGAACCTCGGTGCGCCGCGGATCGCGCAGTCGTCGCGCCGCCTCGCGCGCCTGGTCCGCGAGCAGCGCAATCAACCGGTCTGACGCCTCCGGACGGCCGACGCGCGCGAGCCGATCGCGGATGACGCGATGCGGCTCCTGGAGCGCATCGAGCGCGTCTGCGACGGCCGCGACCGTCCGCGGCGCGGCCAGCAGTCGCAACGTGTGTCCCGTCGGCGCCGTGTCGACGACGACGAGATCGTAGGAAGCTTTGCGGTCTTCGCGGTCTTTGCGTTCAGCGCGGACAAACCGCGCGATTTCGAGGATGCCGACCAGTTCGTCGACGCCCGGGATCGACAGATCGAGCAGCACGTCCACGTCCGCGCGATCGAGCCAGGTGCCGTGCTCGATGATCTCGCCGAGCGGGCGCCGATGGGCCACGAGCCATCGCGCGAAGGCGCGCTGTGCATTCAACTCGACCGCATCGAGATTCGGCGCGACGGCGCGCGGCGCCGCCGACAGCCGGACGCCGAGCGCGTCCCCGAGCGAGTGTGCGGGATCGGTGGAGACGAGAAGCACGCGCCGCGCGCTCCGTGCGCCGAGGACCGACAGTGCGAACGCCGAACTGCAGGTGGTTTTGCCGACGCCGCCCTTGCCTGCGAAGAACACGAGGCTGGGGCTGGGGGCTGGGGGCTCGGGTCTAGGTGTTCTCGTCGGTCTCGAAGCTTTCAATGTCGACGCCGGTGATCCGGTCCTTCGGCGACATCGTGAGGGCGCCCTGCTGCGGCCGCTTGATCGCGCGGATCCTGGCGAGCACGTCGCGCTCGATCTCCGCGAACTCGGCGTCGGTGATCTCGCCGAGCTCGAGGCGCATCTGCGCCTCGAGCAGCCGATCGCGGAGCGCGGTGTCGTCGTTCATCTCCGCCTCCGCCGCCGCGACGACCTTGTCGAGGACGAAGCGAAGGCCGCCGATGAGGAGTGAATCGAGTATGAACATCTGACGGGTGTCAATGGCGGGCTTCACGCCCGTTCGAGCTTCAACCGGATGTTGACGAAGTTATAAGGCGGCCACGGGCCGGTGTACTTGAACGTCAGCTTGTCGAAGCGGCCGGCGATCGACTTCACCTTTGCGTCGAACGCCGCCTCCTGGTCGCGCGAGATCAGGAACGCGGCGTTCATGATCATCTTGTCGCCAATCGGCTTGTTGATACGCGACGCCACCGAGACCTCGCGCAGCTGCTCGAGGATGTCGGCGACGTAGCGCTCCGACCGCGCCTGGAGCGCCGAGTCGATGAGGCGGCCGTACTGCATTCGTGCGAAGTAGGTCGGACCCTTCTGGCCGGAGATTTCCTTCTTCAGGCGGCTGATGTCTTCGTCCTCCTGCTCGACCTCGCGGACCGCCTGATCGCGGTCCCACAACACCTTCAGGCCGAACTCGAGCTTGTTCTGCATCTTGTTCAGCACGTCGCCGAACGCTTCCGCCGCCGAGCGCAGCAGCTCGACGATGTCCTCGCGGGTCTTGAAAATCGTGCCGAACGACATCGGAATCACCGTGTGCTCGCGCATCACCGTTTCGTTCACGCGCTCGTGGGCCAGCACGTTCTCGCGGGTGGAGTCCAGCACTTCGAGCGGCGCGTCGGAGACGACTGCGGCGAGGTTGCGGTAGTGCACGGTATAGACGTCGGACGGATCCGCGCCGATGCCAATCGGCCCGAAGCGCAGCGGATCGCCCGATTCGATGATGCAGTAGACGTATTTCCCTCGGCTCGCGCCCGACGCGGTTTCCGGCGCCAGCATCGTCCGCCCGGCCTGGACGATTTTCTCCGACACGCGGCGCTCGGCGACCGGACTGCGCGACGCCTTGACCGACATCCTGGCAGAAACAGCGCGGGCCGATCCGTTCGGCTTCGACGGCTTCTCGGCGCGGCTGGCCGCTTTCTTCGCGCTCGCCTTCATCGCGCCGGCCTTGACCGCCGCCGGCGGACGCGACCGCTCGCCCTTGCGCGAGCTAGCTGCTCTTGGCATATTTGCCGCTCCTGCGCGGTTTCTTGCTGGTTGACGACGGCGCGTCGAGAATCTTCTTGATCTCGCGCACGAGATCTTCCGGCAGGCACGGCTTGGTGACGAACGCGTCGCACCCGGCCTTCTTGGCGCCCTCGGAAATCCCGGCGAGCGCGTGGCCGGTGAGCGCCACCACCGGGATCGACGCCGTGCGCTGATCCGCCTTGAGGCGGCGGGTCGCCTCCCAGCCGTCCATCACCGGCAGCGACAGGTCCATCAGGATGATGTCCGGCGACGCATCGACGGCGCGCTGCAGCGCCTCGACGCCGTTGCCGGCGCCGATCACTTCGTAGCCCGAGTACTCGAGATACTCGGTGTACATCTCGCGCGCGTCCGGATAGTCGTCCACGAGCAATACGCGGGGGCGATCGGGTTTGTCTTCGGTGGAGCTCATTTCCGTCCCTTGACTGGTAAGGTCAGTGTGAAGGTCGACCCCTTGCCGACCTGACTGTGAACCGTGATTTCTCCGTCGAGCATCTGCGCGAGGCGCCGGCAGATCGACAGGCCGAGCCCGGTGCCGCCGTAGGCGCGCGTCGGCGTGTTGTCGAGCTGCCGGAAATCTTCGAACACGCGCTCCTGGTCGAGCGGCGCGATTCCGATCCCGGTGTCGGTGACCGACAGCGCGATGGTGCGGTCCTTCGGCTGCTGGCGCCCGGTGATCGTGACGCTGCCGTGGTGCGTGAACTTCAGCGCGTTGCTCATCAGGTTCAGCAGGATCTGCTTCACCTTCTGGCGGTCACTGGTGATCGACTTCAATTCCTTCTGCAGATCGATCGTCACCGCGAGCTTCGAGCGGATGATGATCGGCTCGAGCTCCGACTTCACCTCGCCGAGCAGCTCGGGAATCCGGAACGTCGACAGCTGCAGCGGCATCCGGCCGGCTTCGATGCGCGAGATGTCGAGAATCTCGTTGATGATCGTGAGCAGGTGGCGGCCGTTCGATTCGATGCGGCCCAGCTGCCGCTTGACCGGCGGCTCGAGCTGACCGGCCACTCCCTGCAGCAGCATCGACGTGTAGCCGAGCATCGCGTTCAGCGGCGTCCGGAACTCGTGCGACATGTTGGCGAGGAACTGCGACTTCAGCGCGGACGCCTGTTCGAGCTCGATCGCCTGCCGTCGCAGCAATTCGTTCTGCTGCGCGATGTCGGCGGTCGCCGCCTGAATCTTGCGTTCGAGCTCGTCCGACGCCTGCTTCAGCTGCTCGTAGAGCCTGGCTTTCTCGATCGCCTCGCGCCGGTCGTGGAGAATCGTCACCACCGCGGTCAACTCGCCGTGCTCGGAGACGATCTTGCCGGCGATCGCTTCGACCGGCATCGGCTCGCCGGCCATCGGATCGACCAGGCCGATCTCGCCGACGCGACGCTGATCGGCGCTGACCAGCATGCCGGCGATGAACGAGGAGAAGTGCGCGTCGTTGGCCTGCACCCAGCGCTGCTCGATCTCGCTGGCGCCCTGGGGAATGGTGAACAGCCGCTCGGCCGGCTCGTTCATCAGCGAGGTCGCGCCGGCGGCGTCGGTCACCACGATCGGGTCGGCCACCGAGTCGATGATCAGGTTCAGGCGGTCGCTCTCGGCGCGCGCCTGCACCTCGGCGATGCGCATCTTGCGATAGTTTTCCTCGATCTCTTCGCTGGCCCGGCGCAGGTCGGTGACGTTGCGGAGAATCGAGACGACGCCGCTGCCCTGCCGCGGATCCTCGGTGACCGTGCTGAGCAGCTCGAACACCAGGTCGGAGCCGTCGACCGGATTCACCAGCAGCAGTTCGCGGCGGGTGGCGCCGGTCTCTTCGATCGCCTTGCTCGACAGCGCCGACGACAGCAGCATGTTGTTCATGCGCACGGCGCCGCGGCGTCCCTCGCTTTCCTCCTCCGACGCGGTGAAGAGCGTCAGCGCGCGCGCGTTCGCGATCAGCAGGCGCCCTTCGGTGTCGGTGAGCAGAATCGGGTCGGTGACGGCGTTGATGATGCTGTACAGCAGCGAGCGCTCGCGCCCCTGCTTGCGATCGCCTTCGGTGAGCGCCTGCTGGCGGAGGATCTGATCGATGCGCTGGCCGAACACCGAGACGAACCAGTGGAAGTCGCGGCTCAGCGTGTCGGCGCCGGCGACCAGCAGCATGCCGAAGGCATCTTCCGAGAACCTGGAGACGCCGAGCGGGACGGCATGAAACGGCGCATCCTCGAACGGCGACGACGGACGGCGGCGGCGGTCGGCCGCCGAATGCGGCGCGGGGAAGAACAGCTCCTTGCGGTGGTTGAACGCGGTGACGAGCGGGTTGTTCCAGTCCTCGAGCGAGACGGTGTAGTTGGCGACCGCCGAGGTCGTGACGCCGTAGGAGCCGACCACGAACAGCGACTGCTCGCCGTCGGGACGGACCAGGCAGATCGATCGCATCAGCCCGAGCACTTCCGCGACCCACTGCAGCGCCAGCTGCGTGCAGTCGGAGATTTCCGCGCGCGCAACGAACCCTTCGAGGAGCCGTACGCGCGCCGCCAGCAGATCGGCGTCGTCGGCGACACCGGTCTCCACGGCGACGCGGACGCGCGGAACGCCCGTGTACGGCGCCGCTGATCCGTTCCGTTTAGCCGCGGCTCGCCGAGGCGCGCCGACCGCCACGAGTGCGGCCGCCGGCGCCGGCATTGAGCTGGGCGCGGAGTGCGGCGTTTTCAGCAATGACTTCCTCATACCCCTTGCCTTCGATCGCCGGCTTCGACACCGGAGCGACCTGGCCGACCGCCTCGGAATACTTCAAATAGGTGTCGATCGACGCGACGACCACGCGGGCTTCCACCGTGATGAGGTCGATCCCGACCAGCGAGACACGGACCCACGCGTCGATGACGATCCCTTTATCGAGTACCCGATCGAGGACGTCAATAAGGCTTGTGCCGCCTGCAGCTCGTTCAACGGGCATCAGACACTCCTTCGAATCCTGCGTGCTGGGGTCGCTCGCGCGCTTACCGCGTCGACGCCGGCACCGCGCGCCGGCGCGTGAGCGACGCCAGCTGCCGCTCGAGCGCGCGCACCTGCTGGCGCAACTGTTCGTTCTCTGCCGATAACGCCTGTTTGCCGGGAGACAGATGGTGATCGAACTTCCACCAGTCGAGGCCAATCTGCTCAGCCTTGTCAATCGAGCAGATGAGCAGCCGGATGCGGATCGTCAGCAGTTCGACTTCCGCCAGCGACACCTTGACGTCGCCAGCGACGACCAGCCCCTTGTCGAGGACGCGGTCGAGGACGTCGACGAGACCTGTAGATCGACCGTGCCCCTCACTCAGTGGCGTCGGCATAGGGTCCGTATTCTACGTAACTTCTGACACTCGCTGAGTCAGTGACGGCGAGAAACTGGCTTATCTCAGCAATGGCAGTGCCAAGCAGTACGTGGCCGAATTTCTTTCCGACAGCCGCTCGGCTGCATAGAAGCCCGACAGTTGATCTTTGAGCACGTACGGAATTGTTACAGGCTCATCAGCTCATTCGGGTTACTTATCACGCGCACTTCCACACCTAATTGATCGACGGCAATTCCGTCGAAGCCGAAGCCGTAACGCACGAGGCACAGAGGCGACGGCGCCGCGCGTGCGGTTCGCCAGTCGATCGCGGAGTCGCCGACGAGCAGTGTGTCAGTGAGCGGCACGTGTGCGCATTCGGCGAGATGACGCAGTCCCGCAGGATCCGGTTTGCGGGGAAACGGGCCGTCGCCACCGATGACCGCGTCGGGCGCAAAATAGGGCGCCAGCGCGAGGCCGTCGAGAATGCGGCGCGTGGACGCCAGCGGCTTGTTGGTGAGCAGCGCCAGCCGGCTGCGCGCGCCCAGGGAGTCGAGCGCCGCAGCAATGCCTGGATACGGCTGCGTATGGTCGAGCAGATGGTCGCCGTAGATCCGCAGGAAGCGATCGAGGGCGTCGGGCGGCTGCGCGACGCCGCTCGCCGCGAACGCCCGGGCCACGAGCGTGGCTGCGCCGTCGCCGACCATCCGGCCGACGCGCTCTTCGGCCAGCGGGGCCGCGCCGCACTCGACGAGCAGAGCGTTGGTGGCGTTGGCGAGATCGCGGCGGGAATCGATGAGCGTGCCGTCGAGGTCGAAGACGATCAGCTGGAACATGGCAAGGCAGGAAGGCGCAGGGCAGGAAGGCAGAAGTTCAAGGCTGAGGGCCTGCAGATTCCTTTCTATAGTCGGCAAACGACGTCGGCGTCTCCCAGACGGTGACGCGGACGACGGGCAATCCCTGTTCGGCGGCCTTGTCGAAAATCAGCCTGGCGATGCGTTCGACGGTCGGATTGCTGTCGAGCAGAAAGACCGGCTCCCCCAGTTCCTTCAGCGCGGCGACGAGCGGATCGTCGTGCCGCAGCAGCATCTTGTGATCCAGCTCGTGATCGACCCAGCCTTTCACGAGCCGCTTGATGTCGCTGAAATCGCACACCATGTTGCGGCTGTCGAGCGTCCCCGTGCGCACTTCGATCTCGGCGACCGCGTTGTGGCCGTGCGGATGCTTGCAGATGCCGTCGTAATCGAGGAGCCGGTGCCCGTAGCAGAAGTCGATGCGCTTCGTAACGGAATACATGACAATGAAATTATATGTCGACGGCTGTGCTCCTCTCCGGCGGACTCGACAGCGCAGTGCTCGTCGCCGACGAAGCGACGCGCGACACCGTGCAGCCAATCTATGTCCGGGTCGGACTCGCGTGGGAAGCAGACGAGCAGGCGATCGTCGCACGGCTGCTCGCGGCGCTGCCGCTGGCGGCGAACGTCGGTCCGCTGGTGTCGCTGTCGGTCGACATGCGCGACGTCTACGAGGCGTCGCACTGGGCGATCACCGGCCGGCCGCCCGCGTATCACACGCCGGACGAGGACGTCTACCTTCCGGGACGCAACGTGATCCTGCTCGGGAAGGCGGGCGTCTACTGCGCGTCGGCGAGAATCGGCCGCCTCGTGCTCGGCACGCTCGGACACAATCCGTTTCCCGACGCGACGCCCGACTTCCGCTCCGCGATGGCGCGCGCGCTGTCGCTCGGCCTGGCGCACCCGCTCGAGATAGACGCGCCGTACGCGCAGGCGAGCAAGGCGGACGTGATCCGCCGAGGCGCCGCGCTCGGCGTGCCCTTCGAGCTCACGCTGTCGTGCATGAATCCGCGCTCCGGCTCACCAATCACCACCCACTCACCAATCACCACCCACCAATCCCCCCGATCCCCAATCCCCAATCCCCTTTCCCCTTTCCACTGCGGCCGCTGCAGCAAGTGCCGCGAGCGGCACGATGCGTTCGTCGACGCAGGCATCCCGGATCCGACCATCTACGAGACGACGAGCAATCTCGGGTGACGGACGGCAACGCGAGTAAGCTTCCGCGTGCTTCGTTGTCGGTGCTTCCCCGCGCCGTTCCCGGCGCGGTGTTGACACGCCGTTCCCCCGCCGTTGACTCGCCGTGCGGCGCGGCGTATTGTGCCGGCGTGATCCGAGGCGGCGACACGTTCGACGCGGTCGTCATCGGGGGCGGCCCCGCGGGCAGCGCCGCAGCGCACCTGCTCGCGTCGTGGAACTGGTCGGTGCTGCTCGTGCATCACCGGATGTCGCGCCCGGCGCTCGCCGAATCGCTCCCGCCCAGCATTCGCAAGCTCCTCGCGCTCGTCGGCGATCTCGTCGCCGTCGAGTGTGCCCGGTTCCATCCGAACGTCGGCAACGTGGCGCGCTGGGCGAACGCCGCGCGGACGACGACGACCGAAGCGCCTGGCTTTCACGTCCGACGAGACGACTTCGATCGCGTGCTCCGCGAGGCGGCATCGTCAGCCGGCGCGCGCATGGTTGACGGCCTCGTCCGCTGCGTCGAACCCGGCGATCCCGCGTCCGTGACATACGTCGCGGCTACCGGCGAGCTCGTTACCGTCCGGTGCCGCCAGGTCCTCGACTGCTCGGGCCGCGCCGGCATCGTCGCCGCCCGGGGATTCCGGCGGGGGGACGCCGGCTACCGCACGACCGCGATCGCCGCCGAGTGGGAGAGCGACCGATGGCCGATCGAGGAGCACGCGCGGACGCTCGTCGAGAGTTACGAGGGCGGCTGGGCGTGGTCGGTGCCGCTGTCAGCGACGCGCCGGCAGTGCACGGTCATGATCGATCGCCCTGCGGCTGACGGGACCCCGGCCGTTCGCGGCCGCGGCGCCGCCAGGCCCGACATCGCGACGATCTACACGCGCGAGGCGGCCAGGGCGACGATGATCGCCGGACGCATCCGCGCCGCGCAGGCCCGGCAGATTGCAGCGCCCTGGGCGTGCGACGCGTCGATCTACGACTGCACGCGCGCCGCCGATGAGGGCGTCCTGCTCGTCGGCGACGCGGCATCGTTCATCGAGCCGCTGTCGTCGGCCGGCGTGAAGAAGGCGCTGCTCTCGGCCTGGCGCGCCGCGGTGGTCACGAACACGACGCTGAAACACCCGGCGCTCGCCTCAGCCGCTCGCGATCTGTACTCGCAGCGCGAGCGTGACGTGTACGCCGAATCGATGAACCGGGCCGGCGCCTTCTTCGCCGAGGCGGCGTCGACCTACGGTTCGCCGTTCTGGTCGATTCGCGCCGGGCAGACACAGAAAGACGTGCGCGCGCGAGCACACGAGCTCACGCCGTGGACCGACGAGGCGCTGGCGAAGGACGCCGGCGTGCGCGCAGCGTTCGAATATCTGCGCGGCGCCGACGGCGTTCGCCTGCGTCTGTCCGAGACGCTGCGGTTCGAGTCGGTTGCCGCGATCGAAGGTCGCGAGGTCGTGCTGCGCGACGGAGTCGTCCTGCCGGGCGGTGCGGGCGCCGTTCCGTTCGCCGCGGGCGTCGATCTCCCGGCTCTGGCGCGGCTGGCGCGCGGCGGACGCGACGTGCCGGCGCTGATCGCCGCGTATCAAGCCGAAGTGGGCCGCGTGCCCGTCACCGGCCTGCTTACCGGCCTGTCGCTGCTGGTCGCGCACCGCGCGCTCGTCGCCGAAGGGAACCGCTCATGAAAAGCGTCTGCGACCGATGCGAAGACGAAGGACGAAGTGGGATCAGCCGGAGGTCGGACGATGATCGCGCTCACCGCTCGTGAATTTCATCTCTTTCAGGCCGCCGGCCGCGACTTCCTGTACCTGGTCCCGAGCGCCGCGGTCTTCGCGCTCGACGAGACGACGTCGGCCGTCCTGCGGGTGGTCACCGAGCAGACGACGTCCGATGACGGGGTCGTGACGGCGCTGGCGGGCCGGTTCGAGGCAGCTGCGGTCCGCGCGGCGATCGCGGAGCTCGTCGACGTGCGCGCGATCGGCTACGCGCAGCAGCCGCCGGAGCAGCCGATCCGGATGCTGCCGATGATGCCGTTCCCGCTGACCACGATGGTGTTGAACGTCACCAACCAGTGCAACCTGGCGTGCACCTACTGTTACGAGTACGGCGAAGACAAGATTGTCGACACCGAGCACGGCAGACAGTCGAAGTTCATGACCGAGCGGACCGCGCACGACAGCGTCGACTTCCTGATGCGCGAAGCCGGACGGGTCGCGCACCTCACCTTCTTCGGCGGCGAAACGCTGCTCAACTTCCCGGTGCTCAAGTCGACGATCGCATACGCCCGCCAGCGCGCGGCGGAGGCGGGCAAGGAGGTCGACTTCAGTCTGACGACCAACGCGACGCTGCTCAAGCCGGAGATCATCGAGTTCCTCGCCGAGAACCATGTCGGCGTGACCATCTCGATCGACGGCCCGCGCGAGATGCAGGACCGGTTCCGGGTGTTCCACAACGGTGCCGGCAGCTACGACGTCGTCGCGCCGAAGATCAAGGAGCTGCTGCGCGTCCATCGCACGCGGCCGATCGGCGCGCGCGTGACGCTGACCTCCGACACGCTCGACATCACGCGCATCTACCGGCACCTCACCGACGAGATCGGATTCTGGGAGGTCGGCTTCGCGCCGGTGACGACATCGCCGCAGCAGCAGTACGCGATCGGCGAACGGGGCTTCGATCGGATGCTGGGCCAGTTCCGGGCGCTCGCCGCCGAATTCCTCGAGCACGTCGCCGTCGACCGACATCATGGCTTCTCGAACGTCAAGGACACGCTCGAGGAGATTCACAAGGGCGTGTCGAAGGCCTACCCGTGCGGCGCCGGCCTCGGACTGCTCGGCGTCTCCACCGACGGCGACGTCGCGCTCTGCCATCGCTTCGCCGGGTCGGACGCGCACAAGTTCGGGACCGTGCGCGACGGGATCGATCGCGACGCGCAGACGGCGTTCCTGAAGCAGCATCACATCGCCGCCAAGACCGACTGTCAGACCTGCTGGGCGCGGCCGCTCTGCGCCGGCGGCTGCTATCACGAGGCGCACGTCCGCTACGGCACGACCGAGCGCCCCAACCTGCACTACTGCGAGTGGATCCGCGGCTGGACCGACACCTGCCTGCGGATCTACGGCGAGCTGTCGGAACGGAATCCCGATTTCCTCGCGCGCTTCGACCGCGAGGAGGCAAAGGCGGAGACGGCGATCTAGAGCGGCGCGTGACGAATTCGCATGAGGGTACGTGTCAGTGAGGGAAACGCAACCGCAGAGAACGCAGAGACCGCAGAGTTATGTTTTTCTTGAATTAAGAGCAGGTTGCAAAATTAGCTCGCTCGCGGGTGGCCGCGAACGGGGCCGCCCCGGCGGGCGCGGAGCCGTGGGCCGTGACCAGTGCTTTTCTGGCGAGCACCCGGTGGGGCTGTTCGCGGACTGGACCCGCCTTGAGCTAATTTTGCAACGCACTCTAAATTAACGCTCGTTCGAAATCGAGAGAACGCGACTGAAGCGCCGGCGCTCTGCGGTTGCGTTCCCTTCTCCGGGTGTGGACATGGTTCGGGGGTCTGAGTTCCGACGGGCGATTGGCTACGTCGTCCCCTACTGGCGGCGGCTGTCGCTGGTCGTCGCGCTGAGCGGTGTCAGCACGGGTCTCTCGCTGGCGCTGCCCTACCTGTCGAAGTCGCTGGTCGATCGCGCGCTGGTCGGGCGCGATGCGGCCGCGCTGTACCGTACGGTCGCCCTGTTCGCGCTCGCCTCGATCGCGTCGTTCGTGCTGACGGCGATCACCGGCCTGCGCTACACGCGCGTCTCTGCCGACATCCTCTTCGACATGCGCCTCGCGCTGTACCGTCACCTGCAGCGCCTGTCGCCGCGCTTCTACGCGCGCACGCCGCTCGGCGACATCCTGGCGCGCGTCAACAATGACGTCGGCGAGGTGCAGCGTGTCGCCGCAGAGTCGCTGCTGGCGTGGGTCGGCAACGTACTCTTTCTCGCCGGCAGCGTGGTCGCGATGTTCTGGCTCGACGCGCGGCTCGCCCTGATCGCGCTGGCGGTGGTGCCGGTGAGCGTCTGGGCGCTGTCGCGGACGCGAGCCACGCTCGCGATGCGGGTGAAGTCGGTGCGCGAGGCGAGCGCGGCCCTCGGCAGCTTCCTGATCGAGACGCTGCAGGCCGTGCGCCTCGTCGTCAGCTCGAACGCGCAGGCGCGGGAGGCCGAGTCGTTTCGCCGCCGCAACGCGTTGTTCGTCGACGCCTTGATGTCGATGCAACTCTGGTCGTACCTGTCCGGCAGCGTGCCCGGCGCGCTGCTCGGGCTCGGCCACGTCGCCGTGTTCATCTACGGCGGCCACCGTGTCATCGACGGGACGCTGACGCTCGGCACCTTCGTCGCGTTCATCGCCTATCAGATGCGCGTGCTGCAGCCGGTGCAGGCGCTGATGGGGCTGTACTCGAACCTGGCGACGGTGCAGGTGTCGCTGGCGCGCGTGCACGCGCTTCTCGACGCGGCGCCCGACGTGGTCGAGCGCGCCGCCGCCGTGCGGCTGCCCCGCGTCGAGGGGGCGATTGCGTTCAAGAACGTCTCGGTCGATTTCGGGCGCGGTCACGTCCTGCGATCGGTCTCGTTCTCCGTCGCGCCGGGCGAGCAGCTGGCGCTCATCGGCCCGAGCGGCAGCGGCAAATCGACGATCGCCGATCTCGTGCTGCGCTTCCTCGATCCGGAGGAGGGCACGATCACCGTCGATGGCCACGACCTTCGCGATGTCGCGCTCGACGATCTCCGCCGCCACATCGTGCTGGTCGATCAGGCGCCGTGCGTGTTCCATGCGACGGTGGCGGAGAACATCCGCTATGCGCTGCCCGGCGCCTCGCACGAGGAAGTGCGCGACGCGGCCCGCGCAGCAGGACTGGACGCCTTCATCGAGCGGCTGCCGGACGGCTACGACACGGTCGTCGGCGAGCGCGGCGCGGCGCTGTCCGCCGGCGAACGGCAACGCATTGCCATCGCGCGGGCGCTGCTCGTCAACCCGAGTGTCCTGATTCTCGACGAACCGACTGCCTCGCTCGATCCGGCGACCGAACGGCAGGTTGCGGACGGGCTCGACCGGATCATGCGCGGCCGCACGACGATTCTGATCACACACCGGATGACGCTCGCCGCGCGCGCCGATCGCGTGCTGACGCTCAGCGCCGAAGGCGTGATCGAGGAGGCGGTCGTCGCCGATCGGCGACATTGAGAGTGATCCTGCGCTGACGAAGGTCGCGCGCGTGTCCCGCCGAAGCTCGACGAACATCGACGAGCGCAGGCGGAAAGGCTCTAGCCGGGCGGCATGTATCTACAGGAGCGAACCGGGCGCGGCGTGCGGATCGCCGTCGTCGACAGCGGAGTCCACGCCGCGCATCCACACGTTCGCGGTGTCGCCGGCGGCGTCGCGATCGCGGACGATGGGACGCTGAGCGGCGACTACGCGGACCGGTTGGGCCACGGGACCGCCGTCGTCGCCGCGATTCGCGAGAAGGCGCCCGAGGCGGAGATTTTTGCCGTCAAGGTGTTCTGGCGATCGCTTGCAACCGATGTCAGGACCCTCGAGCAGGCGTTCGAGGTCGCCGTCTCGCATGGCGCGCGGGTGATCAACGTGAGCCTGGGGACGTCCGACCCGCGCCATCGCGAGCGCCTCGGCGCCGCGGTCGCGCGAGCGACCGCGGGAGGCGCGATCGTCGTCGCGGCGGACGAAGACCGCGGTGTCCGTTTTCTTCCCGGCGCGCTCGACGGCGTGGTGCCGGTGCGTGCCCACTGGACCGCCGATCGCGGCGCCTATTCGCTGGCTGAGATCGACGGCCGGGCCGTCCTGCTGGCGTCGGCGTATCCGCGCGACATTCCCGGAATTTCCCGCGACCGCAACCTGAACGGGGTCAGTTTCGCCGTGGCCAATGCCTCGGCCTTTGTCGCGCGCGCGGTCGAGATCGGATCGAGCTTGAATCCGGCCGCGATTTTCGCGATCCTCGGGGCCCACACATGCGTGCAGGCCTGAAGGGGTTCGGCGTTCGGGGTTCTGGGTTCGGGGTTCTGGTTCTGGTTCCGGTTCTGGTTCTGTCGAGCGTCGGTGCGAAAGCTTCGGCCGGGCAGGACGGCACGCTCGGCGACATGCTGGCGCAGGTTGCGAATCGCGTCCGGGAGTTCTACAGCCGCGCGCAAAGCATCGTCTGCACGGAGAAAGTGTCGGTTCAAATCATCGGCCGCAACCTGATGCCCGACGGCTTCGCGCGCGTGCTCGAGTACGAGCTGCGCGTCGAGTGGGACGCGACGCCGGAGAGCGACGAACTGCCCGAAGCGCGCGTCCTCCGCGCGCTCCGCAGGGTCAACGGCCGCGCCGCACGGGAGAAGGACGAGCCTGGCTGCCTCGATCCGAAGTCGGGCGCGATCGAACCGCTCGCCTTCCTGCTGCCGCATCATCGCGAGGAGTACACGTTCGCGTGGAACGGCATCGAGCGCCTCAAGGATCGGCGCGCGCTGACGCTCGACTACAAGGCGCGGAGGCCCGGACCGATCGAGGGGAAGTGGAAAGGCGACTGCGTCAGCATCGACGCGCCGGGCCGAACGAAGGGGCGGATCTGGGTGGACGAGACCACCAACGACGTGCTGCGGCTCGATGAGTCGCTGACGAGCCAGTTCGAGTACCGGATCCCGCGCGAGCACTGGGTTGTGAACGGCCCGCAGACGTGGACGGTGGAGCGTGCCGATTCGTCGATCCGCTACAAGAACGTCACGTTCCACGATCCGGAAGAAGTCGTGCTGCTGCCCGAGTCGATTCAGTCGCTGACAATCTTCCGCGGCGCGCAGTCCTACCGCATCAACCAGACGTTCTCGGATTACAGACGGTTCTTGACGGGCGGGAGAATTGTGAAGTGAGACGGCGTCTGGGTTCGGAGTTCGGGGTTCGAGGTTCTCGTTCCCTAGAACCATAGAGCGAGAACCCCGAACGACGAACCCCGAACCCCGACCGCGCGCTATGGCTCCCGCTCGGCCGTCAACGGCTTCGTCGTTCGAGCGCGCACCAGCGTGATCGAGCCGTCGCCGGTGCGGACGCGGAGCGTGTGGCCGCCGTCGCCGAGGCGGCCGCGGAGGTTGTTGCGGCCGATCTTGCCGGTGACGTTCGACAGCGTGACGTCGCGGGTGCTGATGCCGCCGTCGCCAGTGTGCGCGTCGAACTCGGCGCCGAAGCCGTCGGGGATCTCGAGCGTTACCGATCCGTCGCCGGTGCTGATGTCCCAGTCGGCGCTCGCGGCGCTGCCCTCGGCTGCCTGGATCCTCACGCTGCCGTCGCCCGATCGGGCGCGGACGCTGGCCAGCCTGCCGCCGAGCGTGATGCTGCCGTCGCCCGTGTGCACGTCGAGGTCGCCGCTCACGTCGCGGGCGCGAATGCTCCCGTCACCCGACCGGAGCTGAATGTGCCCGTCGACGCGCTCGATGTCGATGGAGCCGTCGCCGCTCTTCGCCAGAATGTTCGCTGCCGCCGGCACCGAGACGATCAGCTTCGCCGATCGCGAGTCATTGAAGCGGATCCCATGATGGCTGCCGATGCGCGCCTCCACGGTCACCCGGTTGCCGTCGTGCTCGACCTGGATGTCGATCGTGTCCGTCGCGGATTTCGACTTGCCGCGCTTCTCCACGACCACCTGAACCTCGGATTTGTCCCAGGGACGGACCTCGATCGACCCGTCGAAGGTTCCCAACGTCACGTCCGGCGTGCCGCTGACTGCGAAGCGCTTCTCCTCCCGCTCGGTGTAGCGCCCGAGGTCGGAGCCGACGATATCGACGCAACCAGCAGCCGCCAGCGTCGCCACGATGAGCATCGCGGCGGCTGTGGCGGAGCGTGAGAAAAGCTTCATGACCTGATCCTCCGAAGTTGCCCCACCACTCCGTTTTGAAAACAGACTCTAAGTAACTGTTAGACGGAAGGCACAGCTCCGGTGTTTCGCGAGTAGACGAGCTGTCCGCCGATATAGGTCTGCACGACGGAGAGCTGGGCATCGAGGACGGCGAGATCGGCGACGGCACCCTCGGCAAGGATGCCGTACCCGACCAGGCCGAGCTCGCGGGCGGGGGTGGTCGCGCAGATCACTGCGGCGTCGACGAGAGCCAGCCCCACCTGAGACACCAGGATCTGAAAGGCTCGGTCCATCGTCAAGATGCTTCCGGCGATTGTGCCGTCGGCGAGGTGCGCCAGTGAGGGACCGGCGGTGATCGGCTGGCCGCCCAGCCTGGCCGTCGATCCGGCTGGAAGACCGGCGGCCGCGGTTCCGTCGGTGATCGCGAGGATCCGCGACGGCCGCTTCGCGGCGACCGCGGTCCGGATCAGCGCCGGGTGCACATGCGCGCCGTCGCAGATGATTTCCGCCGCAATCTCCTCCGCCTGCAGCACGGCTCCGGCGAGCCCGGGTGCGCGATGGCCGAGCGGCGGCATGCGGTTGAACAGGTGGGTCGCGTGCTGCGCGCCGGCGGCAATCGCTTCGAGCGCTTCAGCGTAGGTCGCGCCAGAGTGGCCGAGCGACACGCGATGTCCGCGCGACACCAGCCACTGAATCAAATCGAGCCCGCCGTCCAGTTCCGGCGCAAGCGTGACAATCCCGACGTCCGGCGCCGCGCGCTCGATCTCGGCGAGGATGTCGGCAGCGGTGAAGTCCTGATGCCGCCCATCCCTCCCATCCATCCGATCCGTCCTATCCGTCCCATTCGTCCCATCCGTCCCGAGCGCGGCTCGGGGGCTGCGCAGGCAGCCGGAGGGCTGCGCGCCTGAATATTCAGGATTGATGAAGTTGCTCTCGAGATGCGCCGGGAGTACGCGCGCCGCGCGCACGGACGGCGCGCCTCTCGCCTGCCGCACCTGATCGAGCACGCTCCGCAGCGCCGCCGGACCGCAGGCGACCGTCGTCGGACAGAACGCCGTGACGCCGTAGCGCGGCAATCGATCGGCGATGCGCGCCACCGGATCGCCGTCGCCCGGGACGTCGAGCGTGTCGATGCCGTCCACGCCGTGAACGTGAACGTCGATGAAGCCGGGGACGATGTAATGGCCGTGAAACGCGAACTGCGAATCGGCGTGGCCGGCCGACGGCGAATCGGGACGGATGGCGACGATGCGGCCCTCATCGATGACGAGCGTGCCCGGCGAGAGGACCGCATCCGCGAGCACCAGCGCGGCGCCCGACAGGACGATCATGGAAGCGCGGCGCCGACGTGCCGCGCGGCGCCGATTGCCGCAGCCTCTTCGCCGAGCGTCGCGATCTCGAGCCGGAGCGCGTCGAACATCGGCTTGGGCAGCCGTCGCGCGATCTCGGTGCGCAGCGGCTCCAGCAGCAGATCGGCGGCCGACGCCATGATGCCGCCGAGCACGAGGATCTCGGGGTCGGCGACGACCACCACGTTTGC
>DATFWL010000614.1:0-18140 GCA_035259385.1 Vicinamibacterales bacterium | reverse complement strand
GCGCCGGCCTCGCGGTACCACTGCTCCATCTTGTCCTGGGTGAACGCGGCGATCTTCCGCTCGTTCTCCTTGAACTCCGCCGTGATCCGGCACACCTGGAAGCCGAGCGGATCCTTCACCTCGGGATCGAGATCGAGGAAGTTGTCCTCGTAGGGCAACGTCGTCTTCTGGATGTAGGAGCTGTGGGAGCGGTCGGCATTCTCCTTGATGAAGGCCTTCCACTGCGATCCCCAGCCGGGTACGCGGCCGAACGTGTTCATGCCGGCCGCGGCGATTGGGCGGCGATCCGACATCACCCACAGGTTGCCGCCGCCGATGAAGTCGAGGCTCGAGTGATCGAAGTTGTCGTCGGCCCAGTTGTCGACGGCGACTCCCTGCGCGGGCAACCCGTACCAGCTCTTCAGATCGAACGGGAACAGCGCGCTCACCGGAGCGCCCTGGTGATGGCTGAAGTAGTGCCGGCCGACCTGCTTGTGGTTGTTCGACAGGCCGTTGGGATACGCCTTCGACTTTGAGAGCAGCAGCAGCCGGGTGTTCTCGTAGGTAAAACTCGCGACGAGGACCGCCTTCGCCGGCTGGAAATACTCCACGCCGTCGGTGAGGTAATTCACGCCGCTGACACGTCCCTCGTTGTCGGCCTCGATCGTCGTCACGTGCGCGCGGGTGACCACCTTGAGGCGGCCCGTCGCCTGAGCGCGGGGAATCGTCGTCACCGCCGTGGAGTTCTTCGCGTCGACGTGGCAGCCGCCGCGGTTGCAGAACCCGTGATACATGCACGCGGAGCGATTCTGATAGGGACGCGAGTTGACGGCGGCAGGACCGGGGAACGGATGCCATCCGAGCGACTTCGCCGCCGACGTCATCTTGTCGAGGAACTCGGTGCCGCGCAGCGGCGGCATCGGATAGCCGCGGCGTCGAGGACCTTCGAACCGGTTGCCTCTCGGATCGATCGCGCCGCCGATGTTGCCTGCCTGGCCCGAGACGCCGATCTCGTATTCGACTCTGTCGTAGTACGGCTCGAGCTCGTCGAGCCCGAACGGCCAGTCTTCGACCGTCGATCCGGCCGGAATCCGCGATGCGCCGTAGCGCCGCCTGGTCTCGCTGACCACGTTGAAATCCCACGGGTTCAGTCGCCAGCTCTGCGCCCAGTAGTGCAGCGACGTGCCGCCGACCGCGTTCTGCATCGGGTGGATCGCGCCGCGCGGACCGGTCGGCGACGCCGCGGTGGCGCGCGACGTCGGAATCTCCTGATTGGCCTTCTGCACGCCCTGCGGCCAGCCGCGGAAGTTGTTGCGGAGCTCGTCGGGCGCGAAGTCGCGGCGCGTGAGCCACGTCCCGGCTTCGAGGCCGACGACCTCGAGTCCCGCCTGCGCGAGCGGCAATGCCGCGACGCCCCCTGCCGCCCCCAGGCCGATGATCACGACGTCGGCGCCCTTGAGTCGTCTCGCCATGTCACGCCCCCGTCTTCCCCGACGCCTTCGTGAACGAGTCGTAGTCGTACGCCGACTTGTGGTTCGACTTGAGCTCGCCCTTCTCGAGGCGCTGCTGGTCGGCGGCGGTGACCATCGTGCGCACGCCCGGATAGCCGACGAGATCCCAGCCGACGAAGTCCGCGTTGCCGCCGTAGTACGGATCGCCGAACGTGCCCTGATGCGTGTGGTTGAGCACAAGCGCGAAGAACGCGGCGGAGCTGCCGGTGAACCCGGTAGCGGCACCGGTCTCGACGTCGATCAGCACCGAATCCTGATCGATCGGCGCCAGCTCGGTGAACGCCTTCCCGCGCGACGCACGCGCATACCGATCGAGCGCCGCGAGGCCGGACGTGTACGCCTGGCGAGACGAAGCCAGCGGTCCGCCGAGCGCGCGATCGATGTAGTGGACCGCGCGCGCCTCGGTTGCGCCGGGACCGTTCGCGTCGGTCGGGATCAGGCGCGCGACGATCGCGTCGAGGAGATCGGCCTCAGCGGCGGTGAGCGTCTCGAGCGGTTCACGCGCGGCTGCCGCCGTCGCGTGCTCCAGGGGATCGTGAAGGGCGACCGTCTCAGCGGCGTCGTCCCGGCCAGGCTGAAAGGGCGGCCCTGCCGGCAATAAGGGTAGTGCACCGAGGGCGGTGGCGCGTTTCAGGAGATCGCGTCGGGAGATGAACGTCATGGCACCGTCCGTTCGTAAGTCGCGACCAGCTCCTCCTGCGCGATCACATGTCCACGGATCGCGGCGAGCAGGTCCGCGCGCGTCAAGCCTGGTTTCAGTCCGAGGTCAGCATCGACCGCATACACGACGAAGTCATGACAGCTTCACGACAAAGCGCCCGCGCGCGCCGCCGCGCAGCAGCGTCGCAAAGGCGCCGGGAAGATCTGCGAGTGTGATCTCGCGGGCGATTGCGGGCACGCCCGCGGGCTTCAGGTCGCTCGCCAGGCGTTGCCAGACCTGGCGGCGCTTCTCCATCGGACACATCACGGAGTCGATGCCGAGCAGCTTCACGCCGCGGAGGATGAACGGGAGAACCGTCGTGTGCAGCTCGGTGCCGCCAGTCAACCCGGAGTTGGCGATCACGCCGTTGTACATCATCGTCCGCGTCAACCACGCCAGCGTGTCGCCGCCCACCGCGTCGACGGCGCCGGCCCACTGCATTTTTTCAAGCGGCCGCGTGCCCATCTGCAGCCCGTTGCGCGACAGGATGTCACTGGCGCCGAGTGCGCGGAGGAAGTTGTGCTCGGAGTCCTTGCCGGTCGACGCGGTCACCGTGTAGCCGCGCGCGGCGAGCAACTGGACGGCCAGGCTGCCGACGCCGCCGGTCGCGCCCGTCACGATCACCGGGCCGCTCGACGGTGTGAGCCCGTTCTGCTCCATGTCGACGAGCGACAGCGCCGCGGTGAAGCCGGCGGTGCCGATCGCCATGGCGTCGAACGGCGAGAGCCCGTCCGGGATTGGCACGACCCAGTCGGCTGGCACGCGGACGAACGCCGAATAGCCGCCGTCGTGCGACACGCCGAGGTCGTAACCCGTGACGAGCACGGCGTCGCCTTCGCGGAATCGCGGATCGGCGCTCGACGAGACGACGCCGGCCACGTCGATGCCGGGTACGAGCGGGAACCGCCGGATGATCTTCCCCGCCCCGGTGGCGGACAGCGCGTCCTTGTAGTTCACGCTCGAGTACGCGGCGTGAATCACGACGTCGCCCGCGCTCAACTCGTCGAGCGTCGCGTCCACGACGCGCCCGACAACGAGTCCGCCGTCTTCGAACACCCGGAACGCGCGAAACGTCTCCAAGGTTCCCTCTCATGAGCAGGGGCTCGTGGCTAGGGGCCAGCTACCTTTCTGAACTCAGCTAGCCCCAAGCCCCCAAGCCTCAAGCCCCTACTTCTTGCGCCGCTCTTTCTCCGCCTCGAACAGCGCTGCGATCTCTTCCTTTCCCTGCGTGCGCGCATACATCCACGCCGTCCGCTCGAGCTTGTCCGTCGCGTCCATGTCGGCGCCGCGCGCCAGCAGGAGACGCACGACGTCGACAAAGCCGGCGGCGGTGGCGACGATGAGCGGCGTGCGACCATCCGAATCCCGCACGTCGACGTTCGCACCACGATCGAGGAGCAGCGCGGCCGTGTCGGCGCAGTTTTCGCCGACGGCGGCCGGCAACGGCGCGCGGCCGTCGATCCCGCCGTTTGCACCCAGCCCCGCCCCGAGCAGCACGCGGACCGCCGGCGTCGCACAGCTCGAGGAGGCGAGCATCAAATCGTTTGCGGCGGGCCTGGCGCCGCGCTTCAGCAGCACGTCAATGGCGTCGGCCGATCCAACGGCAGCGGCATACGTGAGCGCGACGCCGCCGTTCGCGTCGGCCGCATCGATCTTCGCGCCCGCGTCGAGGAGCGCCGTCACGACCGCCGCGTCGCCGTTCGACACCGCCGCCATCAGCGCGGTCCGCCCCTGATTGTCCTGCGCGTTGACGTCCGCACGCTTTGCGACCAGCGCGCGGACCGGATCGAGATTGCCGCCGAACGCGGCGACCATCAGCGCCGTCATGCCGCCGTTGTTGCGCGCGTCCACCGCGGCGCCGCTGGCGAGGAGGAGCGCGACCATCTCGCCGCGGTTGGCCGACGCGGCGTGCATCAGGGCAGTCGTCTTGTCCGGAGCGGTCGCCGACACGTCCGCATGCGCGGCGATCAGTAGCCGCCCGATCGCCGTCTCCCCCTGCGACGCCGCGATCATCAGCGGCGTCATGCCGCTGTCGTCGGGCGCGTTCACGTCGGCGCCGGCGGCGATCAGCTGCGTGACATCGGCGGCACGGCCGTAGAGGACGGCATCGGCGAGCGGCGGCGGCTCGACGATCGCGCCGGCGAGAAGCAGCGCCGCGGCCAGGTGAGCGCTGGTCCAGATGGAACGCACGGTGGCGAAAGGACGATAGCATATGGTACCTTTACGCACCCACAGTGCCGTCGCGGATGAACGTCGACCACCGCTACACCCAGACCCAGAAGCGCTACGCCGCCGACGACCTCGAGACGATGAGCGAGGCGCGGAATTATCAGGCGCACGTCTTCAACCTGGTGCGGCCGTTCGTCGGCGCCAGGGTTCTCGAGGTCGGCTGCGGTATCGGCACGATGACCAGCCAGCTCCTCGATCAGGCCGAACGAGTGGTCTGCATCGAGCCGAACCTGAACTGCGCGGCGCGCGCGGGCGAGACCCTCGCGGGCAATGACCGGGTCACGATTCGCGTCTGTCATCTCGAAGAGTGCAACCGCGCCGAACTGCAGGCGCACGGATTCGACACCGTCGTCTGCGTCAACGTGCTCGAACACATCGAGGACGATGTCCATGCGCTGGCGCTGTTTCGGGAGATCGTCGCGGCGGCCGGCGGCCGGGTGCTGATCTTCGTGCCCGCGATCCAGCGCATCTACGGGCCGCACGATGCCGCGCTCGGGCACCACCGCCGGTACTCGAAGCGGACGCTGCGCGCGGCGTTCACCGCCGCCGGCCTCGACGTCGTGTCGATGCGTTATACGAACCCGATCGGCCTGCTCGGCTGGATGTACAACCTGTACGTCACCGGAAACACGGAGCACACCACGGGACAAGTGCGCCTCTTCGATCGGCTGATCGCCCCCTGGGCGCTGCCGCTCGAGCGCGTGTTCGTGCCGCCGATCGGACTCTCGCTGTTCGCCGTCGGCCGCGCGCGTCCGCAGTCCGCATGACCACGCCCGGCTCGACGCTCGCACGCGCGGCGCAGCGCCTACCGCGCGATCCGTTGCTGTCGGTCGTGATGCCGGTGTTCAACGAGCGGCACACCATCGAAGAGATCATCCGCCGCGTGCTGGCGGTGCCGATCCGCATCCAGCTGATCGTGGTGGATGATGTGTCGACCGACGGGACGAGCGAGATCCTGGATCGGCTGCAGCGGGAGCTCGGGTTCACGCTGCTCAGGCAGCAACAGAACGCCGGCAAGGGCGCTGCGTTGCGGCGCGGATTCACCGCGGTCAGCGGCGACCTGATGATCATCCAGGACGCCGATCTCGAATATCACCCGGAGGAGTACCCGCTGCTCACCAGCCTGATCACGTCGGGGCGCGCCGACGTCGTGTTCGGGTCGCGATTCCTCGGCACTCACCGCGTCTTCCTGCTCACCCACTATCTCGGCAACCGGCTGCTCACCTTCATCACCAACCTCCTCTACAACACGATGCTCACCGACATGGAGACCTGCTACAAGGTGATGCGAACCGACGTGCTGCGGTCGATGGAGTTGAAGTCGAACGGCTTCGGGATCGAGCCGGAGATCACCGCGAAGGTGTTCAAGCGGCGCTACAAGGTCTACGAGGTGCCGATCAGCTACGACGGCCGCGGCTACGAGGAAGGCAAGAAGATCACCTGGCGCGACGGGGTGGTCGCGTTGTGGGTGCTGCTGAAGTACCGGTTTACGGAGTAGCGCCCACAATTAAGAATCTGGAATTGAGAATTAAGAATCCGTGTCGGGCTACCAGCGTGCCAGCGACGAATTCTTGGAGCAGGGTGCAAAATCAGCTCGCTCGCGGGTGGCCGCGAACGGGGCCGCCCCGCCGGGCGCGGAGCCGTGGGCCGTGACCAGTGCTTTTCTGGCGAGCACCCGGTGGGGCAACGCGAGTGCTCCGGTGACACCTGCGGCCGGCGTCTGGCCGGAGTAGGGAAAGTAGGACGTGACCGGCGCTTTGAACGGCTGCCCCGCTGCTGGCGTCACGGTAATCTCCCAGCGCCGCGCATCCCAACGCGGCAGCCGGTAGCTGTCGCGAGCAATCTCGCAACCGGCCGCCTTGAACTCGGCCGCGAGAAAGTCGACGAACCTGGTGTGCGCCGTGTTGCCGGTGTACTTCGGTCCCAGCCCGGCCATCCACACCTGCTGGTCCCAAACGGCTTGTTGCGATGGCAGCAATTCCGGCCGGAATCCGGCTCCGCGATCGTCGAGCGTCGCTGCCGCGAGATCGCTGCGCACGCGCGCCGACGCAGCCAGCGCGGCAATGGAAGCGGCCCATTCGACGAAACTGCGGCGTGTGATGCTCATGGCAGTCGGATCCTAATGTAGGCTGACGTCATGCGGCGCACACTTTTCATCCTGATCATCGGGCTCTTCGTGTGGCCTCGTGGGGCGGCGGCACAGAGCACGCCACGGTTCGGTATCGTGATGGGCTACCCCGCGCAGGTCGGTGTCCTGTGGACCCTCGCGGATCGGATCGCAATCCGGCCGGAGCTGAACTGGACGCACTCCTCGACGGAGACGACCACCGTTCAAACGATCTTCAACGTCACCGGCCTCACGACCAACGCGGTGACGACGACGACCGAGACCAACACGATCGGCCCCGGCGTGAGCGCGTTGATCTACGTCTCGACCCACGAGGGGCTGCGGATCTACGTCGTCCCGCGGTTCGCCTACTCGCGCGCGACCTCGTCGACCAATCTCACCGTCTCCCTGCCACCTGGCGTGCCGGCGCCCAGCGGCACGACGAAGACGTCGAACTACAACATCTCGGGATCGCTGGGCGCACAGTACAGCGTGGCGAAGCACTTCGGCCTGTTCGGCGAAGTCGGCCTCGCCTTCGGACGCACCACCCTCTCGCCACCTTCGTCGCTCATCAGCACCGATGCCACGAATCGGACGATTGGACTGCGCAGCGGCGCCGGCGTGATTCTGTTTCTCGGCTCATAAGCCGCCGCGTCGAGCGTGGAGGTCGGCGCATCGCGTCAGCGTGCGGTCGCCGGCCGCCTGCCGAGGATTGTCTCCATTTCGTCGATCACGCGGTTCATCGTCTTGATCGTCAGATCGAGCGGTTCGTCGGTGGTCATGTCCACGCCCGCGTCGCGCAGCAGGTCGATCGGATACTTGGAGCCGCCGGCGCTCAGGAACCGCAGGTAGCGGTCTCGGGCGCCCTGATCGCCGGCCTTCACCTTGGCCGCCAGCGCTTCGGAGGCCATGAACGACGTCGCGTACTGGAACACGTAGAAGTCGCGATAGAAGTGCGGGACGTAGCTCCACTCGTGGGCGATGTAGTCGTCCACCTTGCAGATGCCCTGCGCGTCGCCGTAGTACTTCTTCGTGATGTCGAGATACAGCTTCGCGAGCGCATCACCGGTGATCGGCTGCCCCTTCGCTGCCATCTCGTGCATGCCCAGCTCGAACTCGGCGAACTGCGTCTGGCGGAACACCGTGCCCTTGATGTTCTCGAGATAGTTGCCGAGGAGCGCGAGCCGCGTGTCGTCGTCCTTGATCCTTTTCAGCACCGAGTCGATCAGCAGCGATTCGTTGAAGGTCGACGCCACTTCGGCGACGAAGATCGGGTAGCTGGCGAGCGGGTACGGCTGGGTCTTGTTCGAGAAGTAGCTCTGCATCGTGTGGCCGAGCTCATGGGCGACGGTGCTGACGTCGGCGTACTTGCCCATGAAGTTGATCAGCATGTACGGGTGGACGTCGTAGGCGCCGCCGTTCGAATATGCGCCGGTCCGCTTGCCTTCGGTCGGCAGCAGATCGATCCAGCGTTCCTGAAACGCGCGGCGAATCGTCGCCTGATACTCGGCGCCAAGCGGGGCGACGGCGTCGAGGATGATCGCCTGCGCTTCCTCCGGCGTGTACTCGAGCTTCACCGAGCCGACCAGCGGCGCGTAGAGATCGTAGTAGTGAAGATCGCTGAGGCCGAGGATCCGCTTGCGAAGCTGCAGGTAACGGTGGAACGCCGGTAGATTGCGGTTCACGCCGTCCACGAGGCGGGTGTACACGGACACGGGGATGTTCGCGCCGTCGAGCGACGCCTCGACGGCCGTCTGGTAGTGTCGCGCCTTCGCGAAGAACGCGACCTTCTGCACTTCACCGTTCATCGTCGCGCCGTAGGTGCGGCGGAAGCTGCCGAGCGCGGTGAAGAAGACGGACATCACCTTTTCGCGATCGCCGCGATTGGGCAGCGCGCGCAGATCGCCGAACGCCGCCTGATCGATCTTCACCGCCTTGCCGTCGCTCAGCGTCACGGTCGGGTACGGAAAGTCGGCATTCGACAGGATCGTGAAGGTGTTCGACGGCGCCCCGGCGAGCGGTCCCGCGTCGGCGAGCAGTTGTTCCTCCCTCGCGGTCAGCGTGTGCGCAGCGCGGCGCGCGACGTCATTGAGATAAAACCCGTAGACCTTGAGTCGCGGCTCGGATGTCACGAAGCGGTCGAGCGTCGCCTTGCCCGCGCGCAGCAGTTCGGGCTCGACGAACGCCGTCTCGGCCCCGAACTTCGCTGCCAGCTGAATCATCTCCTGCCGCATGCCTTCGTGATGGCTGTCGCGCGTGTCCTGATCGGCCAGCAGGCCCGCATAGACGTAGAGACGCGAGAGATCCTTGTCGAACGCGGCCTGGCGCTCGAGGCCGTCGGCCAGTACCTTCGGAGAGGAGCTCAGCTTGCCTTCGAACTGCTTCATCTGCGGCAGGTCGGCGGCAAGCTTGTCCTTCGCGCCCCGCCACGCGTCCTCGGAGGGATACACGTCGGCAAGGTTCCACTTGTACTGATCGGGGACGTTTGCGCGGTCGCGCTGCTGCGCGAGCGCCCCGGCCGAGCAGACGGTCAACAGAACGGCGATCAGCGCTCGCTGCATTCGATCATTCTATCTCCGCCGTGCAGGGGGGACCGCTGACAGCGGCGTCAGCGAATCGTCAGATCGGCCACGATCGGCAGATGGTCGGACGCCTTTGCCGCCGCAGCGTCGCGGACGACGGCAACCGCGCTGACGCGGTCGCCGAAGCCCGCTGGCACGAAGACATAGTCGAGCCTCACGTGCGGATCCCACGCCGGCATCGTCATGCCCGGGTCATCCGGATGGCGCGCGCGAAAGGTGTCGACGTAGCCGGCCTCCTTGATCGTGCGGATCGTCCGCCACGTCATGCGGCCGCCGCTCAGCCAGACCAGCGGGCGCAGCCGCGGCGGCAGGCGCCGCGGATCGAGATCCTCTCCCGGCGCGAGCGTATTGAAGTCGCCGGCGAGCACGTGGAAACCATGCTGATGCTCGGCGATCGCCGCGAGCAGCGCCCGCAGCTCGAACATGCGCCGGCGCTCGGTCCACGCCGCGAGCACCGCGCTCAGGTGGACGCCGAAGATGCGCATGCGCGACCCTGCAGGGACGACTTCGATGAAGGCATGGCGCGACAGGCGCGGTCGATGCCACTGCACGTGCGCCACCGGGACGCGGCTCAGGTACCCGAGCGACTGTCCCTTGAACGACTGCGCGCCGGCCATCCCGGTGCGTTCGGCGAGCGCGCGCACGATGTCCGGTCGCGTCGCTTCCTGGAGGATGACGATGTCGGGCGCGCAGCCGTTGATGATGTGCGCGAGCGCATCGGCGCGTCCGGCTCCGCCCCGCTGGATGTTGTAGGTCAGCAGGCGGAACGTCATGCCGGGTGCGGGCCGGTCACTGAAATGCCCGCCGGCTTCTCGAACAGCGTGAGGTACGGCTGCCCGAGCAGGTCGCCGCGAAATTGAATCACGATGTCGCGCGACGCCTGGATGTTGACGGGGCGGTGGACCATCGCCATCAGCCGATTGCGCAGCGGCACGAGGCCTGGGGCGATGTCGGGATCGCGGTCGCTCAACGGACGGGTGTGGACGCCGGGCACGAAGAAACCGCTCACCGTAAAGAAGAGGAGTGCGCTGCTGCCGACGAGCGTGAGGTCGAGATCGCTCGTCCCGGGGCCGTCGCTGTCGAACGGCGCCTGGTCTTTCCAGCGGCGGCCGGTCACGGCGCTGCCGCGCAGCACGACCGTGGTCCCGTCGGGAACGACGTCGCGGATCGCGCGGCAGAACCGGTCGAACCGCTCCTCGGACCCGCCGAATACGAGGCGGATCACGTGCGCGCGCTTCTCGGCCTCCGAGAGATCCCCCTGCACGACCTCATCGGGCACCGGATCGTCCATAGTGCGGTTCGATCCAAACGCCGCGCCGCCGGACGCAGGGATGCCGGACGGGCCGGCGCCTCGGCCGCAGGCATTGACGTATCGGCCATTTGGCTCGATAATGAGGCCATATGGCCCGCTCCGCTGCCATGGCTGTCTCCGCGTCGCGCGACCAGGCCGAACCCGCCGAACGCGACGTCGCCCGCTTCCACGATTTCCTGCGGCGCGGATCGCCGGGACCGCATGCATATGCGGTGCTGCTCGGCCTCGACGCGTTCGACGCGCCGGGCCTCCTGCGCAGCATCATGCGCGGGTTCCCGTACCGCACGCTCGAGCGCTTTCAACGGAACACCTCGCTGCCGCTCGACCGGATCACGGAGCTGGTCGACATCCCGCGCCGCACCTTGACGCGCCGCAAAGGCGAGGGCCGATTGCTGCCGGAGGAATCGGACCGCCTGCTCAGCGCGTCGCGGTTGTTCGGCCTCGCGCTGACGCTCTTCGAAGGCGATCCGGCGGCGGCAGCCGACTGGCTCACCCGGCCGCAGCTGGGCCTCGGCGGCGCGGTCCCGCTCGATCTCGCGAAGACCGGACTCGGTGCGCGCGAAGTCGAAGCGCTGATTGGCCGGCTCGAGCACGGCGTGTTTCCGTAGATCACGTGCTCACCGCCTGGCGAATCGTCAAGGCCAAGCACGCGGCGACCGCATTCGAGGGCGAGGGCGCGCGCCTGTATGGCGGCCGCTGGAATTCGCGCGGGCTGCCCGTCGTCTACACCGCGGCCAGTCCTGCGCTGGCTGCGCTCGAGCTCCTCGTTCACCTCGGCAGCAGCAATGCGCTCGCTGCGTACGTCGCGATCCGGTGCCGCTTTCACGAGCACATGGTGCTGCGGCTCGATCGTCAGCGACTGCCGGACAAATGGCGATCGTCTCCGGCGGTGGCCGAGCTCGCGCTCGTTGGCGACGCCTGGGTGAAAGATGGCACCTCGGCCGTCCTCGAAGTCCCGAACGTGATTATTCCCGACGAATCCAACTACCTGCTGAATCCGCATCATGCCGACTTCGAGTCGATCGAGATCGGGAAGCCGCAACCCTTCGAGTTCGACCTCAGGTTGCTGCGGTGAGCGTCGTGACTCGTCCGCCGGTGAGCCGCAGCCGCGTCGAATCGATCGACGTGCTGCGCGGCCTCGTCATGATCCTGATGGCGCTCGATCACACCCGCGACTTCTTCGGCGCGACAGCGATCAGCCCGACCGATCTCACCCGCACGACCGCCGCTCTCTTCTTCACCCGCTGGATCACGCACATCTGCGCGCCGGTGTTCTTCCTGCTCACCGGCACGAGCGCGTACCTGACGCTCGGCCGCCGCAGCGTCCCGCAACTGTCGCGACTGCTGGTCACGCGCGGCCTCTGGCTGGTCGCGCTCGAGCTGACCGCCCTCCGCTGCTTCGGCTACCAGTTCAACGTCGACTATCGCGTGACCATGCTGGTAGTGCTGTGGGCGCTTGGCTGGTCGATGATCGTCCTCGGCGGGCTCGTGCGCCTGCCGCCAGGAGCCGTGGCGGCGATCGGCGCCGCGATGATCGCGGGGCACAACCTGCTCGATCCGATCCGTTCGGCGTCGCTCGGCCCGTTCGCACCGCTCTGGACGATCCTCCACGCGCCGGGCGTCGTGGTCGCCAGGCCCGGGCACATCGTGTTCGTGGCCTATCCGCTGATTCCGTGGATCGGCGTCACGGCGGTTGGATTCGGTCTCGGCACGCTGTACTCGCGCGACGGCGACCGCCGCCGCCGGATCCTGCTCCATCTCGGCATCACGCTGACGATCGCCTTCCTCGTGCTGCGCTGGGTGAACCTGTACGGCGATCCGGTCCGGTGGAGCGCACAGCCGTCGGCGCTCTTCACGGCGTTGTCCGTTCTCAACACGACCAAGTATCCGCCGTCGCTGCTCTTTCTGCTGATGACGCTTGGACCCGCGGCGCTCGTGCTCTGGAGCATCGACGCACGAACGCCGTCGCTCCTGCTGCCATCGCGCGTCTACGGCAAGGTGCCGCTCTTCTACTTCGTCCTCCACCTGACGCTGATCCACGTGCTGGCGATCGCCGTCTGCTACGCGCGGTACGGCAGCGCGCACTGGATGTTCGAGTCGCCGCGGCTCGATCAGTACCCGATCACGCCGCCTCCAGGATGGGGCTACTCGCTTCCCGTGGTGTACGCGTGGTGGATCGTCGTCGTCGTGCTGCTCTACCCGGCATGCCGGTGGTACGCCGGGATCAAACAGCAGCGCCGCGCCTGGTGGGTCAGTTACCTCTGACGCGACACGGAACAGCCGCCGCGTGTGCGGAGACAGCTCGGGCGTAGAATGACGGCGTGCCGTACGCCACGTCCGCGACCACGCGCAGCATCGCAACCGCGCCGTTCGCCTTCGATGGCACGCGCCCGCTGCTGACGCCGGACGAGATCGTCGAGAGTCCCGAGACGCATCTCCGCTACCGGATCGAGCGGATGCTCGGCGAAGGCGGATTCGGTCAGGCGTATCTGGCAACGCGGCTGGGGCGATCGGCGACCGTGCCGGAGGCGGTCTGCATCAAAGTGAGCGAGCGGATCGATGGCTGGGTCCGCGAGGCCTACTTCGGCTTCCTGCTCGACGGCCATCCGCGCGCGATGCAGATCTTCGATCGCTTTCCGCTGATGCACGGCCGCCGCCCGCTCTACTGCCTGACGCTCGAGTACGCCCGCCACGGCGATCTCAGCGCGTGCCTGCAGCGCTCGGACCGGCGCTGGAGCGAAGCAAGCACCCGCCGGGAGATCGCCGGCCTGCTCGAGGTGCTCGCGAAGCTCCATCGCGGCCAGGCGCTCCATCGCGATCTCACGCCGATGAACGTGTTCGTCTGCGACGGCTACCGCCTCAAGCTGGGCGACTTCGGCATCGTGCGGCAGCAGAGCGACCGGCGCGGCATCACCGCGCGGACGATGAACGCGTTGACCGCGCCGAGCGATATCCTCGCCCGTGCGGTTCCGAAATGGCAGGCGCGCGACGACGTGTATCAGGTGGGCCAGCTGCTCGCCATGCTGATCAAGGGCGACGCCCGATCCCGGATTCGCTCCAACGACGTCCGTCGCCTCACCTGCAGCGATCAGCTGAAGGAGATCGTGCACCGCTGCGTCGGCGAGCGGCGGAAGCGATATGAGAGCGCCGACGAGATGATCACGGCGCTCCGCAACCCACCCCTCGAGTTGAGGGCAGGACGCCTCCGGACGCTGAACGGCGTGCACATCGCGTTCACGGGCATCCTGAGCGTGCGCCGGAAGGAAGCGATCGCCGCCGCCCGCAAGGCCGGGGCGATCATCCACTCCGCGCCGTCGATTCGGACGACCGTCGTCGTCCGCGGGCGCCCGAATCCGCTGCAGGCAGCCGGCCGCGACGGCGGATTGAAGCTGATGGAAATCAAACGGCTCCGCGAAAAAGGTCATCACATCACGCTGCTCGACGAGAAGCATTTCTGGCGACTCGTTCCGCGGCGCCCGGCGCGCCGGCCTTGATCTCGCCCGATCGAACGTGCGCCTGCGTTCGCACGCGCCACTCCCGAACACGTCGCCGCGCGCCGGCATGACCATCATGCGCGCGCCTGATCCACAAGATGCGACGGTGTTGAGAGCGGAGAACGGTTTATAAAGAAACCGTTGGTTTCTTCGACCAGGAACGACCACCTTGGTGGAATTGTTCCCGGTCTCACATTCGCCTAATTTCACGGCGACACCTCCAACGGCTCACGGTAGTACCGCGGGCCGCCATCGGCGATGTCACACACGCACAACCGTTCGTTTGACGCAGATCCCCCGGTGCGCGGGCACTGTCACCCAGGTGGCGAGAGACCGGAATGGGAACGCTCTATTCGTTGCCGGCGCATCGACCAGACGCGGTGCCGAACGATCGATTTTTTCGTTACAGGGTGTTGATGGTGAAGGTCGGTCTTCTCGTCGCACTGTGTGGCGCGGCATCGATCGCAACGGCCGCGCCCGATCCGGCGACGACATTCGTGCGCAATTGCAGCAGTTGCCACACGTTTGGCCACGGCGTGCTCGTCGGACCGGACCTCAAGGGCGCGACCGATCGGCACGACCGCCAGTGGCTCGCGGCGTGGATTGCTTCCTCCGAGCGACTGATTCAATCCGGCGACGCGACGGCGCGGGCGCTCTTCGCGAAGTTCAAGAGGCAGCGGATGCCGGATCAGCGCCTGTCTCCCGGCGAGATCGGCGCCCTGCTCGACTACCTCGCGGCCGGCGGACCCGCACGATCGGCGGAGGTCGCGGATCGCGCGGCCGAAACCGCGTCCCGCGACGAGATCGAGATGGGCAGCGATCTCTTTGCCGGACGCCGGACGTTTGCCAAAGGCGGCGCCCCCTGCACCTCGTGTCACCGCGTCGGTGCGACCGATGCGGCCGGCGGCACGCTGGGGCCCGACCTCTCGCGTTCATTCGGCCGCTATCGCGACAAAGGCATGTCGGCGCTGCTTGCGCGCGGCTGCTTCCCGCGCGTCCCGACCATCTTGGGGCATGCCCTGACCGATCAGGAGGCCTTCGCGCTCCGGGCGTTTCTGCGCCAGGCGGCGGTGGACCGGCGATGACCGACCGGTTCCTCTTCGTCATCTCCCCGTACCTGACGGGCGCAGCCGTGGTCCCGGCGTGCATTGCCCGCTACATGATCGCGGCGCGCCGTGGATCGCTTGCGATCGCGCCTCGGGCCAGCGACGAGCACGACCTCGTCCGCTCGACCTGGCGCTGGGCGATCGCGGTCGTGGCGGTCGGCCATGTCGCGGCGCTGGCGTTTCCGGAGCACGTGCTGCTCTGGAACCGCGCCCCGGCTCGACTGCTGTGGCTCGAAGGCGCGGGCGTCGTGGCCGGTGGCGTGGCGCTGGTGGCGCTGATCGCACTCGGCGTGCGCCGGGCGCGGCTCGCCCACGCGTCCGCCTCGCCGGTGGACGTGATTGCGTGGACGCTGCTGCTGATCGATCTCGCCTCGGGAGTCATCGTCGCGGTCGCCTTCCGGTGGGCATCGTCATGGTCGGCTGTCACCGTGGCTCCGTACGTCCTGTCGCTGCTCCGCCTCGAACCGTCGCCGGCGCTGGTCGGACGCCTGCCGCTGCTGGCGAGAGCGCACATCTTCTGCGCCTTTGCGGCTGCCGGAGTGGCGCCGTTCACGACCGCGGCACAGGTGATGCTCGGGCCACTCGATCGCCTGATCGGCTGGACGCACGCGCGCGTCGCCGGTGCGGCGGCCGCCGCGCGACACGTGCTTGACGGTGCGTCGCTCCGGCTGCAGTCCGTGACGGCCAGGATCGCGCGTACCGACGGAGAGGAGAACTGATCGCCCCATGCGCGCGGTCCTGCTCCTCATTGCCGGCGTCCTCGTGGCCGCGACCGCGGCGCTGGCGGCGCGCGAACTGTCGCGCGTCGGGATCCATCAGGGCTACGCTCCTGCACAGCCGATTGCGTTTTCACACGCGCTGCACGCCGGCGATTCGAACATTCCGTGCCTCTATTGCCATTCGGGCGCGCGCACGAGCCGGCACGCAGGAATTCCGCCGCTCAACGTGTGCATGAACTGTCACGCGATTCTCACGAAGCAGACCATCGAGATCGAGAAGCTGAAGGAAGCGGTCCAGCGGAACCAGCCGATCGCGTGGACGAAAGTCCACAACCTGCCCGACTTTGTCTATTTCAACCACAGTCAGCATGTCGGCGCCGGAGTGGCGTGCGAGTCGTGCCACGGCGCCGTGAAAACGATGCAGCGAATTCGACAGGACGCACCGCTCACGATGGGCTGGTGTCTCGACTGTCACAGGACGTGGCCCCCGGAATTGCGCCTGACCACCGCGGCCGCGCAGACGGTCGGCGGCGCGCACGCGCCGCGTCCTGGACTCGATTGTGGAAACTGTCACTACTGACACGCGGAGCAGGAACTCGTGGCCGTTGAGCTGAAATTCTGGAAGAACACGGAGGCGCTGCGTGCGCAGGCCGATCGGAGTGTCGCCGACCGCGACTGCTTCGCCGGTCAGCGCGCTCGCAGCGGTCCGCCGCCGGAACCGAGCCGCCGCGACTTCCTGACGCTCGCTGGATTCAGCATCGCGGCGGCCGCCGCCTCTGCGTGCTCGCGCGGGGCGGTGCAGAAGGCCATCCCGATGCTCAATCAGCCGGCCGAGCTGACGCCCGGAGTACCGAACTGGTACGCCACGACATGCGGCGGCTGCTCGGCCGCATGCACGCTGCTGGCGAAGACCCGAGACGGCCGTCCGATCAAGATCGAGGGCAACGCCGACTCCCTGATATTCGGGAACGGTACTTGCGCGACCGGGCAGGCGACCGTCCTGTCGCTATACGACGAGGCGAGGCTGAAAGGACCGCTGTGGCACGGTCAGCCGGCCGCGTGGCCAGCGGTCGACGCACATGTCGCGGAGCGGTTTGCGGCGGCCGCCGCCGCCCGCCAGCGCGTCGTCCTCGTCACGCGGACGATCGCCGGGCCGGCGACGCGAAAGCTGATTGCGGAATGGGCGAGCCGGCCGGGGTTCGAGCACGTCGTCTACGACGCGGTGTCGTTCGCCGCCCTTCGTGAAGCGACGCGAACCGCATTCGGTGTCGACGCGCTTCCTCACTACCGGTTCGGCGCCGCCCGCGTGATTGTCGGGATCGAATCCGATTTTCTCGGTACCTGGCTGTCGCCTGTCGAGTTCACGCGCGAGTACGCCATGCGGCGGCGGCCGGAATCGGCCGCACCGATGTCGCGACACGTGCAGTTCGAGTCGGGTGTGTCGCTGACCGGCAGCAACGCCGATCTCCGCGTCGCGATCAGGCCGTCGCAGCAGGCGCTCGCGGTTCTGGGGCTGCTGCGCCGGCTCGCGCGAAAGCGCGGCGACGCGGCCGTTCCCGATCTGGACGAATCGGCGCTCGACCGGCGCGCACTCGACTCAACCGCGGACGATCTCTGGCGCGCGCGCGGCGAATCGCTCGTGGTCTGCGGCGTCAACGACGTGGACACACAGATCCTCGTCCACGCAATGAACGCGCTGCTCGGAAACATCGGCACGACGCTGGACCTCGACAACGTCTCGCTCCAGAAGCGCGGCGACGATGTCGCGCTCGCGCGCCTCGTGGACGACATGGAGGCGGGACGCGTCGGCGGCCTGATCCTGTACGGCGTCAACCCCGTCTACGATGCGCCGGACAGCGATCGGTTCGCCGCCGCGATCGCGCGCGTGCCGCTGACGGTGTCGCTCGCCGATCGCCTCGACGAGACGGCGGCGCATGCGCACATCGTCTGTCCCGATCACCATTTCCTGGAGGCGTGGGGCGACGCTGAGCCGATCGCATCCTGCTACAGCCTTGCGCAGCCGGCGATTTCGCCGCTGTTCGACACCCGTGCTGCGCAGGACAGCCTGCTGACGTGGCTTGGCCGATCGCCCGGCTTCTACGACTACCTCCGGGGCGTCTGGCGCGAGACGCTGTTCCCCGCACAGGCGCGCTACGCCACGTTCGACGAGTTCTGGGATCACAGCCTGCACGACGGCGTCTTCGCGATACCGCCACGCACGATATCGGAGAAGCCGTTCGCGGCCGAATGGCGCGCGTCCGCTGCGAGTGTCGCTCGCTCGCAGCCGGACGCCGCCGCCAGTCGGCGCCGCGACACCTACGAACTGCATCTGTACGAGCCGGTCGCCGTCCGGGACGGAACGCACGCCAACAATCCGTGGCTGCAGGAATTGCCGGATCCG
>DATFWL010000613.1:0-18513 GCA_035259385.1 Vicinamibacterales bacterium | reverse complement strand
GCACCGGCCTGCGTCACCGTGAAGGTCTGCCCCGCGATCGTCAGCGTCCCGGTCCGCGGCGTCGTGGTCAGATTCGCGGCCACGGAGTAACTGACCGTGCCGTTGCCGGTCCCACTTGAACCCGCGGACACCGTCAACCAGGTCGGCGCGTTGCTCGTCGCCGTCCAGGTGCAGCTCCCTGCTGACGCCGTCACGCCGACCGTGCCACTTGTCGCCGCCGCACCCGGCGTCGTGCCCGTCGCGTCGAGCGTGAACGTACACGGCGGCGGATTGACAGTGATGGTGCCAGCGGACGTTGCGGTGCCAGCGGAATTCGTTGCAGTCAGCGTGTAGGTCGTCGTCGTCGAAGGCGACACGATCCGCGTACCGGACGCGCCCACGCTGCCGATTCCCTGATCGAGCGTCACCGTCGTCGCATTCGTCGTGTTCCACGTCAGCGTCGCCGACTGGCCCGGAGTGATCGAGTCGGGCGCCACGATCAGCGTCGCGGTCGGTGTCGACGGCGCCGTTGCCGTCGGCAGAGACGTCGTAAACACGGTGTAGGGATTTGTACCTTCGGTCCAAATCAAGCCGATCTGCCCTGAAGCGGCGACCGGGAATCCGGAGATGAATCCGCGCGTGTGCGTCCCGCTTCCGGTGCCCGGCACCGCTGTCCACGGCGTCCAGGCGCTGCCGTCGTACTTGCTGTAGAGGATCGAGTTGGCCGCATCGATGTTGACGACGAACAGCCAGATCGCCGTGCCGTCGGTCGCGCCAAACAATCCGGCGCCGCCCTTGGCCGCTTGTCCGGCGCCAAACGATGGCGGGGTCGCGGCCGGCGTGGACCAGGTGTTCGCCGCGGCGTCGTACAGCGCCGCGTCGACGCCGGTGCCTGGGGCTCTCTGCCGGAACACATAGATCGTCGTAGGGCTCACGGGAACGAGCGCCCAATCGTTCTGATCGATCGTGGCGTCAGACGTGAAGACGACGCCGTCGCCGAGCCCCTGGCTCCCGATGACAACCGACGGCCACGAGCCGTCCGGATTCGATTTCTTGTAATTCAGGTTGGAGAGACTCGGCTCGGGAACTCCTATTCCACCGCAGTTGTAGCAGGGCGATTGGCCGCCGCCGTTGTCGTACACGGCGAGCATTGCGTTGTTCGCCAGGGACGCGAACGTCAGCGAGTTGCTCGCGTTGATCATGCTGTTGTCGATCACCGAGACGTTCGAGAACGCATTGGTCCACGTCGCGCCGGTGTCGGGGCTGTTCGACCTTCTCGCGTTGGCGTCCACCTCCTGCTGCAGGATCGGCCCTGCCGAGTGGATGTCCTTGCCCGTCGAGACGCCAAGCGTCACCGCCCTGGGCAACGTCCAAATTGCGGCCGGTTCGTCGTGATACCCCCACGTTCCCCACGTGATCGACGTCGCCGTCACGGTTGCGCGGATATGGCCGGTCAGGCCGTTGCCGCCGTCGGACGCGATGGCGATCTCGGCGTGGACGACGTCGGTCGGCGCGTTGTTGATGTACGCGATGCCGAGTGCGCGTCCGCTGCCCATGAAGCAGCCGCCGCATGCGGATGGCACCGGGCTGTCGGCGGCCGCCGTCCACGTCGACGTCGCGAGGTCTGCAGCGGACGAGTGATATGCCTTTACGAGATGAGTCGTGCCGCCGTGGGTATCAGCCGCCGACGTCAGCGTAAACAACCACCAGACGCGCGCGTTCGCCGCATACACGAGATGCGACTGGCCCGAGTGTCCGCTCGCATCGCCAAACGTCCCCGCGATCTGATTGCCCACTTGAACCGGCGTCGTGCTCTGCGCCGTGTTGAGCGCGGTTCCGGCCACGACGCCGATGCCGCACAGAATGCGCAGGGCGACTCGCCGGGCTCGCATGGCGAGTGCGTCAGACGACGACAATTCCATGTCCGAGCGCATCAGCGCGGCAAAGTTGTCGGCGACAGATGCATCGAGGCCCGATCCGGACTGCGGGTGTGGGCCGCGGTTCCGAGGCGCGAGCGTGTACCATGTTCGCTAACCGTCCGAGCCGCGTTTTCATGAGCGAGGAGGACGCGAGTCTGAAGTGTCGCTCGGAGGCAGGACGAGAGACTCCGGGCGCAGTTTGAACGTGTCTTTCATGATCGCTCGCACACTTGTCACAGCCGCTTGTGGCGATTGATCGCCCTACGCAAGTCGCGGTCCGCGCGAAAGCCCCGGCAGGCGCACGCTCCTTGACGATAGTCGCCGCCGGGGAAGACTTTGTTCTTCATCCTCGGACCCGACTCCGGCCGATGTAAGGGCGTTTGCGATCTGCGCCTGCGTGACACTCGATACGCGTTGGCGGTATCCAATTCGCGGAGGGTGACCGATAGGTTACGTTCGCGATAACCTCAGTGCTGGTTTCGCTTCTGGTGATGCTCCGAGACGCCATCCGCTATCGGCCGCGTGCTCACGGCTGATGGTGGTCGGCCACGCAGTCTCGGTGGCGCTTCGCGGTTGTCAGAATGTCGCGTTGGAGAACCGACGCGACGCGAGTGCCTTGATCACGTGAACATCCTCAATGAGGCGCACGTGCGTCGCGTTCTTGCGGCGTGCCGCCGGCACTTCGATCGGACGCGAACACACCTCGGCCTGCAACAGGGCGAACTAAAGGCGGCCGTTCGAACCGAGCGTTGACTTTCGGCAGGCGCAGGTGTCCCGACGAGAGTTCAGAGGGAGAGCCTGTCTTCAGTTCAGGCGAACGATCCGTTAGAAGCGATAGACGAATGTCGCCTGTAGCGCCCGCGCCGGCTGCTGATTGCGGAACTGCAGGTAGTTCGCCGTGTTGAACACCTCGTTGGCGCCGTTGTAGTTGTACTGCGTGAAATTGCCCGCGTTCGTCGCGTTGAAGATGTTCGCCGCGATTTCCGCTGACCGCGTTCCGCCGAGGGCCAGCCTCTTGCCGATCTTGAAGCCGAGCGTTCGCACCGCGGGCGCGAGCACCTGACCGTCGCCGCGCGTCGGAAAGACGAAGCGCATCTTGGTCGACAGCGGATTGTTCTGCACGACCCCGGTCGACGAGACGACCGAGGTCGGACCGAAGACCGGATCCGCGGCCGGCAGCAGGTCGACGATCGCACCGGACCACGGCCCTGCTTCGATCGTGTAGCTGGCCGCCAGGGTGACGTCGTACTTCGCGAGATACGTGCCGCCGAAGTTCAGGCGGTATTTCTGCCACGTCGGACCGTAGGTGTGGACGGTCGTGCCAGTCGTCAACGGCAGACTGTTCTCCTCGTTGTTGCCGCGCGGCATGTAGAGCAGCTTGTCGTTCGGGAATGCGGACGGCTGGATGAACTTCGCCGGATCGTGCGGATTCCAGTCGCCGCTGATGTGCTGCCACTGCCGGTTGATCCCCGCCATGAACTGGAACCCGTGCGACAGGTTCTTGGTCAGCGTGATTTCGAGCGCTGTGTAGTTCAACTGGCTCCAGGTGTTGTTGCGCTCCTGGAACACGTTCCCGCGGTTGGGATCGATGGCTCCGTATCCGCCGAACGGCTGATTCGGTCCGGTCGGCCAGAAACCATTGATCTCGTAATTCGCATACGTGTCGCGGTAGGCGCGGTGAATGCCGGCGACGTCGATGCCAATCGAATACGGCAATTGCTTGCGGAAGCCGAGGATGAACTCGTCGACGAACGGCTGGTGCAGGTCTGACGCGAACTGGTTCGCCGCCACCGCCGCCGTATTCGCAAGCGTGGGAATCGTCGAGTCGATCTTCTGATCCAGGTTGACGCCGTAGTCGTCGCGCAGGCCGACGCGCGCATTCCCGCCGAACGTCGTCACGGCGTCGCGCCCCATCATCTGCTCGCCGACGCGCACGTAACTGCCGCGAAGCACGTTGCGCGCGTCGCGGCTCACCAGATACGAGAAGCCGAGCCGCGGCTGGGTGGTATGAGCGTTCTCGCGCACCACGTTGAACAGCTCGTCGACGCGCTTGACGAAATCGAACCGGATGCCGGCCATGACCGTCAGCCGGCCGGTCGGTTTCCAGTTGTCCTGGAGGTAGAACGCGTAGTCGCGGTCGCGCGCCTGGCGTGTCTTGATGTCGATTGTGTCGACATACTGCCGGTGAAATGGCACCGTGCCCTTGGAGGCGTCGTTCGGATCCACCATCGAGCGCTCCTCGAGGATGAATCCGTTGTTGATGTAGATGTTCTCGGTGTCGTACTTGCTGAGCGGCGCACCGTAGAAGCCGGTCTGGAACTCGTGCGAGCCGGCGAGCCCATCCTTGAAGTACGTCAGATCGCCGCGGATCGTCCAGAGCGACGACGGCGACAGCGACTCGGATCCGCCGGGTCCTCCCGGGCCATTGCCTTCCAGGTTGCCGCCCTCGACCAATCGACCGGTCCCCACCATGCGGGCGCCGTTCGCGAATGCGCCCGCGTGAATAATCGTGTCGGGACCGCTGCCGTCGTAATCGGCGAACGTGCTCGCATCCGACCCGCCCTTGTTGTTGTACGAGACCAGGAACGTGGTCGTCATCCGCTGCCCCCACAGGGACGTCAGCTTGCCCCCGTACAGCGAGCCGCCGGTGGAATACAGCGTGGCGTGCGTGTAGTCGTATTCGCGATCTCCGGTCGCCTTCAAACGATCGTGCTGGTAGAACGCCGCGAATTCGTGGCTGGCCGACATTTTCGCCGTCACCTTCGCGTAGGGCTGCCAGCTCGTCGTCGTGTTGTTGAAGAGATCGACGTTCGGGAAGAACATGCGCAGGTAGCGGACGTTGTCGGCGGTCCGGCTGATGCCGGATTCGAGATCCGCACGCCGCACCGACCCGAAGAACCACATCTTGTCCCGCGCGATCGGGCCACCGAAACCGCCGTCGAACTGCCGCACGATGGCCGTCGTCGGCGTCCCGCCCGAGCCTCCCGCGCCCGGGTGGCAGCCGGCACTGGCCGAGCAGTTGTCGACGTTGTCGCCGTTCCACGCATCCGGCTGATAGGCGTACGCCGCCGAGCCTTTGAAGATGTTCCCGCCGCTCTTCGTGATGACGTTGATATTCAGACCGGTCCCCATCGGGGCCGACGCATCGACGCCTCCCGTCTTGACCTGCACATCGTCGACCATGTCGGCGCCCATTGCGACGTAGGTGATTTGCGCATCCTGATAGTTCGAGGCGATGGCGCCTTCGAGTTGCACGACGTGCGCGAAATGCTCCGTGCCGTGACCGAAGTAGACCATCCGGCCGCTGCCGTCGTCGAACGGCCGCGAGTGGACGCCGGGGGTAATCTCGAGGAAATCACTCCAGTTGCGCCGGGCCTGGATCGGCATCTCGCGCTGGAACTCGCCCGAGATGTTCAGCACGTTGCTCGGCTTGCTCACTTCCAGCATCGGCGATTCGCCGGCGACGGTGACCGATTCTTCCAACGCGCCGAGCTTCATCACGATGTCGACCTGGAAGTTCGCCCCCGCGCGCAGCAGAACGTCGGTCCGCCGGTAGCTGGCAAAGCCGGTCAGCGCGGCCGAGACGGAGTAGGTACCCGGCGGGAGGTTGATCAGGCGGTACGCCCCGTCGGCTTCAGTGACGGCGATCGACGGTTGTATCAACGCCGGGCTGGTTGCCGTGACGGTCACGCCGGGCAGCGATCCGCCCTGCTCGTCGGTGACGTAGCCGCGCAGGCTCCCCTGGTTTTGAGCCATCGCTGGCGCAGCGATCAGGAATTGGACGACGAACGCGAGAGCGACGGGTCTGCGGATCATCGCGACCTCCCAAGCGGGTTTGAAAAGAGGCCTGAGTAGACAATGCCGCGAGGACGGAATTAAGTACCGGGACTTATATCAGCAGTAAAGTACGGTCGCAAGCGTATCGGATCGTCCCGGCCATCGGTCAGGTCAGCGGATCCATGACGATGGAGTCGCAATGGTCTATTTCGAACACGAGCGCGCCTGCTGAAACGTCCGTTGTGCGGTCTCCGTCCAGTCGCCGTCGAGCGATCGATCCGGATGAAGCTGTTCTGCACGAGTTGAGATGCGATCTGCGGCGGCGCGGACCGGTCACCCTTGGTGGGGTCAACCAGGTCGCGCCAGAACAGCTCCGCCTCGGGCCGCGCTCTCCGTGAAGACATGTCGACCTCGGCTCAGGGACGATGGATAACACTAGGGGTGGCATACACGTTCGTGTGTGCGACAACGTACGAGGCAGCGATCCACGGCTGATTCAGGACCCAACCAGGTCTCGAGCCTCCAGCAACCCATGCTCGACCGACAAGCGTCATAATAGCGAAGCGCAACGGTCATGCCTGTCCGGTCTGCCTGGAGGGTCGCCGGCCTTGTCGCGACGCTCGCGGCGTCCGGCATTGTGAGCGCGCAGCCTCACGAAACCGCCAGTGCCTCGGTTTATTCGGCCGAGGTCGACAGCATCATTCATCCGGTATCGGCGGAATACATGATCGAAACGATGGATCGCGCCGATCGTGCCGGCGCGGTGCTCGTCGTCTTCACGCTGCGCACGCCCGGCGGGCTCGTCGATTCCACCCGTGACATCATCACGCACATGCTCGCGGCACGGACGCCGGTGGCGATCTTCATCGGTCCGTCCGGCGCGCGTGCCGCGTCGGCCGGTTTTCTGCTGACGATTGCCGCGGATGTCGCAGCGATGGCGCCGGGCACCCACATCGGCGCGGCGCACCCGGTGGCCGGCGGCGGCGAGAAGTTGGACGAGACCACGGCGAAGAAGGCCGCCCAGGACGTCGCCGCGTATGCGCGGACGCTCGCCAGCCGCCGTCATCGAAACGTGGCGCTTGCGGAAGAAGCGGTCAACAACAGCCGCGCGTTCACCGACGAGGAAGCGCGCAACGCGTCGCCGCCGCTTGTGGATCTGGTGGTATCGGATGTCCGCGGCCTGCTGAACGCGTTGAACGGCACGACCGTGACGCGCTTCGACGGCACGGCCGTCGTGTTGAAGACGGCAAACGCTCCTGTCATTCCGATCGCGATGACGCTGCGGCAACGCGTCCTCAGTTCAATCGCCCATCCCAACGTGGCGTATCTGCTTCTGAGCCTCGGCACGCTCGGCCTGACGATCGAACTGTGGAGCCCCGGCGCCGTGCTGCCGGGCGTGGCCGGCGGCCTGTGTCTCCTGCTCGCGTTCTTTGCCTTCCAGATCCTTCCGGTGAATTTCGCCGGTGTGCTGTTGATTCTGTTCGGGATGACGCTGTTCGTGATCGAGCTCAAGGTCACGAGCTATGGGCTGCTCACGGTGGGCGGTCTGGCGAGCCTGATTTTCGGTGCGATGATCCTCGTCGATTCCCCTTTGCCAGAACTTCAGGTGAGTCTGCAATCGGTGCTGCCGATCGCGTTGGGATTTGCCGGTATCTCCGCATTTCTCCTGCGCCTCGCCGTCGCCTCGCAACGGCTTCGACCCGTCACCGGTGTCGCAGCCATGATCGGCGAATCGGGGAAGGCGCTGACGGCAATCGAGCCGGGACTGCGAGGGCGCGTGATGACCCACGGCGAGATCTGGACGGCGGTCGCGTCGGAGCCGATCGCGGAGGGCGCGCGAGTCCGAGTGACCGCCGTCGACGGTCTTACGCTGACCGTCCGGAACAGCTGACCGAGCGGAGAGAACTGCTGGCCATTGCGCTGAGCCGAGAGGCCGGCGAGGGTGGGGCCCGCGAGCATCAAAGAAGGACCAGGCGCTGGGATGGTCACCCGGCGCACGAAAGGAAAAGGCGCTGTCGTGGTGATTACTCCTTCCCCGCTCCTGCTGCTCGCGTTCATCGTCGTGGTGTATCTCATCGCCTCGATCAAAATCCTGGCGGAGTACGAACGGGGCGTGATCTTTCGACTGGGGAAACTGCTGCCGCAGCCGAAAGGCCCTGGGATCATTCTGGTGTTCGCGCCAATCGATCGGATCGTGCGGGTGAGCCTGCGAACGATCGCCCTGGAAGTGCCACCGCAGGATGTGATCACGCGTGACAACGTCTCGGTGAAAGTGAGCGCGGTCCTCTACTATCGAGTCATCGATCCACGGCGCGCCATCGTCGAGGTTGAGCACTATCAGTACGCCACACAGCAGCTGGCGCAGACAACGCTCAGGAGCGTCCTCGGTCAGGCGCAGCTTGACGACCTGCTCGCCGAGCGCGACCGGCTCAACCAGCAGCTCCAGAGCATTCTCGACCAGCACGCCGAACCGTGGGGAATCAAGGTATCCGCGGTCGAAGTGAAGCACGTCGATCTGCCGGAGAACATGCAGCGCTCGATGGCGCGTCAGGCGGAGGCTGAGCGGGAGAAGCGGGCGAAAATCATCCACGCTGAAGGCGAGCTGGACGCGTCAGCCAAGCTCGCAGAAGCCGCCGGCGTCATCGCGGCACAGCCGGTGACCGTAACCCTCCGATATCTGCAGACGCTCACGGAGATCGCCGCCGAGAAAAATTCGACGATCGTCTTTCCGGTGCCGATGGATCTGCTCGAGTTGCTCAAGCGAGCGGTCGGAAACGATCGGCAGACGCGTTCGTGACAATTGCCGGTATGCGACGCTGTGTCTTGCTGGTGGTCGTCGTCGCTGGATTCATCGTCCTCGCAACGGCCCACCTATCGAAGGGCGAAAGGTTGCCTGTTCCGACATCCGACATCTCAGTCGTCGTCTACGGTGGCGCCAGGTAACCTTTCAACAAATGTCTAGTCCGGCTACTCAGCTCCCCAGCTTCGACAGCCGATGAGGCCGCCACGAGAATGGATCGTGGATCGTCGTCGGCTTGACCGACGAGTGATCCAGTCGAGGAGGCCTCGTGGCGAACGAACCCCAGCCGGAGATGACGCCTGAAGAGCGCGAGCGGTTCGAGCGGGACGAGCTGCACCACGAGGGCGAACAGCGGGAGTCGGGTCCCGCGAGTGAGGCGGACGTTCGCAGCGACGTTCCCCGACCGCCGGACCGGCGCCATCAAGCGCTGAACGTGTCGCAAAATGTTGGTTCTCGACGTCGCGACCTCTTAGAATCGAGTCACCGCGCGGAGCTGAAGAATGGCGATATCAGTTGAACGACGCCGGCCGACGCTCGCAACCGTCGCCCTCGTCATCAGCGGTCTGTTCACGACCGTCCATGCCGTCCAGGAAACGGCGGCGCCGAAGCCTCAGCCGCGCAAGGGCGTAGTCATTCGTGGGTGTCTGGCCGGATCGAAACTGACGCACATCGATCCTCAAACCCAACTGCCCGCGGACCTCCTGCTGCAGCTTCCGGATAGGTTGACGGTCACCAGCATCCGGGTGATTCGCGATCAAGTGAAGGCGCTGAACGGCCATCAGGTGGACGTGACAGGCGCGCTTCGGGGCATCCCGGGTATGGAGACCGGAATGCTTGTCGCGAATTCCGGCAACGTGAAGGTCTATCTCGGCGGCGGCGACCCGAGGCTGGGCAGCGATCTGTCCGTGGCGCGATACGAGTCGCCGACGATCGACGCGCAGATGATCAAGGACGTCGCCGCGGCCTGCGATCCTGTGCCGCCGAAGCCGTAGCTGGCGCGCGCCAGGGCTCACCTAGTAATGCGCGCCGGCGACCATTGCCCATGGTCGTGCGGTAGCGCATCTCTCGCCGGTGTATCTCTCCGCCGAGGTCAAGCGATTGTGACACTGGAATTCGGATCTGCATCGTTGATCTCTGAAGTAAGTCAATCGTTCGCGGCGCAGCCGACGCATGAAATACACGAACTGTGTCGCCGCTCGCGATGCACACAGTGGGATAACCGACATGGTGGCCGAGAATCCCTGGGAACCGTGAACTGGCCGTCATTTTGGACCCGGACAACACCGCCATCTGAACAACCTGATCACGGGGCAGCAGACCTTCTCTGGGACGCCGACCGCCGAAGTGCTCGTGCAGGCGTTGGGTAAAGTGACATCACCATGACAGATGTCACAGGTCAGGATGTCTCGTCTTACACTTCCGCTCAAAAAGGCATTCCGGTACCCTCCAATCAGGAAGAGTCCATCGAACTCAACCGCCTTTGCATGACCCCACGAGTGCCGGACAAAGCACAGCTGCCGAGACTGTGGACGTCGTTCGCCGTCGCCTGGCTGCTGATTCTGGCCCTGGTCCTCTGGCGCCTCCCGTCGGCCGGTCTTTCGCCGGCGCATCTCGGTGGCAGCTTCGCCTGCATCGCGTTGCTCGCCCTTGCTTACTTGTGGCTGACCGTCCGCCAGGCACCCGGCGTGGCGGACCTCGCAGCCGAGACATACGGCACTCGGCCGGAACCTGCGGTGGTAGGCGCCCTCGCCGTGATGGCGGCGAGTGTATTCGTGTTCACGGCCCTTGCACCTGGTCTGGAGATCTGGTGGCTGATGATGTTTCCGATCGTCGCGGCGGGCCTGGCACTCGCGCCCCCAATGGCCGCGGTTGCGATGGCCGCGCTGATCGCAATCGGATTTCTGTCGGCGTGGCTGACCGACCATCGAATCGACGCGATCTTCCTGCTTCAAGTGACATTCGGCGCCAGCGCGATGGCGTTCCGCCACCTGATGGCGACCGTCGCTCAGCTGCGCCGCGCACGCGAAGACCTCGCGCGCGCCGCGGTCACTGAAGAGCGGCTCCGGTTCGCGCGCGACCTTCACGATCTCCTGGGCCGCAGCCTGTCGACGATCGTCTTGAAAAGCGAGCTGGCGGGCCGGCTGACGTCGCGCGCGCCGGACCGCGCCGCCGTCGAAATTGGAGACGTCGAACGCACCGCGCGCGAGGCCTTGCAGCAGGTGCGGGCGGCGGTTGCTGGTTATCGACGTCCATCGCTGACGAGCGAACTGTCGGCCGCACGCGAACTGCTCGCCGCCGCCGGCATCGAGGCCCGCATTGAAACATCCGCGGCGGCGCTGCCGCCCGCGGCCGATGGACTTCTTGGCTGGGCGGTACGCGAGGGCGTGACGAACGTGGTCCGCCATAGCCGCGCTCGCACCTGCACCATTCGCTTGGACCGGCGCGCAGATCTGGCGACGGCTGAGATCGTCGACGATGGAAGCGGGAACGGCGGAATGACTGGTGAGGCCGGCTGCGGGTTGGCGGGTTTGATCGAACGCGCCGCCGCGGAGGGCGGGCACGTTGACGCCGGACCGGTGGCCGGCGGCGGCTTCCGCCTGGCGATCGACGTGCCCCTCAGCGTCGGCTCGGGAGTGCAGCGATGATTCGCGTGCTGCTTGCGGAAGATCAGGCCATGGTGCGCGGAGCGCTCGCGGCGCTCCTGCGTCTCGAGGCGGACATCGATGTCGTCGCCGAGACCGAGCGGGGAGACGACGCGGTCCGTCTGGCGATGTCGACCAAGCCGGACGTCGTGCTGCTCGACATCGAGCTGCCCGGCGGCGACGGTTTGACTGCGGCCGCGCAGCTGCGCGAACGTCTGCCCGGCTGCCGCGTGGTCATGCTCACCACCTTCGGTCGTGCAGGGTATCTGCGTCGTGCCGTCGATGGCGGCGCGGTCGGCTTCCTGTTGAAAGACGCCCCGGCATCAGAGCTCGCGAAGGCGATTCGCGCCGTGATGGCAGGTCGTCGCGTCATCGATCCAAGCCTTGCGCTCACCGCGCTCAGCGAAGGCGACAACCCGCTGACCCCGCGCGAGCGCGAAGTGCTTTCAGCCGCTACCGGCGGCGCCACCGTCGCCGACATCGCCGCGCGCCTCTCGATCTCCGAAGGTACGGTGCGAAACCATCTCTCGGTGTCCATTCAAAAGGTCGGCGGACGAAATCGCTTCGAAGCCGCGCGACTTGCCGAGCAGAAAGGCTGGCTGTAGCCACTGCTGCACCGTGACGCATGTCACGGCGCGGCGCGTGCGATGGCTCACTTCCGCGCGTCGAGCCAGTTTTCTTATTCTCGAACCATGAAATGCATTGATTGGTTCGAGCGCCTCTCGGCAACGAGCCGCATCCTCGTCGTCACCCTGTCCTGCGCGGGCGCATTCCCGTCGTCCACCTCGGCGCAGACTCAAAATCCGGAAGCCTCGACGAAGGGCTTCTCACTCGGCGGCCACATCACCGTCATCAGCGTCAATCCGGATTCATTCGATCTGAACGGTCACGCGACGGACCCCAGTCGTCGTACTGTGACCGGCGGCGGATTGACTGTCGCGTACGGTTTGAATGAGTGGCTCACGATCGCGCTCACCGGCGACGGCCACGAGAGCGAGAACGACCGCCACTTCGCGTTCGCTGACATCGGTGTGCAGGCGTTCCTGCCCGGTGGACACCGCGTGCGTCCACATCTCGATATCGCACTGACAGGACGCCGCACCGAGTTCGACGCCTCAGGCTATGAGATCGGCACGCGCGGAGCCGCCATATCTGTTGGCGGAGGCGCGCTCTGCTTCTTGTCGCGATCGTTTGCGGTGGATGCTGCGGTGCTGTGGACGGCAGGGGATAGTGGCCGGTTTGCAGGCGGCGAGCGTATCGAAGATCTCGAGGCGATTGGCGTTTCCGGGACGCGCTTCGTGATCGGCGTTCGCTGGTTCGCGGGTCGATAGGCGTCATCGTTCGAGGAACAGTCGACCCGAGGGTAGGTAGCCTGGGGAACGCCGTTGAAGAACCCGGAGGAGCGTCAAATGAAACCACGTCGTTATCTGTTTGCCGTCGTCGATGGCGGCGGCAACGTCCCGCCGGAGCTGGGCGCCGCGCGTCGCCTGGTCGAGCGCGGCCACTCGGTGACCGTGCTCGCGGAGGATTCGGTCGCCTCCGACGTTCGCGCGACCGGCGCTGCGCTGCGTCCGTGGGTTCACGCACCAAACCGGCCGGACCGACGTCCGGAGCACGACCCTGCTCGTGACTGGGAATGCAAACGCCCGTGGCAACTCGTTGATCGGCTGATGACGACGATGCTGCTGGGGCCGGCGCCAGCTTATGCGCAGGACGTCCGGACGGCTGCCGGCGAAGTGATTCCGGATCTCGTGGTCTGCTCGATGTTTTGCGTCGGCGGTATGGTGGCCGCGGAAGCCGCCGAAATCCCGTTCGATGTCATGGTGCCGAACATCTATCCGTTTCCGGCGGAGGGACTGCCGCCATTTGGCCTGGGCCTGCAACCGGCACGCGGACCTGCCGGACGACTGCGCGATCGCGTCCTCAGTACGCTCGCCGAGCGTCTGTGGGATGCCAGGGGCCTGGTTGGCCTGAACGCGTTGCGGGGGCGACACGATCTGCCACCGCTCTCGCATTTTTTCGATCAAGTCGGTCGCGCCTGGCGTCAGCTCGTGTTGACCTCCGCGGCATTCGATTTCCCGGCGACGCTGCCGGACAATGCGCGATATGTCGGTCCGGTCCTCGACGAGCCGGCCTGGGCGCTTTCAGCGCCGTGGACGACGCCAGCAGGTAATAGCCCGCTTGTCTTGGTCTCTCTGTCATCGACGTTTCAGGATCAAATCGGTTGCCTGCAGCGCATCGTCGAAGCTTTGAGCACGCTTCCGCTTCGCGCCATCATCACCACTGGTCCTGCGGTCGAGGTGACCGCGCTCCATCCGTCGCCAAACGTTGGGATCGTCGAATCCGCGCCGCATCGGCGGGTCCTGCAACAGGCGGCGCTCGTCATCACGCACGGAGGCCACGGGACCGTGATGAAGGCCTTGGCAGCCGGTGTGCCGCTGGTGGTGCTGCCGCACGGACGCGATCAGGGTGACACGGCGGCGCGCGTCAGCGCGCGGGGCGCAGGCGTCACGCTTGCCCGAACGGCCGGAGTGCGAGCGATCAGAGGTGCAGTACTTGACGTCATTCAAAACGATTCATTCCGATTGGCCGCGCAACATCTGGGCGAAGCCATCCAGCGCGACGGCGACGCAGACGTGCTGATCTGCGAACTGGAGGCGCTCCCAAACAGCGACACCTGGACAGCCGATGGCGCAATCACTGATCCGCCGCATGCGGCACCTCGGCTCGAACCAATGTCGTCAACAAAGAGTCCGCCTGGCGGCATCCTGGCACAAAATGTGGTGACCGATCACAGCTGAAGCACGACTACGACTTCACGCGCGATCCTCCGCATGGCGTTGTCGCGATCTCGCGCTGCTGTTCGCACGACCTGCGCTTCGTCCGTGACCTCGTGCGGTTTATCACGGAGGCTGCGCGGTCGCACGCCAACTCGCCGTCGAGAACCTGTTCCTGCGGAAGCAACGCTCGCTGTACCTGGAACGCCAGATGAAACCGCGGCGGACGAAGTCCTTCATCTCTCCGGAAGTTGAACAGCTGAGGAGACGCGCGCCGAGCGTTTACGCCGCGACGTTCGTGCGTGCACCAAACGGGCGTATCCTGAACCTGGTGACGCCTACGCTCTCACGCGCGCGGATTCGCGCGGCAACGGTGGTGCTCGCGCTCACGGCTTTGAGCGGCGGCGTCGCGCTCGCCCAGTTCGGCCAGGTCGGCCTCGTCGGTTACCCGTACCACCCCCTGCCGAATATTCCTTACGATGGCCGCTTCACATTCGTCCGCGTGCGCTATGAGCCGGCCCCCGGCGGCTACTGGCCCGGCCGCCGGCCATCCTGGATTCACGGCTATCCGCTCGCCGAGCGCAACCTGATGAAGATCATGAACGAGGTCAGCTTCCTCGGCGCGCACGACGACGACATCAACACGGTGACCCTGGACGACCCCGAACTGTTCCGCTATCCAATCGCGTACATCATCGAGGTGGGCTGGTGGACGGTGACCGACCGCGAGGCCGCGGGCCTGCGCGCGTACCTCCTCAAGGGGGGATTCCTGTTCGTCGATGACTTCAAGGTGGAAGGGTGGCGCGGCGTGTCCGGTGGCGGATGGGAGCCGTTCGAGGCGACGATGCGTCGAGTGCTGCCGGACGTGCGGTTCTTCGACCTGGCGCCGACCGATCCGGTGTTTCACGCGTTCTTCGAGATCAACGATCTGACGCACTTTCCCCAGGCCTACGTCGGCGGCGATCCGATCTTCAGGGGCATCTACGAGGACAACGACCCGACGAAGCGGTTGATGGCGATCATCAACTACAACACCGACGTCTCCCAGTTCTGGGAGTGGTCCGGCCGCGGCTTGCGGCCGTTCGATCAGACCAACGAGGCTTACAAGCTCGGCGTGAACTATCTGATCTACGGGCTGACGCACTGACGGCGGCGTTTCGGAATCAGCCTCGCGCGTGACCGATAGAAACGTCGACAGTCTATCGGCGCTGTCGGATGATGGAGACGCGCAGATTCCGGCGGCCCTGTTCCGCGCTGCTGCAGCGAGCTCGACGACGTCACCTGCAGCCGACGGTCCTGAGCACATCCGAACCTTGGATGGCCCTGCCGTCCAGCGTCTCGCCTGAGAGACTGACGTCGGTGGCGCCGCACGCAATGCCGGTCGTCGGCACGCGGAACTGTAGCAGGAGGTCAGGCAAGCCGTCCGCGTTCACGTCGCGAAATCGCGCCCTCGCTGGGACGGCCGATGCGGGCCCGAAACGAACCGTCGATGCGTTGACAGCCATCGCGTCAAACGTCTTCGTTGTGAGGATCGCGACCGCGAGCATGCCTTTGCTTCGCGGATTCACCGTGTTACGGCGGCTACCCGGTTTCACATCCACGACGACGGTCAACGGCGCTTGAACGCCCGCTACTTCGTCCGCTCCCATGTCGACGACTGCGAGGCCATCGCCGTCGCCGTCAAGGACGCGCGGATCGCCGTCCAGATCGATGGCCGGCAAGGCACCTGCACCGTTGTCTCCGACGTCGACGCTGGGTGAGTTCGGGAGCAGGTGATAGTCGCCCGCAGCGGAATTGACGAACAACGGATCGGCCGAGATGTTGCCGCTGACACCGGTCTGATCTGCGCAGGTCCCTCCGTACGGAATGCCGGACGCGCTCCACACGTTGTTGAACCGGAAGAGTGGCGCGTTCAGATCGTTGAAGTCGCCGCAGAACACGGCGGTCTGTCCGGCGTGCGCCACGACAATATTGTTGGTGAGCAGCGCCGCGACGTCGAACCCGTCCGCAAAAACCCCAGAACCCACCGGGCTGTCATTGTCGGCCAGTGTGTTGTTGGTCAACTGCGGGCCCCTTGCGCCCGATGGCACCAACCAGTAGACGCCGCCGCCGCAGCCGGCTCGATTGCCGACGATCAGGTTTCCAGCGATCGTCGCATCCGACTGGTTCACCATCGATATGCCGCCTCCCTGAGCGCACGGAGAAAGGCCGCTTGCGGTGTTGCCAGAGATGATGTTGAGCGCGATTGTCGGCGACCCCGCGGCGAACAACGCGATGCCCCCGCCGTCGGCTGAAGTGAGGACGTTGTGACTGATGACATTGCCGCGGATGACAGCTGTGGAATTGCCGACGACTGCAATCCCACCACCTCCGGTCCCGCCGCTGCAGCCGGTTTGCAGGTTGTCGGCGATAGTGTTGCTCTCGATCGCTGGTGAGCCGAACCGGATCGAAATTCCGGCGCCGCTGCATGCCTGGTTGCTCACGATCACGTTTCCACGGATGGACGGTGACGCGTTGGCGATTCTGACGCCTCCGCCGTCACCGAAACCGGGAGTATCGAAGCCCGATCGGCCGTTGCGAATGGTGAACCCGTCGAGGATGGAACCTGGCCCCTCACCGGACGCAAACATCACTACCGAGTCCGCCGCGTTGCCGTCGAGAACCGTGACCGCCGGTCCGGCCACGCTCCGCACTGTTATGGCCTTACCCTTGAAGTCGATGTTCTCGACGTACGTCCCTGGACACACGAGGACGGTGTCGCCGTCGGCCGCGGCGCTCATGGCGGCAGCGACTGTCGCGAATGTCGGCGTCGAATCGTCGCAACTTGTCGGGCTGCCATGGGCATCGTCATCTACAACCCGCGTCACCTGTGCAAAACCCGGAGAAGCTGCCAACACCACGCTCATGCACACGCTCAAGGGCAAAGTCTTCATGGCGACGATCTCCTCGTTGGCAGCCTTGGCCTCCGGAGACGACTCGAATGATCGAATCGCTCGAACGATCTGCCGAGATATCTCCACCGACATTCTGGAATTTCGCGGGCGAGTTCTCGTCATTCAGCGAAGAATGTGACAGGGGCTGAAGCGGTCATCGATATCGTCCACGAGTCTGGATAGCGGCTCAAGCACAATGCAGTACTCCAATTGATTGGCGACCTGCCGGTGACCGGCCTTCGGCTCGCCAGGCCCTGTATTTGATTCGCAGACCAGGTCAATGGCCCAACGGCAAAACGTGCGTTTACGCCCGCCTGGACACAGCCAGATAGACGGACCGTTCCGCTCGTTTTCCGATGGTTACCGGATAGGACGTCACGCCCGTCACCACTGAACCGCAGGGAGCGTAAAGAGCTCGCCCGTCGCCTGCAGTCCGCCGATCCCGGACTCGCGGTGATGCGTCCGAACGCACGCCCCAGGGATCGACGTGGGCAACAGCACGCACTATGTCGCCGTCCGGCCTGAATGTGATCCGGAACCCGGTGCGGCGATTTGACCGCTTCACTGCGGATCTTCATCGCCTCGCCGATTGGCTCGTGCAATGTGGTGTGACGACGGTCGCCATGCAGTCGAGCGGCGTCTACTGGATCCCGCTCTACGAAGTCATGGACGCCGGCCTCGACCTTTATCTGGTCAACGCCCGTCACACCGAAACTCCTTTCATCCCGTCTCCGAGATTCGTATGGTCCGGACCTACCCTTCGCTTGGCTGTGCGCTGATCTGTTGGCAGGCTCTTCGAAGACCTGAGCGACCGAGTAGCCTGGACCCACAGCGCGTTTTCAGGTATCTGAAGGCGAACTACAATCAGCGGCGCCCCTCTCGAGAATCGTGTATGGCCTTCGCAGCTGGCACTCGGCCCGTACGAAATCCTCAGCCCGCTCGGCGCCGGCGGGATGGGCGAGGTGTATCGGGCGCGGGATACGCGACTCGATCGGATCGTGGCGCTCAAGGTGCTGCTGTCGACAACCGCGCTGGATCCGCAGCTTCGGGAGCGGTTCGAACGCGAAGCACGGGCAATCTCGTCGCTGAATCACCCCAACATCTGCGTTTTGCACGACGTTGGACGCGAGCGTCCAACGGGCCCGACGGCGGCAGCCGACGACAACCCGCTCGAGTTCCTCGTGATCGAGTATCTCGAGGGCGAGACGCTCGCTGCCCGACTGGAGCGCGGTCCGCTCTCGATTGATGAAGCGGTCGGCGTCGGCATTCAAATCGCCAGCGCCCTCGATTGTGCACCTCACCAGGGGATCATCGATCGTGACCTCAAGCCCGGTAACGTAATGCTCACCAGGCCGCCGACGTCGTCGAAAGGCGGCCGAGGCGCGCACATCAAGCTACTGGACTTCGGGCTCGCACGGCTGATGCAACCGAGCGCCACGCCAGAGACCCGTGATGGCATCGCGCACGGCATGGTCAGCCTCGCCGATTTGACGATGCCCACGATGAGCTCTCTCCTGACGATGAAGGGGACGATTCTGGGCACGCTGCAGTACATGTCGCCGGAGCAACGCGAGGGCAAGGCGGTCGACGGGCGGGCCGACATCTTCGCGTTTGGCGCGCTGGTGTACGAAATGATCGCCGGGCGAAGGCCGTTCGAGTGAAAAAGTCAGGCGAGCCAGATCGGGG
>DATFWL010000612.1:0-43287 GCA_035259385.1 Vicinamibacterales bacterium | reverse complement strand
AGCTGGGCGATCGATTCTGCCGCGCCGCCGGTGGCGGCGGTGCTGCGCCTCGAGCAGGCGACGGGTCCCGCCGGCACGCTCGCCTCCGGCGATCGGAGGCCGCGAACCGAGGCGCACGACATCCGGTTTCGCGATGTGACGTTCGCGTACCCGAATGGGTCGAGCGTGCTCGAGCACTTCGACCTGACGATACCCGCCGGATCGTCGCTGGCGATCGTCGGCCAGAACGGCGCCGGCAAGACGACGCTCGCGAAGCTGCTGTGCCGGCTCTACGATCCACAGGCCGGCGCGATCGAGATCGACGGCGTCGATCTCCGTGAACTGTCGATCGACGCGTGGCGCGCGCGCGTCACCGCGGTGTTCCAGGACTTCGTCCGCTTCGAGCTGCCGCTCCGCGACAACATCGCGCCGTCCGGCGCGCCCGACGCGGACATTCGCGCGGCGCTCGCGGCGGCCGGCGCCGACAACCTGGCCAGCCTCGACACGATTCTCTCGAAGGCTTACGAAGGGGGCACCGATCTCTCCGGCGGCCAGTGGCAGCGCGTCGCGCTCGCGCGTGCGATGTGCGCCGTGCGGACCGGCGCACGCGTCGTCTTGCTGGACGAGCCCACGGCGCAGCTCGACGTCCGGGGCGAGGCCGAGATCTTCGATCGAATCCTTGCCGCGACGCGGCACTGCACGACGATCCTGATCTCGCATCGCTTCTCGACGGTCCGCCATGCCGATCGCATCTGCGTACTCGAACACGGCCGCGTGGTCGAGCTCGGATCGCACGGCGAGCTGATGGCTCGCGGCGGCCGCTACCGGACGATGTTCGACCTGCAGGCGCAGCGCTTCACCGCTGAGGACGAGGAGGGGACGACGTATGACGTCCTCGCCTGACATCGGCCCGCTGCCGCCGGCGCTGGCGTCGATGTGGCGGCTCTGCCGGCTCGGCTATCGCCACGAGCCGCGCCTGATGCTCGTCGCTTTCGCGCTGTCGCAGCTCTCGGCGCTGCCCGATGCGCTGCTCGCGCTGTGGCTGGCGCTGCTGGGCAAGGGCCTGCTCGAGCACCGCACGGCGGTCGTTCAGGCCGCCGCCGTCGGCCTTGCGGTCTCGGCCGCGGCAACCTGGTTCCTGCGGATCGTCAGCACGCGCGTGCAGCGGCGCTTCCGCGACAAGGTGACGATTGCGCTGGAGGCGCACGTCGCCCGGCTGCAGGCGTCGGTGGCGACGATCGCGCACCACGAGCGACCCGAGTACCTCGATCGGCTGGCAATGCTGCGCGATCAGGTGTTTGTGCTCGATCACATGTACATGTCGGTGTTCTCGACCTGTGGATGGATCCTGCGCCTCGGCGTCACCATCGCGCTGCTCGCCTCGATTCATCCGGCGCTCGCGCTGCTCGCAGTGTTCGCGGTGCCGACCGCGCTGACGTCCACATGGCGCCCGGCAGTCGAGCGGCAGGTGCAGGAAGGCAGCGCTCCGTCGAACCGGCTGGCACGGCATCTGTTCACGCTGGCGACGACCGCCGCCGCCGGGAAGGAAGTGCGCGTGACCGGGATCGGCAGCCGGCTGGTGGCCGATCGGCGCGCGGCATGGCAGCGAGGGCATCGGCCGGTCGCCGCCGTCCGCTGGACGTCGGCGTGGTGGCATGCGCTCGCCTGGGCGGTGTTCGGCGCCGCGTTCGTCGCCGCGGTCGTGTTCGTCGCGTCGGTGCTCGCGGCGCCTGCGGCCTCGGTCCTGCTGGTGCTCGCCGCTGGATCGCGGCTCTCCGCCTACGTCGCCGCAACCGTCACCGAGGTGGGATTTCTGCGCGGCTTCTGGATGGACGGCTCGCGGCGTCTCGCCTGGCTCGAGGACTATGCGACGGCCTCGGCGGCGACGGCCGACCGCGCGGTGCCGGACGCGATTCGAACCGCGATACGGCTCGATCGCGTGTCGTTTGCCTATCCCGGCACCTCGCGCGTCGTGCTCGACGACGTCTCGCTCACGCTGCCGGCCGGCGCGGTCGTGGCCATCGTTGGCGAAAACGGCGCCGGCAAGACGACGCTCGTCAAGCTGCTGTCGAAGATGTACGAGCCGTCGTCGGGCGCGATCTTCGTCGACGACGTGCCGCTCGCGCGTATCGCGGCGGAGGCGTGGCGGGCGCGGCTGGCCGGCGCCTTCCAGGATTTCTTCCGCTTCGAATTCGTCGCCCGCCAGACCGTAGGACTCGGCGATGTGGCGCGCGTCGACGATGAGCCGGCGGTGGTCGCGGCCGTCGGCCGTGCCGGCGCCGACGACGTGGTGGCCCGGCTGAAGGCGGGTCTCGACACCCAACTCGGACCGGCGTGGCCCGGAGGCGTCGACGTCTCGTTCGGCCAGTGGCAGAAGCTCGCGCTGGCGCGCGGTTTCATGCGCGAGAGGCCGCTGCTGCTCGTGCTCGACGAACCGACCGCCGCGCTCGACGCGGAGACCGAGCACGCGCTGTTCGAGCGCTACGCCGCGGCCGCACACGGCGGCGGCGACGGCGGCGGGCGGATTACGATTCTCGTCTCCCACCGCTTTTCGACCGTCCGCATGGCCGATCTGATCGTCGTCCTCGACGGCGCCCGGCTCGTCGAAGTGGGTACCCACGAACAATTGATTGCAGCCGAGGGCCAGTACGCGCAGTTGTACGGCATCCAGGCGGCCGCGTACCGCTGATAGAATCTGCGCACTCGCACTTCAGCCGACCGATTCCATTTCCGGAGACGATCCGACATGGCCCTGAGCCCGAACCTGCAGGCGCGCGTGACGAACATCCTGAAGCAGCCCGCCGCCGAGTGGCCGGTGATTGCGGCGGAGCCGGGCGACGTCGCGTCGCTGCTCCAGGGATACGCGGCGCCGCTCGCGGCGATTCCGGCAATCTGCCGGTGGATCGGCTTCAGCGTCGTCGGAGTAGCCGTGCCGTTCGTCGGCACCTTCCGCGTCGGCATCGTGCGCGGGCTGGCGAACGCGATCGTCTACTGGGTGTTCGCGCTGGTCGGCGCGTACATTGCCGCGCTGGTGATTGAGAAGCTGGCGCCGACGTTCAAGTCGAGCGGCAGCACGATGCAGGCGCTGAAGCTGGTGGTCTACGCGTCGACGCCGATGTGGGTGGCCGGCGTCCTCAACCTGGTGCCGGCGCTGTCGCCGCTCATCATCCTCGCCGCGCTGTACGCGATCTACGTGTTCTACCTCGGCCTGCCGCAGCTGATGCACACGCCGAGCGACCAGGTGATCCCGTACATGCTGGTCTCCGCGCTGGTCATCATCGTCGTGACGGTGTGCCTCGGCATCGTCACCGCCGCGGTCGCAGGCGTCGGTGCCGGATACACGCTCTGACCCGTCGCATCCGCGAGAAAGCAACCGCGGAGAACGCCGAGTCCGCAGAGATTTTTTTTGAAGAAGAAACTCTGCGATCTCCGCGTGCTCTGCGGTTGCTTTCCGTTGTGGCTGAAGCTCAGGTCGCTTCGCCCCACGTCTGCGCGTGCGCGGCCTGCCGCGCGTACAGCGACGGCTTGAAGAACTTCTGGTAGTACTCGATCTCGAGGTGCGAGACCTGCAGCCAGATGCCGGGCACGTAGAAGGCATCGACGAACGCGGGGAAGCGGTCGTACTTCTCCATCTGGTACGCGCAGACCTCCTTGCAGTACTCGATCGCCATCGGCGAGAACGGCACCTGATGGCGGAGATAGTCGTCCGCGTCCGCGCGATTCTTGAACGGCAGTGCGAACGTCTCGTTGTCGCCGTACATCCCCTGGGGGCCGTACTTTTCCTGAATGAAGATGTCGACGGCGTCGTTCATCGACGCCACGTACGGCGGGCACAACCCCTCGAGCACGCCGTCGATGCCGACCGGGTTCGGCTGGGTCGAGGGTAGCGGCGGCCAATGGAGGCCCCAGTCGCGATCCGGGGTCATGAAGCGGAAGCCGAGGCCGTGCCAGCCCTTCGCCGCATCCTCGTGCAGAATCCACGGCGCGAACACCGACGAGTGGATCCATCCGCCGAGGCCCATCGCGTGCGCGACCAGCATCAGGTTCTGCAGCAGGAAGAACGACTCGTAGTCGGTGCGGATCGCGCGCTGCATGCCGAGCGGCGCGCTGATGTCCTTGTTGCAGAAGCCGTTCTGCACCCACTTGATGCCGCCAATCGGCTGATAGGGGATCTTCTTCGGAAATCCGAACTGCGCCCCCACCCACACTGCGCCTTCCACGAGGTCGGCCGGCTCGAAGCGCTGCCAGTCGTCGATGAACACCGGCCGCTGGCCGTCGGGCTCCGCGAGCACGGTGAGCAGCGCGTTGATGTACTGCCGCGTGCAGTCGACCACCGGGAAGAGGATCGTCGTGCCTGGCACGTTTGACGTCTGCTTGTTCCAGCCGAGGTAATAGGGAAACTCGCGCGGGAACTCCAGGCGGCGGTCGGACACCTGCACTTTGACGGCGTTCGCGACCCGAATCCAGTCGTCCTCGGTCCACTGGTCCCACTGCGGCGGCAGCGATCCGAGCAGCTGCATCGCGTCGCGATCGCGCGGCGTCTTGATCAGCCAGATGCCTTTGTCGTTGATCAGGAAAAACGACGTCGCGTGCGCGTTGTCCGGACTGCTCGCGGTCTTGCCGACCACGTGATCGAACGGCGATCCGAGCTCGTCGCGGCCATCGGGCTTCTTGAGCGGACCGTCGTGCATCACCGGTCCGGTCAGGCCGGTGGACACGATCAGCACCGCCTCTTCGAGATCCGAGAGCGGCTTGGGCTGATTGGTGCTGGTGTGGCTCAATCCGGCGGCGATGAGCGACACGCCTTGCGCGATGCGGCGGGTGCGCCGCTCGGCGAGCGTGGACATCAACGGAACGCGAAGCAGATCGGCAAGGCCTGGATGCGTCGGCATCAGTAACTCCTCATCGGTGATGGTGCGGCGTCGCGACCGGGAACGCAGAGACCGCCGGGTTCGCAGAGACGCTCGACGCGGCGCCGCGAAGCGGCGGTGCCGGCACGAGCGGGCGCAGACGAACGACGCCACAGCGCCCGGACGCGTCGCTCGTCTGCGCTCGCTCGCGCCAGCCGCGCGGCCTGCTTCGCAGGCCGCGCGCGTCGAGCGTTCCGCAGTCTGCGTTCTCCGCGCGCTCCGCGGTTTCTGCGTTCACGATCGCGGGGGAAATTCACACGCCGACGGCTGACTCATTGTGCCGATCGAGCGCGGAGACGATCGTCGGAAAGATGTCCCTCGAGGCGTCACGGCCCATGTAGCAGTCCATGTGCGCGTAGTTCGGGAACTCGATGCGGTCGTAGAGCAGCGCGTCGTTGGCCTGCGCGAGCGTCTTCAGCGTCTTCAGCGATCCCTCGGGCAGGAAGAGGTTGTTCTCGGCGCCGTGGAGGAACGTGATCGGCAGCGTGAGCCGCTTCAGATTCTCGGGCGTCAGATAGGTGTCGTCGCCGTTCTTGTCGACGATCTTCTCGGCGCGCACCATCGCGGCGAGATGGTTGAACGTGCTGACGTTCGCGACGCCGAACATCTCGTGGATCGCGTTGTGCGTCGCGTCGTTGAGCATCGCGTGCTTGTAGACCTCGCCGTAGATGCCGAGAATGCGCCGGCAGACGGCGCTCGTGCACTGCTCGGGCGACGGGAACGTCTTGAGGACCATGTCGACCAGGCGATCCTGCAGCTTCTGACTGTCGAAGTCGGTCGTCAGCGTCTCGACGTGGGCGGCGGTCAGCAGCTTGCCCAGATCGAGGTTCGCGCGAATCCGGTTGGCCATCGGCGAGATCGGGAAGAAGGTGAGCGCCGAGCAGACCGCCGATCGGACACCCTGCAGGCCGGACAGCAGCGACATCAGCAGCGTCATCGAGCCGACGCAGTGCGCCATCACCTGCACGGTCGGCACCTGCGCGATCTCGCGCACCTTCGCGACCGCGGCCGGATAGTCCTGCTTCGCGATCTCGTCGAGCGTGAACTGCGTGCGCGACGAGGCCAGGTCCGGACTGGCGCGGTAGTCGAACAGCCACACGTCGTAGCCCGCGGCGAACAGCGCCTCGGGCAGGTTGGTGTCGACGGTGTCAATCGAGAACGCCAGCGTCGACGTCCCGAATCCGGGCGCCAGCATCACCGGACCTTTCGCGCCGCCCTTGTATCGGGTGAGACGGAGCTCGACGCCGTCGGCGGTCGCGAAGAAATGCACCTCGGGCGCCGACATCTTCAGCGGGCGCCGCTGACGGGGCTGGCCGTCAGGCTGCAGCTCGTTCGATCGCACCAACACGCCGCCGTAGGTGTCGAACAGCGCGCCGGCGAAGAAGCTGCCGAACGCCACCATCCCGCGCAGCGCGTCGAGGGGCGTCGCCGCGCCGGTCACCTCCATCGTCGTCATCTGCTTCATGAAGTCGGCGGGGAGGATGTGCAGGATCCCCTTGCCGATCACCGTCTCCGCGGCGCCATTCACGTCGGTGACCGTGGTGAAGAGCGTCGTCGTGTCGTCCCAGATCTCGAGATGCCTGTCGTCCTGAATCACCTTGAAGCCGTCCACGCGGTAGCGCTTGCCGTCGGCCGCGACGCCAATCATGCGGTAGGTCATCAGCCGCGCGTTCACGCGCGTCGGGTCCTTTACCAGCAGATGAAACGTCCCGCCGGACACCTGCAGCGGCTGAGGCGACAGGGCCGGGCACGCGATGGTCCCGTCGATCCGTGCGGCGTGCGCCGGGTTGGAGAGCATGTCGTCGAGGTTGTCCGAGCTGACGGTCACGGTGAAATCGAGCGTGGAGCCGTCGGCAATGCCGCGTTGCTCCGCCCGCCCATAGTCGTCGAGCACGTCGGTCGAGAAATGACCGCGCATGGTTTCGGTGAAGCGGATTCCAGTCGGCACGATGACCTCCTCGATGGCAGGAAAGGGAGCAGTGGATTCTGGGCCGGACGCGCCGCAAGATTCAAGTGCGTCGGCGCGGATTGCATGATCATTTAGAATGGCGCCCCGGAGCTCGTCACTATGCCTACCGACTTCGACGTAATCGTGATCGGCAGCGGATTCGGCGGCGCCATCTGCGGCGCGCGCCTTGCCGAAGCCGGCTACCGGGTGTTGATTCTCGAGCGCGGCCGTCGCTGGGAGGTGAAGGACTATCCGCGCGCCGCCACCGACGACTGGACGTGGGATCACGATCATCCCGAGACCAAGCACGGCTGGTTCGACTTCCGGGTCTTTCCACACATGACGGTGGCCGCGGGCGCCGGCGTCGGCGGCGGATCGCTCGTCTACGCGAACATCTCCGTCGAAGCGAAGCCCGACACGTTCGATCACGGCTGGCCCGCTCAGATCACGTATAACGCCCTCCAGCCGCACTACACACGCGTCGCCGAGACGATGAACGTCAAGAAGGTGCCGGTCGCGCAGTGGCCGGCGCGGACCAAGCTCCTGAAGGAAGCCGCCGAGGCGCTGGGCTACGGCGACCGCTTCCGACCGCTCGAGCTGGCGGTCACCTTCGACGACGGCTGGACCTACGATCAGCCCGATCCGCACAATCCGCAGAAATCGAAGCAGGTCGTGAACGCACAGGGGCAGACGCAGGGGACCTGCGTGCACCTCGGCGACTGCGACATCGGCTGCGAGGTCCGCGCCCGCAATACGCTCGATCTCAACTACATCCCGATCGCCGAGCAGCACGGTGCCGTGGTGAAGCCGCTGCACCTTGTCCGGATGATCTCGCCGATCGACGGCGGCTACCGCGTCGACTATTCAGAGATCGTCTCGAACACGCTCGCCCCCGGCATCGTGACCGGCCGGCTCGTCGTCGTCGCCGCCGGTTCGCTCGGGTCGACCGAGCTGCTGCTGCAATGCCGCGACGTCCACGTGACGCTTCCGAACCTGAGCGGTCGTCTCGGCCACAACTGGAGCAGCAACGGCGATTTTCTGACGCCTGCCGTGCACCTCGGACGGCAGGTCGATCCGACGCACGGGCCGACGATCACCGCCGCGGTCGATCTGCTCGACGGCGCCTACAGGGATCAGCGGGTGTTCATCGAGGACGGCGGCCTGCCGAACATCGCCGACGGGGCGCTGCGCCGTGAAGCGGCGCGTGACGGGGATGACGATCACGCGCGAGCGTTGATCGCGACGCTGCGCCTGATCGTGGCGAACGCACTGCCGAACATCATGCCGTGGTTCGCGCAGAGCCGCGACGCCGGAGACGGCGTGCTGACGCTCAAGGAAGGGAAGCTGCTCCTCAACTGGAACAGCGCCGCGTCAAAGCCGACGATCGACGCGGTCGTCGCGCTTCATCAGCAGATGGCGCTCAGGACCGGCGGGATGCCGCTCACGCCGATCACCTGGACGGCTTGCGGCGATCTGATTACGCCGCACCCGCTCGGCGGCTGCAACATGGGATCGTCGGCTGCCGACGGCGTCGTCGATCACAAAGGGGAAACGTTCGGATACCGGAACCTGTTCGTCGCCGACGGCGCGATCGTGCCGACGCCGCTCGGGCTGAACCCCTCGCGGACGATCGGCGCGCTGTCGGAGCGCATCGCGTCGATCATCGTCGCGGAGCAGCGCTGATCATCGATCAGCGCCGCCCGCGAACGCGAGAAATCGATCGCGGAATGCGCCTAGTTGCCCCAGATCACCGTGAAGATCTGCACGAGCCAGCTGCTGACGTCTGCCAGGTTCGCCGCTGTCGTCATCGAGAAGTCGAAGTTGCTCACCTGAATCTCCCTGCACCGCGCCCGGAGCCGATTGCCTGAGCGCTCTTGAAAAAGGTTGTTGCGCCCTGTCAGGGCAAGCGCAGTGCCACAGTGGTCTGATGAGGAACTCGAGAGGCTAAGTGGCCGCTATTCCTTGTGTTCTCTCCTGTCGCATCGCGGCGGTGCCCGCTGCGGGCGCGCACCGCGGTCACACATCTGACGAACACCTTTCAGATCCGTAATCAATATGACAGCGTGGACAGACTCGGACAGACAAAAGACCCATGAAAACGCCGACCTGACGCTGAATGGCTGCTACACTAGTGGGCCTTAATGTCGCAAAAGAATTCGGCGGATGCGGTGCTGGCGTGGCTGTGGGAGCTATCGGACGGCACGAGGGCGGAAGTCGTCGAACGCACGGCGGCCCCGCAGTGGGAGCTGCGCGTCACGAAGAACGGCGTCGTCATCGAGCACGAACGCTGCGATTCGTTCCCGGCGTTGATCGCGGCTTCGACGGCGGCACGGATGCGTGCGGACGCGCAGAATTAAGAATTGAGATTTAAGAATTACGAATGCGTGAACACGTTGCACTGGCCCAGCGCACCTCGAATTCTTAATTCCTAATTCTTAATTCTTAGAGTGCGTTGCAAAATTAGCTCAAGGCGGGTCCTGTCCGCGAACAGCTCCACCGGGTGCTCGCCAGAAAAGCACGGGTCACGGCCCACGGCTCCGCGCCCCGGCGGGGCGGCCCCGTTCGCGGCCACCCGCGAGCGAGCTAATTTTGCAACCTGCTGTTAATTTTCCTGGGCGGTCGGAAGGAGGATCACGAACCGCGCTCCGCGCCCGCGGCCCTCGCTTTCGGCGGACACCGTGCCGCCGTGGAGTTCGACCAGGTGGCGGACGATGGCGAGGCCGAGACCGAGCCCGCTGTGCGATCGCGTCGTCGAGCCGTCGGCCTGGCGGAAGCGATCGAAGATGAACGGCAGCGCATCGGGCTCGATGCCCGAGCCGCTGTCGGTGACCTCGATGCGCAGGCGGTCGCTCTCATCGATGGCCGACACGGCAATCGTTCCACTCGGCCCCGTGAACTTCACCGCGTTCGACAGCAGATTCCAGAACACCTGCCTGAGACGATCGGCGTCGGCGCGGACCAGCGGCAGCTGCACGGGCCGGGCGAGCGTGAACTGAATGCGCTTGGCCTCGATCGCCGGCATCACGGTTTCAATCGCGCTGTTCAGGACGGCGGCGACGTCGGTCGGCTGGAGCTCGATCCGCAGCGTTCCGCGAACGATGCGCGACATGTCGAGCAAGTCGTCGAGGAGGGTGGCCTGCGCGCGGGCGCTGCGCTCGAGCGCGTCGAGCGCATGGCGGCTCTGGGCTTCGTCCATCCGTCCGGTTTTCAGCAGACGCGCCCAGCCGAGGACGCCCGTGGCCGGCGTGCGCAGCTCGTGTGAGAGCGTGGCGAGAAACTCGTCCTTCAGGCGGCTCGCGGCGTCGGCGCTCTGGCGCGCTTCGCGTTCGCGGTGCAGCAGCGCGTCCCGCTCGGCGTCAGCCGTCTTCCGGCGGCTGATGTCGCGAAACGTCTTGATCGTGCCGACGAAGCGCCCTTCGGCGTCGCGGATATCGCTCTCCATCTCTTCGATCGGCGTCTCGATCCCGTCCGATCGCGTCAGCAGGTAGTCGCGGACGCCGCCGCCGTCGGTGCGCCCGATCCCGCGTCGCACCGCGCCGGTGGCCGCGTCGACGACGCGGTAGACCTCGCTGGCCGGCTGGCCGACGGCGTCACGCTCGCCGAGCCCGAGCAGTTGCTCGGCGGCGGCATTCAGAAAGCTCACGACGCCGTCGCGATCCGCGACCAGGACGGCGTCGGTCGTGCTGCGGAGCGCGGCCGCATAGAGCGCGATCTCCGCGTAGTGCGCGATCTGCTCGTGTGCACGGTCGAGCGCCGCCTTGTAGGTGACGTGCAGGATGAAGAGCAGCGGCAGCACGAGCGCCAGCGTCGTGATGTTGACGATCCGGCTGACGGTGAGGAGCACCAGCACCGCCGCGATCGCCGCGCCGCCGAAGTAGTTGAGCCACAGCAGCGACAGGTGCGCCTTCCACACCGACAGCACGTGCGCGTGGCGCTCGTAGGCGACCGCGATCGCCACCATGCCGGTGTTGAGGAGGAAGTAGAGCGCCGCAAACAGCGCCAGCGGTCCGATCACTTCGCCGATCGTTCCGGGATGCGTCGCGAGTGGACCGGTGCCGCTCAGTGCGAAGAACGACGCGGCCGCCAGCCACATCGCCAGCGCCGTGATCGCCACGTTGAAGACGACGCGCACCGGCATTCCCGACGTGCCGCGGCGAGCGATCCGCAACGAAATCACCAGCGTGTCGACGACAACGATGACGGTGCCGGCGGCGGGTCCGAACAGGAGGGCGGCCGCGATCGTGAAGGTGTCCGAGATCGAGAAGCTGATCGGCACGTCGCGCATGCGCAGCGTAGACCAGCCGGTCATGATCGTCAGACCGAGGAGGACGAACCAGGTCGTGCCGGCGGGATGCTGAATCAGCTCCGCCATCGACCAGACGAACGCGGCGGTGCCCGCCGCCATCAGCGCACCGAGGACGAGCCGGTGAAGTGCGACAGTGGTCTCGGCGGATCGCGCGGCGGCGGCAGGCGTGGCCGCCGCAGGCTTGAGCGAAGGCACTGGCACCGTTTATGGTATCGCCGCCAGTCTCGCCCCGGTTCTCAGGCGTGCACGCTTAATTACCCAGCTGACGCGCGAGATCGTTGAAGTCCGTCGCCGACACATCGACAGAGGGATCCGCTTTCACGTCTGGTTTGCCGCTCGGACCGAACTCGTTCGGGCGCGTGACGAACGCCGTCTTCAGACCGACCGCCTTCGCGGCACGCAGATCGCTGAGGTGCGCCGCGACCATCATCACCTCGCCGCGCCGCAGGTTCAGGAAGTCGGCGGCCGACTCGTAGACCTCGTGATCCGGCTTGTAGTGACGCACGAGCTCGGCGCCGAGGATGCAGTCCCACGGCAGATGCGCGTGCTTAGCGAGGTCGGTCATCAGCGCGATGTTGCCGTTCGAGAGCGGCGCGATCGTGAAGCGCTGCTTCAGGCGCGTCAGGCCGGCGACGCTGTCCGGCCACGGGTCGAGCCGATGCCAGGCCCGATTGAGATCGTCCTTCTCCTCGGCGGTCAGCGAGGAGATTGCGAAGTCGGCGAGAACCTTGTCGAGCGTCATCCGGTGCAGGTCGTCGAGTTTCGTCCACGGCAGCTCGCCGCTGCGCACGCGATTCATGCTCGGCCCGTAGCCGGCGCGCCAGGCGTCGGCGAACTTCGCGCCGTCGATCGTCAGCTGCTTGCGGCGCGCCAGCTGCTCGACTTCACGCCCGACCGCCGTCCGCCAGTCCACGACCGTCCCGAACACGTCGAACACCAGCGCCTTGACGTGCCCCACGTCGGCACGCGGGCCGCTGCCGGCCTGCGCCGCTGACTGCGCCGCGGTGTGCCACATGGCGGCGCCGACAGGACCGACGACGCTCGCCTGAAGCCACGATCGCCGTGAAAAGGTCGTCATGACATCACCACGCCTTCAGTTGAAGTGCACCGCAATCAAGAATTGGGAATAAGAGTCAAGAATTCGTGTCGCGCATTCCTAATTCTGAATTCTCAACTCTTAATTGCACGCGACACCGTCAGTGTCCCTCATGCTCCTTCCGGTACTCCTCTTCGGCCACGAGCTTGTCCTTGTTCGCCCTGATCTGCCGCTGCCGCGAATCGCGCACGGCGGCCTTGTGACGCTCCTCCGTGTGGAGCGCGAAGCCGGACAGCAGTTTCTCGATCTCGAGGCTCCGGCACTCCGGGCACTGCGGCGGCGGATCCTGCGGCCGGACCAGCGCCTCGAACTCGTGGTCGCATCTGGTGCAGTGGAAATCGTACAAGGGCATGCGTCAGTGTCTCACGTCGACTACTGAACGGTAAAAAAGAAGAGTTCACCGTCGACTTTTCAATCGGGTAAAGTGGCTTCGACGCGTTTCGGATCGATCCGCCACACGTTGCCCGCCTCCAGGTTCGACAGCCAGATCGATCCGAGGCCGACGCGGACGGCGTCGCCGCCCTTGCCGTAGAACTGCTGCACGACCGCGTTGGTCGACGGATCGATGCGCGACAGCGGGAACTCGAACGCGGTGACCCACACCGAGCCCTCGCCGACCGCGATGTCGCCGCCGCCCCCGGGCACGCCGACCTCGATTGTTGCGGTCACCTTGTTCGTCTTCGGATCGATCCGCGACACGCTGCCGTCGCCCTGGTTGAGCGTCCACACCGCGCCGGCGCCGGCCGCGACGAAGCGCGGCGACTGGCCGACCGGAATCGTCTCGACCACCAGGTTCGTGTTCGGGTCGACGCGGGCAACCGTGCTCTTGTCCGTGCTGGTCACCCAGACCGCGCCTTCGCCGAACGCGAGGCCGTACGATCCGGGCGCGACGTAGATCTCCGCGACGACCGCGTTGGTCGCCGGGTCGAACCGCGCGAGCGTGCCCTTCGCGTCGGTCACGATCCACACGCTGCCGGCGCCGACCGCGATCGAACCCTCGCTGCTGGCGATCGGGGACGGGAACGTTGCCGTGACGGCGCCGGTCTTCAGGTCGACGCGCGCGATCGTCTTGTCGGCGCAGTTCGGCACCCACAGGCTGCCGAAGCCGGCGGCGAGGCCCGAGCAGGGCCCTTTGCCCACGGCAATCGTCGCAGCGACGGTATTCGCCTTCGGATCGAGCCGCGCAACGGTGTCCTTCGGCCGGTTCGAAACCCAGACCGATTCATCGATCGCGATCCAGTCGGGCGATCCCGGATAGGGGAACACCGCGTCGGGTTTGAGGCGCTCGACGGGGATCTTCACGCCTGGCGTTGTGACGCCGGGCCGCCGAATCCGCTCAGGACTGCCCTGAGCCTGGTGAAAGGCAGGTCTGGGGGCTCGCACGGGTTCCAGAAGTGCACACCCCAACAGTAGGCCGATGACGCCGCGCCACATGCTGTTGCGAGATAATAACGCCTCATGCGTTCACGATGGATCGCTGCGGCCGCATTGCCGCTGGTGCTTGGCGTCGCGGGCGAGGCGCGCCAGGGTAACGCACCAGCGCCGGCGGCACAGGCCGGAGATTTTTTCGAGTCGAAGATCCGGCCGGTGCTCGCCGCGAACTGCTACGACTGCCACACCGATCAGCGCATGGGCGGACTGCGCCTGGACTCCCGCGACGCACTGCTCAAGGGCGGCCGGTCGGGTCCGGCGATTGTCCCCGGCGATCCAGAGAAGAGTCTGCTCATCGCGGCCGTCCGGCAGACCGGCGCGCTGAAGATGCCGAAGGGCGGCGTGCTGAAGGCCGACGAGGTGTCCGCGCTCGTGGAATGGGTGCGCGCCGGTGCGGACTGGCCCTCCTCCACGGCCACCGAAACCAGGAACGCGTCGACGGCAGCCGGTAAACCCTCCGCGGCCGCGCCCGCGTCGAGCTACGTCTTCAAGCCGGAGCAGCGTGCCTTCTGGTCCTTTCAACCGTTGAGGAAGCCGGCGGTGCCGGCGGTCTCACACGAGTCGTGGCCGAAGACCGACATCGATCGCTTCATCCTGGCGCGCCTCGAGAAGGAAGGGCTCACGCCGGTGCCGGCGGCAGACAAGCGGACCCTGATTCGCCGCGCGACGCTCGACCTGACCGGACTGCCGCCGACGATTGACGAGATCGAGGCGTTCGAGAAAGACGACTCGGCCGACGCGTTCGCGAAGGTCGTCGACCGTCTGCTCGAATCGCCGCAGTACGGCGAGACCTGGGGCCGTCTGTGGCTCGACGTCGCACGGTATGGCGAAGACGACTACCGGTCGCTCGATCCGAAGGGCCGCGGCCTCAACCCGTATCCGAACGCGTATCTCTATCGCGACTGGGTGATCAAGGCGTTCAACGACGACATGCCGTACGACCAGTTCGTGCGCGCGCAACTCGCCGGCGATCTCCTCGGCGACCCGGCGTCGCGCGCCCGCACGCTGCCGGCCCTCGGCTTCCTGGGGCTCGGGCCGTGGTTCTACGACAACGGCGCGGTCGAGATCACGCGCGCCGACGAACGTCATGATCGCGTGGACGTCGTGTCGCGCGGTTTCCTCGGCCTCACCGTCGGTTGCGCGCGGTGCCACGACCACAAGTACGATCCGATCCCGACGACCGACTACTACTCGCTCGCCGGCGTCTTCCTCGACACGACCTACAAGGAATATCCACTCGCGCCGAAGAGCGTCGTCGCCGAGTACGACGATCACGACAAGAAGGTCGAGAAGAAGGAGAAGCTGCTCGACGAGTTCCTGCGGACCGAGTCGACACAGCTCGCTGAGACGCTCGCGCTGCAGGCGTCGAAGTACATGGTCGCAGCGTGGAAGGTCACCGGCGAGCCGAAGGAAGAGATCCCGAGGGTGGTCGACGCCGAGAAGCTCGATTACGAGCTGTTCGACCGCTGGCTGAAATTTCTGGCCAAGCCGCCGCGCTTCTATCCCTACCTCACCACGTGGCAGGAGATGGTGAAGGCAGGCGGCAGCGAGAAGGAGGCGAAGGCACTCGCCGACGCCTTCCAGTCGCTGCTCCTCGACGTGATGTTCGAGAAGAAGGAGATCAAGGAGGAGAACGAAATCATCGCGGCCAAGGCGCTGCCCGGCACCAAGAAGAAGGAGCCGGGCAAGCTGCCGAGCGATTTCGTCACCAACGACGACTTCTGTCCCGGCTGCGGGCTCGAGCTGAAAAGCCTGCCGGTCGAGAAGAACAACCTGTGGACCGACGTCTTCCAGCGCGACCTCCAGGACGGCTTCGATCCGGCGCAGATGTTCGATCGGATCAAGCCGGGACTGCTCGCGTTCCGAGGATGGGGACTCGAGCGGCAGCTGAGCGGCGACCGCCGCCGCTACATCGATGCGCTGCGCGGCGATATCGAGGCGCTCCGCAAGGCGCAGCCGCCGAAGTACCCGTTCGTGCACGGCGTCGGCGACGTCGACAAGCCGGTCAACCTCAAAGTGAGCAAGCGCGGCAGCCCGTACAACCTCGGCGACGAGGTGCCGCGGCACTTCCTATCGGTCCTCGCAGATGGCGTGCCGGCGCCATTCGCACAAGGCAGCGGCCGGCTCGAGCTCGCCGACGCGATCGTCCGGCAGCCGATCGCGATGCGTGTGATCGTCAACCGGATCTGGAAGGGACACTTCGGTACGGGGCTCGTCGACACGCCGAGCAACTTCGGGTTCGCCGGCGAGCGACCGACCAATCCGGACCTCATCGAATATCTCGCGCAGAGCTTCGTCGACGGCAAGATGTCGATCAAGCAGCTGCACCGCGACATCATGCTGACCGCGGTCTACCAGCTGAGTGCCGACTTCGACACGCGTGCGTTCGAGAAGGACGGCGGCAACCGCTTGTACTGGCGTTTCGATCGTCGCCGCATGACGGCGGAGCAGTTGCGCGACTCGCTGCTGTTCGTGTCTGGCGCGCTCGATCTGAAAGCCGGCGGTCCGTCGGTGCCGCTGACGCCCTCGGTCACGCGCCGGACCGTCTACGGCAAGGTGAGCCGCTACAAGCTCGACGAGTACCTGCAGCTCTTCGACTTCCCGAGCCCGAATCTCTCGGCCGAGAAACGGTTCACCACGAGCGTCCCGTTGCAGCGCCTGTTCCTGATGAACAGCGACTTCATGCAGCAACAGGCGGAGCTGATCGCGCGCCGGGTCGCGCACGAGGCCGACAACACCGCGCGCATCCGGCAGACCTACCGCTTGGTTTTCGGCCGCGCTGCGACAGACGAAGAGGTCAAGGCAGGCCTCTCGTTCCTCGCGTCCGAACCGCTGAAAGCGTACGAGGAACGGCGCGCGAAGGAGACGAAGGACGCCGCGGACTCGAAAGAAGGCGCGAAGGGCAAGGACAAGGCGTCGGGCGAGGCAGATGACACCAGTCAGAAGCCGGACAAGGAAGAGATCGGCATGATGGCGGGCGTCACGCCAGGGACTTCGAAGAAGGACGATCCGAAGCTGCTGCCGCCGACGCCGTGGGGCCGGTACGTCAAGATTCTCTTGAGCTCGAACGAATTTCTGTTCGTCGACTAGGGCGGGGCTCGGGGCTGGCTGACGGACTGGGGACTAGGGGACTGGGGGACTAGGGGACTAACGGAACCGCAATGGGCCACAAACAACGGCAACCGGTCACACGGCGCGAGGCGCTGTGCCGGATCGGCAACGGGTTCGGCATGCTCGCATTCGCGAGCCTGGTCGGCGAATCGATCGCGCTCGCCGCGGGGGGTGCGCGGGAGGAGAGCGGATCGTTCACGCAGGACGGAACGCTCGATCCGCGCAAGCTCGATCATCCGGCGCGCGCGAAGCGGATCATCTTCCTGTTCATGAACGGCGGCCTGTCGCAGGTCGACAGCTTCGATCCGAAGCCGATGCTCGACAAGTACCACGGCCAGCCGCTGCCGGGCGGATCGATTGCCACCGAACGCAAGACCGGCGCGCTGATGCGCTCGCCCTTCGCGTTCAAGAAGTACGGCAAGGCCGGCATCGAGGTGAGCGAGCTCTTCCCGCACGTCGGCGAGTGCGTGGACGACATCTGTCTGATCCGCTCGATGTACACCGACATCCCCAACCATGAACCGTCGATGCTGATGATGAACACCGGCCACACCCAGGTCGGACGTCCGTCGCTCGGCTCGTGGCTCACCTACGGTCTCGGCACCGACAACCGGAACCTTCCAGGCTACGTCGTGCTCTGCCCTGACGTGCCGACGACGGTGGGGCCGCCGCTGTGGAACAGCGCGTTCCTGCCGGCCGTGCATCAGGGCACCTACATTTCGGACAAGATCGACAAGAGCGAACGGCAGACCGAAGAGGCGCTCGTCGGCAGGGACTTCGATCCGAAGACGCTGATCTCGTACATCCACAACGACAAGTTCACGCTCACCGAGCAGCGGCGCGAGCTCGATCTGCTGACGTCGCTGAACCGTCTGCAGATGGATCGCGAGCCGGTGAAGGATCCGAAGCTCGAGGCGGCAATCCAGTCGATGGAGACGGCGTATCGGATGCAGACCGAGGCGCCCGACGTATTCGACATCAGGAAGGAAAGCGCCGCGACGCTGAAGCTGTACGGTCCCGGCAGCACCGCGCGGGGCTGCCTCATGGCGGTGCGCCTCGCCGAACGCGGCGTGCGGATGGTGCAGGTCTACTACGCCAAGGGCGACCCCTGGGATGCCCACGCCGACATCCAGGCCCACCGCAAGAACGCCAAGGACTCAGATCAGCCGTTCGCCGCCGTCATCAAGGATCTGAAGTCGCGCGGCCTCTTCAAGGACACGCTCGTCGTCTGCGGATCCGAGTTCGGCCGCACGCCGGTGATGGAGATCGGCGGCGGCGCCGGCCAGGTGCAGAACGGCCGCGATCACAACCCGTTCGGCTTCACGATGTGGCTCGCGGGCGGCGGCGTCAAAGGCGGGATGGTCTACGGCGCAACCGACGACTTCGGGTTCAAGGCCGTCGAAAAGCCGGTGCACGTCCACGACCTGCACGCGACGATTCTGCACCTGCTCGGGATCGATCACACCAAGCTGACGTATCGCTACAGCGGACGCGACTTCCGTCTCACGGACGTATCAGGCAATGTGATTCAGGAGATCATTGCCTGACACAGGTACTGACGCTGACATGGCTGATGGCTGACGGCATAGGGTTGAGGGTCAATGGGCCATCTTCCCAATGCCATTTGCCATCAGCCATCAGCCATCAGCCATTTACTATGGCTTCCTCCCGGCCTCTTCTTTCTCTTTGAGACGCGCACCGCGGAGGATGTTGCCCAGCGCGTAGTTGCCCTCATGGCAGGCGTATTCGTACATCTGATCCGGCGTCGCCGGCCACGCATACTCTGCCGTCCACGGACGCGTCCACGTCTGCGGATCCTCGACGGTGAACTGATAGCGCAGCGTCCTGGCGTCGAGCTGCGTGAAACGCTCGGTGATCTTCAGGTTTTCCGTCGATCCCCGGAAGCGCGTCTTGTCGGTGAAGTTCGTCGTCTCGACGACGAGCGTGTCGCCGTCCCAGCGGCCGATTGAATCGCCGAGCCACCTGCGAACCGCCGGCGGCGCGTGCTGCGCGTTCATCCGGATCACGCGCGCGTCGTGCACCATCTCGGTGAGGATCATCACGTAGTCCGGCGTCTGCACGATCTGATGCAGGTTGTTGTAGAAGTAGGTCGGCAGGATCGGCGGACCGGACGTGGAGCTGAAGCCGACCAGGCATCGCTCGGCGAGCGGTCGAATCTCCGGATCGTTGTACGCCTCCGATCCCTCGAACCCGGGGTCGTCCTCGCGCGCCCCTTGGTCCGACGTCGGCCGCCGGCTGTATGCATCGGCAGTGCGCCGCTTCTGCGCCTCCGGCGTGAGCGGAGGCAGACGGCCATCGGGCGGATCGACGAGGAGCGACGCGCGCCGCTGGCCGTCGATCACCGTGTAGTGTGAACCGGGATCGAGCCAGAAGTTGTTGTAGCCTCCGACGTTTCCGTACGGTCCGGGTGAGCCGTCGCCGCCGCTCGGCGGCGCGCTCCGATTGCCGGCAATCGGCGCGGCCAGCTGATCACGCTGCTTCGCGACCTGCGCTTCGAGCTTCTTCGCGGCTTCGTCGGTGAGCACGAGCGGCGACTCCACGGTGCGCTCGAGCGGCGTCAGCGTGCCGAGGTCGTAGGTGCCCTGCAAATCCGGATGGCCGTCCGCCATCCGCGGCAGGTTCGCGGACGCCGGCTTCCGCGCCGCCTGGCCGAGCACGGTCACGGCACCGGCGGCGACCAGCGTGGCCACCAGCACCGTACTCGCAACGCCGAACCGATGTCGTCGACGCATGGCTGACCTCACTGCGACGGATTGTACGCTTATTGCGAGCGGGCGCCGCGCGAATCGACCTTCCCCCGCACGAACGCGCCTTCGGCCATCATCAGCCGCGGCGTCTTGATGTCGCCGTCGACCGACGCCGTCGGCTGCAGCACGACGCGCTCCGACGCGGTGAGATTCCCGGTTACCGATCCGCTGATGCTGATCGTCTTCGCGGTCAGATCGGCCTTCACGGTGGCGCCCGCGCCAATCATCAGACTGTGATCCCCGACTTCGATGGTGCCCTCCACCTGACCGTCGATCGTGAGGTGCTCCTGGCTGACGATGCGCCCTTCGATCGTGAGCGAGCGGCCAATCCATGCGGCAACACGGCGTTCATCAGCTGGCGCGACGATGTCGTTCGGCATCTGTCCCCCTGTGGGGCGCCATCTTACCCGGTGGCGCACCGTATCAAAAGGGCGGACGAAATCGGTATTCTGCGGACGTGCCCGGTTGGAACACGCAGCCCGCACCGCTCGGACCGGCTCGGTGGTCGTTTCCCCCGCCAGCGTCGTGGCCCGATCAGGACGTGATTGCTGCAGGCGGCGACCTCGAGCCGCCGACGCTGATCGCGGCGTACCGGTGCGGTCTCTTCCCGATGACGCTCGCGGAGCTTGGCGGCGCGGTTGCCTGGTGGTCGCCCGATCCGCGGGGGATCCTGCCGCTCGACAACCTTCGCGTCACCCGGTCGCTGCGCCAGAGCGCCAAGCGCTACCAGGTCCGCGTCGACACGTGCTTCGGCGAGGTCATTCGCGCCTGCGGCGACCCGTCGCGCGAGAGCGGCTGGATTACGCCGGCGTTCATCGCGGCGTACACCGAACTCCATCGGCTGGGCTGGGCGCACAGCGTCGAAGTGTTCGATCGCGGCGGCGCGCTCGCCGGCGGTCTGTACGGCGTACGTGTCAACGGGCTGTTCGCCGGCGAGTCGATGTTCTACGCGCAGCGCGACGCGTCGAAGGTGGCGTTGATCGCGCTGGTCGGCCTGATGCGCGACAACGGCATGTCGCTGCTCGACGTGCAGTGGCACACGCCGCATCTCGCGTCGCTCGGCGCCACAGAAATACCGCGCGCGCGCTACCTGGAGCTGCTCGCAAACGCGATCGATGGGTAAGGTTTGCTGAGGTTCTGAACCTGTCGCGCGTCGGTTCAGTGCGTCAGTCCGTAGATGATGTAGTTGACGCCGAGCTTGTACGCCTCGTTCGACGCGTCGAACGGGAAGAGCCCCTGGCCCGACCACTCCCAGTACTCGGGGACGTCGTTGTCGAAGTTCGCGACGACCATCAGCCGCTTCACCGGATCGTTGTCCTCGAAGACGCCGTAGTAGTTCGGCCGGATGTGCGACATCGGGTGGACGATCGCGTGGATGTCCTTGATGGCGAAGAACGAGTCGTAGATGCGATGCGCGTTGTCGAGTTTGACGAACCGTCCTTCGGGCAGCACCCGCTTCATCTGCATCTCGAAGTTGGACCACTGCGCGCGGCCGTCGAAGTCCTCGAAGACGGCGAACCCGCCCTTCAGGAGATAGGCGCGGAACGACTCCGCCTCGCGATCGGTCAGCGCCCAGAATCCCGGCTCCCACATGAACGCGATCGGATACCGGAACAGCTCCGGATCGTCGAGCGTCAGGATACGGCTGCCCTCGGTGTGAATGTCGAGGAGCGTCAGCTCGTCGAGAATCTGCGAGAGGTGAGCCTCGGCGCGAGGGTAGTCGTGGTTCCAGGCCGAGCTCCACGCGCGGGAGAGCAGGCTGCCGCCGCCCCATCGCAGCCGCACGAAGGTAAACCGTCCGTCATAGGGCAGGTCGATCGTGTGAGACGACACCGCCGTCGCCCCGAGGAGCGCGACGAAGGCGATGGTGGCCACGCGTCGCATCCCGACGATTCTACGCCTGGCGCGCCGGCGGGGCTGACCGGTTTGTCGACGGCCGCGCTACGGATCCGCGTAGAATTGCGTCATGACGACCGTACTCGCCAACGAAGCGCTCGAGACCCTGTCGCAGTTGAACGCGACGTACATCGACTGCGTCGTCACCGCGGACGCCGATCGGTTCGCGACCATCCTCGCGCCCGACTTCGTCTGCTCCAATCCCGACGGCACGCTCGTCGACCGCGACGAGTTCCTGAAGCGGATTCGTGCGGCCGCCCGGCTGCAGCGGATGGACATCGACGACGTGCGCATTCGCCTGCTCGGCGATGTGGCCGTCATCCACGCGCGAACGTCCTTCGTCCTTGGCGACGGCCGCGCCGGAACCGGCCGCTACACCGATATCTGGGCCCGGCGCGACGGCGTCTGGCTCGCGATAGCGGCGCATGTGACCCGTCTGTAAAAAGACGTCTTTTTCGCAGCTCGGGCGTGTATGTTCCCGCCTCCAGAAGTACCCAGTGTGCAGAGACCGCGTGGAGTACGCCCTCCTCGATCCAAAGATCTGGGTTCACGCGTAACTTCGTGCACGCTTGCGCAATTTTCTCGTTACGGCAGGCGGCAAGCGGGGTATCGTCTCCGCCGCTTGCCGACCTGTCGGGGCACGTGAGCTCGAACCACGAGGAGGATGGGAGGATGATGATGAGCCGATGCGCGGCAAGAATGACGTTCGGTGGGATCGCCGTATCTGCCTTGCTGTTCGCGGCGGCATGCGGCAGTGACAGCTCACCTTCGGCGCCGTCCGGAACGACGCCGCCGTCCGGTCCCACATTCTCCGTGCAGGTGCAGCAGCAGATTCTGACACCCGCCTGCGTACCGTGCCATACCGACGAAGGACGCACGCCGTCCGGGGGTCTCAATCTGAAAACAGGCACCTCGTACTCGCAACTCGTCAACGTGGCCAGCACAGGGAAGGCAGGCGCCGTGCGCGTGATTCCCGGCAACCCGAGCGGCAGCTATCTGATTCAGAAGCTCGAAGGAGCCGCGGACATCGTGGGCTTGCGGATGCCTCGCAACGGTCCACCGTACCTGACCGACGCGCAAGTCGCGCTCATCAGGCAGTGGATTCAGAACGGAGCCCCGAACAACTGAGCTCGCCGATCGAAGGCGAGAGCGGGCCGTCCGGTCCGCTCTCGCCCCCGCTTACTGCCGAATCAGCTTCACACTGCCGTTCACAGTAGACAGCGTCAGCGCCGGTCCGCCGTTGCCGATGGTACCGTCGATCCGGCGGCGGTTGATGGCCCCGGTCGCGGTGATCGGAAAGTCGCTCTCGATTTCACCGTTGAGCGTCGTCGCGTGGAGGTTCGCGCTCAGGAACGCCGGAAGATGCAGCGTGATGCTGCCGTTGACCGTCGAGAACTTGGCCTCATCACGCCAGTCAGTGCGGCCCATCGTCAGATTCAGCGAGCCGTTCACCGTGTTGCCCGATGCGGTGCCCGTCGTCGAGAGACGGACAGAGCCGTTCACGGTGTGACCCTCGGCGTCGCCGTTCAGCGAGTCGCCCTCGACGCTGCCGTTCACGGTGCGGCCGATGAACGCGACGCCGACCGGCACCTGCACGTCGAAGCGCACGGTGGTGTCGTTGTTCTTCGTTCTGGACCGGCTCTTCGGTCCCGACTCACAGCGGTTCGGCTCGTCGCCGTCGGGGCTGGGGTAGACGGCGCAGATCGTCACGCCGCCGGAGTGCGGGACGACCTCGATGCGCACTTCGGCCGGATTGCTGCGCCGGGCCGTCTTGGTTGCGGTAACCACCGCGTCGGTCGTCGTCGAAGGGGCGGCGCGGACATCGCCGTTGATGTCCTTGATTTCGAGGGTCTGCCCCGACGTCAGCGCGCCATGCCACTGAAAGTCAGTCTGCGCCAGGAGATGGACGGAGGCGAGCGCCGTCGCGGTCAAAGCCACCAGGGTGTTCATCCGAATAGGCACAAGAACCTCCCGAGGCCTTAGACGGGGTCGGCCGGCGAACCGTTGACGAACCTGTTACATGCTCGGGCGCCGGAAACAGATTTGTGGGCGTCGACACGGAGGACGATTCCGATTAGGATTTCAATCCCCCGAACCCTCGCGACTGCGAGGCTTTGTGCGTTTGCCCGAAGGTGATCCGCCACCATGCCCGAAGTGTGCATCGATCGCCGTCACGGCGACGCAGTACCCGGACGACCACGTCGTCTGGTTCCTGTGCCATCGCTGCAAACACACGTGGTGTCAGCTGCACGACGGTGAACTGCCGAAGCCGGAGCAGGGGCGAGGTTGAGCAGCCTCAGCGCTGGCCGGCGGCCAGTTGAACGTACCCGTCGCTGATCGTGTCGTCGGGGTTGGCGCCGAACAGCGCGAGCAGTTCGCTGATGATGACTGCCTTGTCCTCGGCGTCGCGGCGTGACCATGTCCGCGACTTGATCTCGACGAACCAGCCGTCGGTGGGCGGCGTGATCAGTCGATCGAGATGCACATAGAACTCGACGCCACGATAGGCGAGCAGCCAGCGGCGTCGATCCTTTTCGACCAGGTGTTCCGCGGCCGGCCGGAAGTACTCGCGATAGAAGCGGGCGGACTGCGTCGCGGGCGCGAGATAGCGCGACCGGAACAACAGCACGGCGCCGAACTCTTCCTCGCGCGTCCGACCGGTCAGCGTCAGCCGCGATCGCGCGCCGGTGACGTTGCCGTCCTTGTCGAGGAATTCGTCTTCGCGAAAGCGCAGCCACCCCTGCTCGGGATCGTCGAATGACCAGTAGGTGTCGTACTGATGATAGTGGCTCGATCGCACCACGGTCACCTGCCGGTTGGCGAGCGCAGCGAGAGCGGGCACCTCTGACGCCAGGCGCGCCTTGACCTGCACCTCGAACGATTCCTGTTCGACCGCGCCGCCGACCGCGACGAGCTTCTGCAGCACGCTCACTTCGCGCCCGGTGAGAAACAGGTCGACGCGCCGTGCCTGCGCCCGCGCCGCGTCGCCGAGCGCGCGCTCGTCGAGCGTCAGCAGCGCGCGATCGCGCATCAGCCACCGGCCGTCGCACATCACGTCGACGACGTCGGTGGACTTCGAGGCGTAGACGATCTGCGCGTAAACGGCGCCGGGATCGCGATCGAAGGCGGGCACGTTGTGGAGGCGCTCGAGGTCGACGACGATCAGATCGGCGCGCTTGCCAGCCTCCAGCGATCCGGTCAGGCGATCGATGTGCAGCGCGCGCGCGCCGAGGCGGGTCGCCATCGCCAGCGCCGAGCGGGCCGGCACGGCGGTCGGGTCACCGCCGGCCGGCGAGCCGCCCTTGGCAAGGAGCGCCGCCAGCCGTACTTCCTCGAACATGTCGAGGTCGTTGTTGGACGCGGGCCCGTCGGTGCCGATTCCGACGTTCACACCGAGGTCGAGCATCCGCGCCACCGGCGCGATGCCGGCACCGAGCTTCAGGTTGCTGGTCGGGTTGTGTGCGACGCCAGCATTGAAATTCTTCAGCGCGCGGATCTCGCCCTCGTCGACGTGGACGCAGTGCGCGGCCAGCACCTTCGCGTCGAACAGGCCCTGCTTCTTCACCCAGGGCACCACCGGCATGCCGTGTTCGCGGCGCGAGTTCTCGACCTCGAGCGTCGTCTCGGCGAGGTGAATGTGCAGCGGCACGTCGAACTCGACGGCGAGCTCCGCGCAGGCGCGCAGGATCTCGGGCGTACACGTGTACGGCGCATGCGGCGCCGGCGCTGGCACGATCAGCGGATGGCCGCGCCATTTTTCGATGAAGGCGCGCGCGAGCGCGAGCGAGTCTTCGTAGCTGGTCGCGTCGGGCGTCGGGAAACGGAGCACCGTCTGCGCGCACAGCGCCCGCATGCCCGCGTCAGCGGTCGCCTGCGCGATCGCGTCCTCGAAGTAATACATGTCGGCGAAGCAGGTGACGCCCGACCGGATCATCTCCGCGCATCCGAGCTTCGTGCCGAGCGTGACGAAGTCCGGATTCACGAACTCCCGCTCGACCGGCATCATGTAGCCCATCAGCCACACGTCGAGCCGCAGGTCGTCGGCCAGCCCCCGCAGGAGGGTCATCGGCACATGCGTGTGCGCGTTGATGAGGCCGGGCATCACCACGCGGCCGTGACAGTCGATCGTTTCGGACGCGATGTAGGCGTCGGCCTCGGTGCCCACGGCAACGATCGCGTTGCCGGCGATCGCGACGGCACCGCGGCGATGGACCGTGAACCGGTCGTCCATCGTGAGGACGAGTGCGTTGGTCAGGCGGACGTCGCAGGTTTGCACGGACAACCGGTCGATTGTAAGGCGCCGCGCCCCCGACGCTCTGCCAACCTGGCGGGAGGGTCGCCCGAGGCAGCAGCCTTCGCAGGACACCGCATGCATCGAGCTGACATCAATGACCGATGAGCAGCAGCGCGGCCGAGAGGCCGGCCAGCAGCCAGAGCGTGACGCTGACCTCGCGAAAGCGCCCGACCACCGCGTAGAGGAGCGCGTGCAGGACGAAACCCCACAGAAGACCTTGCGTAATCGAGACCGTGAGCGGGATCAACACCACCGTGACGAACGCCGGCAGCGCGTCCTCGATTCGTGTGAAGTCGATCGACGCAATCGACTGGAACATCGACACCCCGACGAGGACGAGCACGGCCGCGGTGGCGTAGACGGGAACCGCTGCGGCCAGCGGTCCCAGGAAAAAGCAGGGCAGAAAGCAGACCGCGGTCACCACTGAGGCGCGTCCGCTCCGGCCGCCCATGCGGATGCCCGCGATGCTCTCGACATAGGCCGTTCCCGGCGACGTGCCGGCCAGGCCGGACGTCAGGGTTGCGAGCGCGTCGACGATCAGGCCGCGGCGCAGGTTGATTGGACTGCCATCCGGTGCGGTCAGGCCCGCGGCCGTCGCGACGCCGATGAACGTGGACAGCGAGTCGAAGAGGTCGGTGAACAGGATCGCGAGAATCGACGGCAGCAGCGCGAGCTGCAGCGCGCCGCGGACGTCGAGCGCGAGGAACGTCGAGGAGAAGTCGGGCGCGCTCACGAATTGCGCCGGCCGGGTCGCGAACCCGAGCGCCCAGGCGAGCGCCGTCACCGTTGCGATCGACGTGAGGAAGGCGAGCGGATTGCGGCGTCGCATCAGCGCGGCCGCGATCAGGATGCCGAGCAGCATGAACGCGGCGCGATGATCGAGAGCCCCCATGCGGACGAGCGTCGCCGGATCGCCGACGACCAGCCCCGCGTTTCTGAGACCAATGAAGGTGAGCAGCAGGCCGATGCCCGCCGCTGCCGCCGATCGCAGGGCGCCCGGAATGGCCAGCGCGATCCGCTCCCGAACCGGCGTCGTCGAGACGAGCAGAAACAGCACGCCGGCCCAGAACACCATCCCGAGCGCGGTCTGCCACGGCACCTTGTTCTGCAGGACGATCGTGAACGCGAAGAAGGCGTTGAGGCCCATGCCGGGCGCCACCGCGAACGGCAATTGCGCGTACGCGCCCATCAGCAGCGTCATGCTGCTGGCGACGAGCACCGTTGCCGTCAACGCGCCGGAAAACGGCACGCCCGTTCCCGCCGTCGAGAGGATCGCCGGGTTGACGACGACGATGTAGGCCATCGTGAAGAACGTGGTGACGCCGCCAATGACGTCGGCGGCGAGCTGGCGATCGGCGGAGACGGCAGGCCGCGGCACGGAGGTGCGCATGCTACCATCCCCGCGTTCACCCGTCCGGACTTCTGAGCATGCGCGCGTTGCGTCTGGCGATTGGAACCGCGATCCTGGCAGCCGCAGTGCCGACCGGGTGTGTCTCGCGCGAGGCCGCCGCGCCGGCGCCAGCCTCCGCATCGGCGCGCCCGGTGGTCGTGCAGGGGGCGATGGACATCGAGATCCGCAGCCTGGCCGCCGCCCTCGAGCACGCCGGCGAAGAACGGGTCAAAGGCTGGACCTTCTGGCGCGGGACGATCGACGGCTATCCGGTGATCGTGTCGAAGACGCTCAAGGGGATGTCGAATGCCGCCGCGGCGACGGCGCTCGCCGCCGAGCGGTACGCACCGATGGCGATCATCAACCAGGGAACCGCCGGCGGACACGAACCGGACCTCCATGTCTTCGACATCGTCCTCGGCGACGATGCCGTCAACCTCGGCTCGTTCAGGACCGGGTTTCGCGGGCGCGGCGGCGGCAGCCGCTTCGAGGAGTGGATGCCGCTCGATCTGATGCGGTCGGAGGGCAGCGCCGGCAACGACCCGAATGCGCGGACGATGCGCCGCTTTCATGGCGACGACGGATTGCTCGCCGCGGCGAGAAGCGTGCGAAATCGCTACCGCAGGGGGCGCATCGTGGACGGCGTGATCGGCTCGAGCGAAATCTGGAACAGCGAGCTCGATCGCATCGAGCAGTTCCACGATCGGTTCGGCACGACCGCGGAAGAAATGGAGACGGCGTCGGCGGCGCAGATTGCCGGGCTGTTCGACATCCCCTTCCTCGGCATCCGCATCGTCTCCAACAACATTACCAACGGCGGGTCGTACGATGCGGCGACGGGGCCGGCCTGCCAGGAGTACGTGCTCGACGTCGTCAAGGCATACATCGCCGGCGAGCGGGAGCGGTCCACGGATCGCAAGTAGGCCCGCGCACTCTTATTTGATCACACGCCGCGCTCCCGCGAAAGAATGGCACGGGTGGGTCGTCGCGTTGGCGAGAAGATTGGAGGGAGCGTAGACGCGGGTCGGTCAGATCGGAGCGCGCTGCCGGTAAGCGAGGCGAGACTGACCAAGAACGCGGGCCGCCGGCGGGGGCGCCGGAGCGCGAGAACGCCGAATGAAACGGTGCGATCGAGGCTTCTGCGAGGCGCGTCGACGGACCTCGCGACAGCCACGCGAGACGGCGGCGCCGCGATGACGGCGGCAGACCTCATCTGTACGCGCGGCGCATCGTTTATAGACACTGCTGCGTGAATCGACCTCGCGCACGACAACGTCGTTTCGAGGAGACTCGTGAACACGGTTCGCTTCAGGACGAAACATTTCGGGCGTTCATCGGCAAGTCCAGAAGAGGTCACGCTGCCGCCGTCGATGCCGTCCACTCCTGCGTCCGCGCGTCCGGTTCCGGTGTGGGCGCGCGCGCTCGACATCGTCTGTCTGCTGCTTGCGTTCATCGCGGTCATCGTGTCGATGTCGGGGGGGTTCCGTTACCGGCTGGCGGGCCTGCGGGTCGCCGTCACGTCGCCCTTTCCACTGCTCATCTGGGCCATCGTGATCGGCGCCGTCCGGCACGTCGTGGCACCGCAGCAGCCGTTGTATCGCGAATTCCCGGCGCGGTTGAGCGCATGGCTTCGTTTGCCGCAGGTCCGTGCTGCCGCAACCGTGGTGGCGGGGACGCGGCCGGCGATTTTCCTCGTCGGCTACCTGGCCGTGTTCATGTTCGGGCTCGTCAACGGACGGGCGCCGCTTCGCCACTTCGACAACGAGCTCATGAACCTGCCCGTCCGCTGGGATGCTGGCTGGTATCTGCAGATCGCCACCGACGGATACCGGTACGCAGCGAACGACGCGGATCTGCAGCAGAACATCGTCTTCTTTCCGGCGTATCCGCTGCTCGTGCGTTTCGTGGGACGACTGTTTGGCGGCCACATGCCGGGGTTCGTCGCAGCGGGAATGGTCATTTCGCTGGCGGCCTTTTGTGGTGCGCTCGTGTACTTGTACGTGTTCACGCGCGATGGGCTGGGCGAGGAGAAAGCCCGATACGCGCTGTGGCTGCTCGCCTCGTATCCCTTCGCGTTGTTCTTCGGGGCCATCTACACGGAGTCGTTGTTCCTGATCGCCGTCATCGGCGCGCTCTATCACCTGACGAAAGGCCATCTCTTTGCCGCGGCGCTCTGGGGTCTGCTCGCAGGTCTGACCAAGCAGAATGGGGTCCTGCTGTGCCTGCCGCTCGCGCTCGTGGCCGTCTCACCGTGGCTGTCGCCAGCGCTCGTGCGCGATCGCTACGCACTGCCGCTCATCGCCCAACCGCTGCCATCGACGGACCTGCGTCGGACGCTCGCCGCGCTGGGCGTCGCGGCGATGCCGGCCGTCGGAATGCTGGTGTACTCGGCGTTCATCTGGCGCCTGACGGGCGACCCGCTCGCCTGGGCGAAGGGCCAGATCGCATGGGGACGCACGTATCAGTCGCTCACCACCTTCGTCGCGACGCAGTATGCGTTCATCGCCAACGCCGGCCTGAGTGGTTATCTCGCCAGTCCCGGATACGATGTGCTGAACGCGCTCGGCGCGTTGTTCGTGCTCGCCACGGCCTGGCCGGTGGCACGCCGGATGGGCCTTCCGTACGCGACGTTGATTCTCGTCATGGCGCTGCCGCCGATCGTGTACGGCGGCTGGCTCTCGACCGGCCGGCTCTCATCGGTGCTGTTCCCGGCATTCGTGTGGCTCGCCAGCGCTATTCCGCAGTCGCACCGTGCTGCCTGGCTGGTGGGCTTCAGCGCGTTGCAGGCGTTCAACGCCGCGCTCTTCTACACGTGGCGCCCGCTCATCTAGCCGCATGAGCGTCTTGATTCAAGAGCGATCGCGGATGCCCGCGAGATTCAAGGTCCGGTTCCGTGCTGAGCTCTCGGCCCTGTCGGCACGAGCGTTCGTGCTGCGGAACTCCATGACTGGCGCGGCACTCCTGCTCTGCGCACTGCTGGTGGTGGTGACCTGGCCGCAGGCCCGCTATCTCGGAACGCGGATCGTCGCCCATGACGACCCGTTCCTGAGCATGTGGCGCCTCGAATGGCTGGCGCACGCGCTGCGGAGCGACCCGACGCGTGCATTCGACGGAAACATCTTCTATCCGCACGTGCGCACGCTCGCGTACTCCGACGCCACGCTCCTCGAAGGACTCGTCGCTGCACCGTGGTTGTGGGCGCACGTGAATCCAGTGCTCGTCTACAACCTGCTGCTCTTTGCCGGCATCGTGTCGTCGGGTCTCGGCATGTTCCTGCTGGTCCGTCATCTCACGAACAATCCGGACGCGGCGCTGGTCTCGGCAGCGATCTTCACGCTGGCTCCCTATCGCATCGAGCACCTGATGCACCTGGAGCTGCAGTGGACGATGTGGATGCCGTTGACGCTGTGGGCGATTCATCGTGTCTTCGACGAGGGCTCGATGCGGCATGGGGTCATCGCCGGCGCGTTCCTCGCGCTGCAGCTTCTGTCCTGCGTCTACTACGGAGCCTTCCTGGCAATCATCGTCGCCGCGTTCGTGCCCCTGCTCGCGCTCGCGCAGCGACATCGCGCGAAGCGCGCGCTGATTCCCTTGTGCATCGGTGCGATTCTTCCAGCGGTGGTTGCGGTCGCGTACGGGGCGCCTTACGTCGCGAACACGCAGGTATCCGGCACGCGCGATCCTGGCGAGATCATGAACTTCAGCGCGTACCTATCGAGCTACATCACGGCCCCGACCGGGAACTGGCTGTGGGGGTGGACCGGTGGAAGATTCCAGGGCGACGAGCTGCAGCTGTTTCCCGGCCTCGCCGCAGTCGTGCTGGCAGCGTGGTCGTTCAGCCAACGGCATCGGACGCGCGACGTGTGGGTGTATCTCGCGATCACGGCGCTCGCACTCGAGCTCTCGCTCGGCCTCAACGGGATCGTCTATCGGTGGCTGCACGATCACATCTGGGCGCTCGGCGGGTTTCGGGCGCCGGCTCGGTTCGGAATACTGGTGATGTGCGGACTGGCCGTCCTGGCCGGCTTTGGCTACGCGTCGCTGCAGCGGATCGCGCCGGCTCCGAGGATCGCGTTGATCGCCGCGTTGGTGGCGATCGGCGTGGAGTACGGATCGAGTCCCGTACAGCTGGACGAGGTCCCCACCCGGACGCCTGACGTCTACCGGTTCGTCAGCCGGGCCGATCGTGGCGTGGTTGTCGAGCTGCCGATCGTCGAGGGGTACTTGAACCCGACCTACATGTTCTGGTCGACGCGGCATTGGCATCCGCTCGTCAACGGCTACAGCGGCTTCAGGCCGCTCGACTACGCCGAGACCGTGCGGAGGATGCGCACGTTCCCCGACGCTGCGGCGATTGCGCGGTTGCGGCAGCTGGACGTGCGATACATCCTGGTGCACGAGGCGTATTTCCTGGAGAAAGAGCGGACGCGGCTGATGCTCGCTCTGGCAAAGCAGCCTGAGCTCACTCCCGCAGGCAGCTATCGCGACTGGATTGGAAACACGCGTGTGTTCGAGCTGAGGCCCGAGCCGAACCTCAGTAGCCTCCAATCGACTCGCGAATCGCTGCCTTGATGATGCCGACTCGTTCCACCAGGCTTGCCGGCTCGACTGAGACGAGCTCGAAGCCAAGGGTGCGGTACGTCTCTTCGTGAATTTTCTCGAACCGCACCGTTTCCTCAAAGGTGATCCGCCGCGCGTCGGTCGGCGTGACGAAGCCCAGATTGCGAATGAAGAAGACCCGCTTCTCGTAGATGCCTTCGTTCTTGACGCGGTCCAGTTCACTGGCAAGAACCGGTGAGAACGGGTACCCGAGGTAGGCGGCCAACGCCGCGGTACAGACTGCGCAGCGGTCGTGAACCTGAACCGCATCTGGTTGATACGACGCTCGAATCTGACGGTCTCTCTGCAGGGTCGCAATCACATCGATGAACGAAGGATGCGCCCAGGGTTGAACCGTGCCCTGGGCGTGCGCGACGGCGATGACGTCGGTTGCTGCTTCTTCGACGACGCTGAAGCCGTCGAGTTCCAGCTGGCGGATGATCGCCGTCTTGCCAGCACCCGGCGCGCCGGTGACGATGAACCGTCTCATGCGCGAGAACGTGCGGCTCCTCTCTCGGATCCTCGAGTGGGCGGCCGCGCTTCAAGCAGTGGCCTGCTGCCCGCTCGTCAGCGGCGCTCCCAGCGGATTTCGATGCCGTCGGAGCTGCCCACGGCGCGGCGCAGCAGGTCCAGGAGATGCTCGGTGGCGCGGCCGTCGCCGAGCAGGTCGATTGTCGCCTCGTCGATGAAATAGTCCTGATCCTCGTCGGATTCCTCCTCGAGCCCGTCGATCAGCACCTGCAGGTCCGCCTCGGTGATGCTGCCCAGCTTTTCATTCGTGTCCGCGTTGTACAGGTCGATCATTGTCGTCACCTTCGAGCGTTATGCTAACCGCAAGACGGCGCGACACGGCCTGAAATGATGCGGCCTGTCGTCCGACCGGAGCGCGCTAGTGTTGAAGTCGCTGCGGAGCCTGCAGCGCGGTGGTTTCGATGATGACCAGGGCATTCCGCAGTTCTGCAATGTGCGCGGCTTGCACGATGATTGCGCCGGCCGACAGCGTGGGATCAGTGTAAGCAGGCGGGATTGCGCCGCCCGCGATGTACGCGTCGGCGAGCGCGGCCCGCAGTTCCAGGATGTGCTGCGCCTTGACGGGCGTCACTCCGGGCGTGAGCGTCGGATCGGTCCACGCGAAGACGGTCAACCCCTTCCCGAGCCGGACGGCGTCGATCCGCTGGCGGAGTTCGGTGATGTGCACGGCCTTGATGACGCTCAGTCCAGACGTCAGCGAAGAGTCCGTAAACGGTCCGTTCGGCAGCAGCCGGGCGATGTTGGTCAGTCCGAGCGTCCCGCCGACCAGCACCTTGTGATCGGGTTGGATGACCATCGTCTCGACCGTGTTGAACCTGTCCTGGCCGCCCGCGGTATCGAAACTCGAATCGAACGAGCCGTCGGGGAACAGGCGCGCGGCGGCGTACGTGTTGATGCCGTCCAGAGCGGTGAAGGACCCGCCAATCAGGATCCGGCCGTCGCCCTGGAGCAGCACGGCGCTGACGAGTTGAGAGAGGCCCACGACAACGGGGACGTTGAACGACAGATCGAGCGATCCATCGGTGCCGTCCAATTGGGCCAACCAGTCGCGTGTTTCGGCCGAAGGCGCCTGAAATGTCATTCGACCGCCGACGAGGACGTGGCCGTCTGCCTTGACCGCGATCGCGTTGACAAAGTTTCCGCCGCGGTTGATGGCCAATGGGCTGAAGGCCGTGTCGAGCGAACCGCCGCTGTTCAGGCGGGCGGCGTATAGCCGCGTAATGCCGTTGACTGCGCTGAAAAAACCGCCGACCAGGATGGCGCCGTTCGGCTGAAGCGCAAGCGCCAAGACGGTGCTATTGAAGCTCGGTGCGAACGCGCCGTCGAGCGTTCCGTCCGCGTTCAGCCGCGCCAGACTGCTCCGAGCGGTGCCATTGATCTGAGTGAAGGCACCGCCGACGAGAATCTTGCCGTCGGGCTGAACCAGCATCGTGTTGACTGGCAAGTTGGCCGTCGTCGTGAAAGACGGATCGATGGAGCCGTCAGCGTTGAGACGGGCGATGCGTGTTTTCGCGACGCCGGCAAGCTGCGTGAAATCGCCGCCGACGAGAATGTGGCCGTCGGTCAGCGCGGCGACCGCAAAGACGTTGGCGCCCACAGTTACACCCGTCGCGAAGGCAGCGTCCAGCGAGCCGTCGGCGTTGAGCCTGGCAAGGCGTCCATGGGTCACCGCGTTCACTTGCGTGAAGGCGCCGCCGATGATCACCTTGCCATCGGCCTGCACGGCGATCGCGTGGACCGCGCCGTTCGTGGTTGCATTGAACGCAGGGTCGAAGACCTGCGCCGCCGCCGGCGCCGGCACTGCAAGCAGGCCGACAGATATCGCACCGACACACACACCGAACCCAATCTGACGCGTGGAACGAAGTCTCGGCCAAGTCATCGCGGTTCTCCAAAGGCGAATGTCGAATGGAGCGCAACTCATCGCGGCGGCTACTGCAGCGTCAGCAGGACGAGAATCTCGCCTTTGCCGTCCGGCAGCGCTTCGAGCGCTTTGCCGAGCAGAGTGCCCGGCCGATGCATCCATGTGCCAGCGACGCGCTTCGGCCGCGACCGCATCGCGTAGCCCGGTGTCGGACTCGTTACCAGCAGATCGCCGATCCGGATCGCGCCATAGCTCGCGTCCGCTTTGATCCGCACGCGCCCGCTCTGCGCCACCATCGCTTTGTCGTCGCCCTGTTCACCGAGCACCAGTCCCGGCTGGCGCGAGACCGCACCGGCCACGCGCGTGTCGTACGCCTTCGGCGCCGCCAGGACGCGATTCGGTTCCGCCGGGTCCACGATCACGACCGTCCCCGGGTCGAGCGGCGCCGCTGTCTCCACCCACTCCGCCACGTCCTGATACTTGGCGCCGATGTTTCCGTCCACTGTCACGTTCCCCGCCACGCGCAGCTTCTCGGTCGCCGCCGGGGTCACGCCAATGCCGATGTTCCCGGTGTTGGTCACCAGGAATTTCGAACTGCTGCCGATCATGAAATTGATCGACCCGCCGGACGCGATGTTGTTGATCCGGTATTCGTGGGTGACGTTGTTGAACCCCTGAAACTGCCCCAACGCCCCGAACTGGTCGTAGAACAGCATCCCGGAGTACGCCGTCGCGCTGTTGGCCCGGTTCTGCACCGCATAGCCGGTGAAGGCGCCGACGCTATCGGTGAACGCCACGTGTACGGAGTCGACCGGCGTCGTCGTGCCCACGCCGATGAAGTTCCCGGACTGGAACAACGACGAATTGCCCAGACTTGTGGCGTCGGTAAATTTGCCCAGGAACCCGACGCTTCCGATCGTCGCCTGCGTCGTCGCGCCATGTCCGCCCACCGTCGTCGTTGTCGTCTTGCCGCCGCTCTCCGGCGCTCCGGGCGTCCCCGGCGCGGGGCTCGGCGCCAGCAGGTACGCCGACGCAGGCTTACCACCCAGCGTCTCCGCGTCCGCCGCCTTCAACGCGTACGGCACGCTCGCCAGCTGCACCCGCCGCTGCTCCTGTTCTCCCGCCCGGTTGAACCGCACGCCCAGCCACCGCGGCTCGCCGGTCGTGAACAAATCGAGCGGCAGTCCCTCGGTCGACGCCGCCCCCAGCAGCACGTTGTAGCGGCCGTCGCCGTTCACGACGACGTTCTGCGACTCCTCCCACAATGGGATGCCGCCCTCCTCCTCGCGATAGACCGCCAGCGTGACGGTCTCGACCGGCGCCATCGGCAATCCGTCAGCCGGATGGAACGAGCCGCCGAACCACATCACACGCGGCACGGATGCGACCGATGTGGGTGCGATGGCCGCCTGTTGCGCGCGCACTCCTGACAGGCACGCGAGCCACATGAGCGCGGCGGTGCCACACACCCGCATCGAAGATCTCGGACCTGCAATCATGGTGTCCCTCCTCGACGGAGACGGTCGTCGGAACGAATTGAAGACGCTGTATGCGCCAGATGTCTGTGTCACCGTGAAGATGGGTTGAGGCGGCGGTTTCTTTCAGCCTGAAAGAAAGCAACGTCACATCCCATTCGCCACATAGCAGGGGCACCGCGAGCCTCTCCTGACCGCAGCGGGCTGCCCCGCGCGATTGCCGGCGTGCTGGACCTTGGTGGGGGGAAGCTCGAAGAGTGTTGCGGCAGACGATCGTCGGGCGGACCGCGAACGAAGGACGAACATGCTTTGGGTGGAATCCGTTAAAGAGCGAAATTCACCCTTCGTGGACCTTGCGGGCACAAGGAGCACTCTGCGAGAATATGCGCCCAAGGCTGAGCTTGCGTGCAGTCCCCTCAATCGATTGCCCGGCGCGACATGGCGAGCGAGTACCGCAGGCTTGTGGCGGCGCTCGCGTCGAAGGCCGCGCGACTGGGCTCGAACGACCCGGAGGCCGCCGCGCAGGAAGCGTTGAAGCGCTCGCTCGCGCACTCGATGTCGCGCGCGGCCGTCGAGTTCTACTTTCAGGACGATCTGCCGGCTGGCGTTCCGCCGCCAGAATGGCGCCTCGATCAGCTGCTCGCCTGGCTGCACGGCGTGCTGCGCTTCGTCGTCAGTGAAGAGCGCGCTCGAATGAGCTTCCGCCGCGAAGTCCGTGTCGACGACATGGACGCGCTCCACGCTCACGACCAGGAGCCAAGCCGGTTGGACCGGCTGATTGATGATCAGCAGCAGAGGATCGTGCGCGAGTGCCTCGCGGAGCTGACCGACGACTACCGCACTGTGCTCACGCTCCGGATGGAAGGACTGAAGTATGCCGATATCGCGGCACGTCTTGGCGTGAACGAGAACACCGTGGCGACCTGGGTGCGGCGCGGCACGCGAGCGGCAATTGATCGGATTCGCGCACGGCTCGACGGCGGTGTATCGCTGTCGGGTGCCGTCCGGTCGCAGGAGTGACGAGGCGCATCATGGCGAACTCGCTCGACGATCGCCTCGACCGCTACCTCGCAGGGGAGCTTACTCCGCACGAGCAGCGCGAACTGGCCCAGGCCGCGCTCGACGATCCGTCGCTGTTCGACACGTTGACCGCCGCCGCACTGGCGAAAGCGGCATCGCGCGAATCGGATCGCGTTCCATCGACCGAAACGCCAGCCCGCCGTCTCTGGACGCGTGCCCGACTGGCAGTACTGGCAGCCGGCGCGATGGCCGCGGCGGCTGTCACCGCGATTGCGATCGTCGGTCGTCCGTCCCATCGGACTGACGCACTGCCGCCCCAGGCCTCGGCAGGCGCCCGATCGAGCGCAGCCAGTGAAAAAGCGCCTGCGCAGGCGCAGGCGTCTCCCGTCTTCCTGACTGCGCGAAACGAGCCGCAGCCCGACCGATCTTCCCCTGCGTTTCGAGCTGCCGCCGAAAGCGGAGGCCGCCTCCCGAAGGACGTTGGCGCGGTTGTGTCGGTGAACGGCGACGACGTGGAAGTCGATGTCGGGTCACTCGACGGCATCGCCAAGGGATCGACAGCGCGGGTCTTCCGCGGGAGTGGCGCCGCGCCGGTCGCGACGCTGCTCGTGACGACTGTTTTTCGGGAGCGCTCACGGGGACAGACAACGTCGGGTGCCGTCGCGCTCGTCGGGGACAAAGTGGAGGTAGGTCACACCGATTCGGTCCATGCGCTCATGCAGCAGGCGGCCGCTCGGACCGCGGCCGGCGACGTCGCCCGCGCACGGCAGCTGGCCGAGCTTGCCATCGCACGCGCCGAGTCAAACGACGTGACACCCGCCCTGCGGCGACGCGCGTTGTATCAACTCGGTGTGCTCGAACACGCTGCCGGCGCGCTCGACGAAGCGGCTCTGCACCTGCGGCGCGCGACGGACGCCTTCGACCAGCAGCCAGTCGCCGCCTCCCAGGAACGCGCGGACGTACTGAACGAGCTGGGGGCTATCCTCATCGAGCGTCAGGACTACGCGGAAGCCGAACGGGTGCTGCGTGTGGCACCGCGCAGTGCTGGTGTCGCCGGGCTGCACATTGCGAACAACCTCGCGGCGCTGGCCGCGATGCGCGGCGATCGCGCGACGGCTGAAGCGCTGTATCGGTCCGCTCTCGATCTGGCCGGCACCGCTTCGGAACTCGAGGCGGAGCGTCGCGTGATCCGGAGCAATCTCGATCGCCTTCCCTCCCCGCGGTGACCGATGGTAGCCGCGTCGCTGCACGCGTTTCTTCTGTCGCTGGCGCTGGTGCTCGCCGGTGCGCTCGCTCCGCAGGAGCCCCACGCCGGTGATTGGTCCACGCTCGACGCGCAAGCCACCCAGTTGTACGACCAGGGCAATCTGCCCAAAGCGATCGAGGTCGCGCAGCAGGCGCTGCAGATGGCGGCGTCTCCGCGGGAGTCCGGCAGGAGTCTGGATCGTCTCGGGTTCCTCCTCTACACCTTTGGCAACCTTCCTGACGGGGAGAAGTACCTGCGACAATCGCTGACTCTCCGTGAGTCGGTGTTTGGCGCCGATTCACTGGAGTACGCCGAGACGGCGAACGACCTGGCGATGCTGCTTCGCGACGTCCGAAAGCTCGACGAGGCGAAGACCCTCGCGCAGCGAGCGGTCTCGATCCGCCAGGGAGCGCTCGGCGTCACCGACTTGCGCGTGGCCGAGAGCCTCAACACCCTGGGGACGGTCTCCGGTTTTGAAGGAGACTACGCGACCGCGATCTCGAACTTCGAGCGGGCACTGGCGATTCACGAGCAGCGGACGACGTCCGATCGGGCGACCGAGGAATACGGCACGTTGTGCGTCAACGCTGCCGGCACTTACCAGCGTCTGGGCAAGTACGACCTCGCCGAGATCACCTTCAGCAAAGGTCTCGACGCGCTTCGGATCAAGCCGGGCGTGAAACATCCGGCCTACGGGGCGAGCGTGCTGGCATTTGCCGCGCTGAAGGTCGATCTCGGCCGCTACACCGAGGCCGAACGCCTGTATGACGAAGGCGGCCGACTCGTGAAATCGGCGCTCGGTGAAGAGCATCCGGTGTACGCCACGTTTCTCAACAATCGGGGCTTCCTCTTTCACTCGATTGGCAACGCGGTCGCGGCCGAAGCAGACTACGAACGCTCGCTCGAATTGAAGAAGAAGCTGTATGGACCAGCCAGCCCTCAGGCGTTGAGCACGCTCAGAAACCTCGCGCACCTGACCTACACGCGGAACCACGAGGCGGGAGAACGCCTGCTGGCCGAAGCCGTCGGGACCTATGCGAACGCGGCCAACGCGCCGTCGTTCGATTATGCGAGTGTGCTGCTGGGGCTCGAGCGAGCGGAGCGCGATCGCGGCGCGCTCGCCGACGCGCGCGCCACCGTGCAGCGGGCCATGGCCGTCGCGGAACGTGGTCTCGGCGTCCACCATCCCCTGTATGCCGCGGCGGTCAGAGATCTCGGTGTCATCGAAGCGGACAGCGGCAACGTCGCCGAGGCAGAACGGCATCTCCGTGAGGCGGTGACGATCGCCGAACAGGTGCACGGCCCGGATCATCCGGACCTGGCGGCGTTCCTCGAGGCGCTCGCGCGTCATTACGTCCGGCAGCAGAACTTCGCCGCGGCCGTCCCGCTGTACCGGCGCACCATCGACATTCAAGGTCGCGTCTTGAGCGATGTCCTCGAAATCGGCTCCGAGCGCGCGAAGACCGATGCGATTGCTGCGTCCGCCGCGCTCGTGCCGGAGCTGATCGCGCTGCAGGCGAAGGCCTCGAGCACGCTGCCGGAAACGCGGGTTCTGGCCTTCGAAGCCGTCACGCAGCGAAAGGGTCGAGTCCTGGAGCAGGTTCGCAATTGGCGCCAGCATCTGCGTGACAGCGGCTCCGATCTCGTTCGCCGGGAGCTCGACCACTGGCAGGAGATCGTCGACTGCCGCACTTCGCTGAGCCTGGCGCTCGGCTACCGCGACCTCAAACCGGGCGTCGTCGGCGGATGCACGCTGGCGGGGACCGAATTCGAAGGCAGATATGAACGGCTGCTCAGCGATCTCCGCACGCGGTGGAGCAGCGACCTCGGCAACCGGGCCGTGCGAGCGATCGCTGAGCTCACCGTGCGCGGCGATGCGATCGAGGCTGCGCTCAACCGCGAGGGCGGCCCGTACGCGGCGGCACGGCGCACCTCGGTCGACGATATCCGCCGCCAGCTGGCCGGCGACGAGCTGCTGATTGAATTCGTCTCGTACGACGAGATCGATCGACCGGACGCCGCCGGACGGCGGTACGGCGCCTTTGTCCTCGACAGCGCTGGAAAGCTTGAATGGAGCGACGAGGGGCCGGCTGCGGCAATCGACGCGTCGGTCCGCGACCTGCTGGCTGCGGCGAGCGACTGGGCCGTGTCACTCCACAACCACGAGAATCAATCGGCGCGATCGGCGTCAGGGACGGCTCGCGATGCGATCGCGAGCCTGTCGCGGCGCGTGTGGCATCCACTGTCGCGGATCGTCGCCGCCGATCGCAGCGTGCGTCATCTGCGCATCGCGCCTGATGCGATGCTGAACCTCGTGCCGTTCGAAGCGCTCAATGACGGCAACGATCTCATCGAGCGCTTTGCTGTGAGCTATCTGCCGGCCGGCCGCGATCTGGCCGTGATGGCCGCCTCCGGTCAGCCTGCGACGGCGCCGGTCGTGATCGTCAGCCCTGGTGCGAGCGCGGCTCCGCACAGCGCCATCGTCTCGGGCCCTGGAACGTTTCGCGCCGAGGGGCTGGCGCATCTCCCGGCGGCCGCTCTCGAGGCCTCCGACTTCCGGCGCATCGTGCCGCGTTCCGAGCTCTACGCCGCCGCCAACGCCACGGAGCAGCGGGTCAAGGCCCTGCACGGCCCGTCGCTGCTGCACATCGTCGGCCACGGGATCATCGGCAACGGCCAGGATTGCCTCGATCGGAGATGTGCTGGGGCGGGACTCGACGCGTCCTCACGCGCGATGACACTCTCGGCGATCGTGCTGGAAGAGGCCTATGGCCGCGGCGGCGCGTCGATCGACGACGGCATGCTCACGCCGCTCGAATTGGAGAATATCGATCTGCGCGGGACCGAAATGCTGGTGTTGTCGCAGTGTCAGATGGCCAGCGGCGCCGCATCGGTCGGCGAAGGCGTGTATGGCATGCGCCGGGCGGCCGCCATCGCCGGCGCCCGCTCGTTTGTCGCGCCGGTCTGGAACATCGACGACCGCGTTCAGCGGCGGCTGATGGATCGCTTCTACACGGCGCTCGCGGCGAGCCGGTCGCGCGACGACGCGCTCCGGCAGGCGAAGCTTGCGCTCCGCGCCTCGCCGGCGACGGCCGATTTTCTTTTCTGGGCGCCCGTCATCCTGTCAGGTTCGGCGTCGCCGCTCCCTGCGTCGCTCTTCGAGAAGTAGGTCGACGCCAGACACGAGATGATCATGGGATAGCGTACAGCACGCGATCCGCTGGCTTCTCGGCCGACGAACCTACCAACGCGCCGATCCCTACACCGATTCCGCCGAAGACTTGCATCATCACGAATCCGTACCCCCGGCATTCAACTGGCGACGCGCCAGGTCCACAGCGAGACCCGATCATGTAGCCGTACGCGGCGCCGACGCCAAGGCCGATCAGCGTCCCTTCATGCGCGTGGGTGCCGCCGGGGCCCGGGATGCGAACTTCTCGCACGTCCGTTCGCGGAATGCGCTCCACGAGTGCGCTGCGGTCGGCCAGCAACCGACTGCCGCGCCAGACTCCTTGTCGGTCAAGACGCAGACCGTCCTGCTCATACCCGTGCTCCCCGGTAGCGAAGTAGCCGGGATCGGTCGCCGCGATGCTGCGGAGCACCCGCTGCGCCGAGCGCGGGAGCCCGACACGCGTCCGCAGAGCGAATCAGCCCGCCGTGCGCCGTGATTGAGGACAGGCAAAGCGAAGGGCGCCGGTGTGCCTTCTGGTCCATCGCTTCATCCAAGGAGGTATTCATACAGCTGAGCTTGCGTGTTATGGTGCGCGGCAACGCGCGCTGACCAACCAGTCCGGCCATCGAAGGAGATCGCACAATGCGCTTCGCCACCCGTCGATTCGTTTGTGTGTTCATCGCGTGCATCGTCAGCGCATCCCCGCTTTACGGCCAAGTCCCACACACGACGGCGACAACGACCGTGCCGCGCATGATTCGAGTGACGGGAGCACTGCGGCTCACGACTGGATCTCCTGCGCCCGTAGAGATCGTGACATTCGCGATTTACGCCGACGAGACTGGCGGTGATCCGCTGTGGCAGGAGACCCAGAACGTGACCGTCATGTCAGACGGCCAATACTCGGCACTGCTCGGGTCAGCGTCGTCCGACGGACTGCCACTGGACGTCTTCAAGTCGACGGCTGATCGATGGCTCGGCGTCCGCGTTGAGCGCGTTGGCGAACGGGAGCAAGCGCGTGCGCTCCTCGTGAGCGTCCCGTATGCGCTGCGCGCGTCTGACGCGGACACGCTCGGGGGGAGACCGTTGTCGTCGTTCGTGCTGGTCGAACCGGGAACGACGGGAGGAGGCACCCGCTCGGGCACAACGTCGAATACGTACGGCGCATCGGCGTCGACAAACCTGATCTCAGGCGTGCCGACTGCGCTCGCGAAGTTCACGTCGGCGACCGATCTTGGGTCGTCGGCTGTCTGGGACACGGGCGGCCTTGTCGGGATCAACACCGCGACACCGTTCGACATCGTGCACGCGCGGTTCACCAATACGAGCGGATCGATGACGGGCTACGCGGTCCAGAACCTTGGAACTGGACCGGGGGCGTACTCGGGGATGCTGTTTTTCGACCAGAACAGCGCGCTCAGGCTGTTCCAGGGGTTCAACAACAGCACGCACGAGTACCGCATCAACAACATCGCTTCGAACGGCGCGATCAATTTCATGCTCGGTGGCAGCTCGAAGCTTCAGGTGCGTAAGGATGGCGATGTAGACATCTCGGGCAATATCAGGAAGGGGGGCGTGCCGTTCCTCCACAACGTCGGCACAGAGAACACGTTTCTCGGTGAGAATGCCGGGAACCTCACGCTGACAGGTACCTTCAACACAGCCACCGGCTCCAATGCGCTGCACGGCAACAGCACGGGATGGTTTAACACGGCGAGCGGCGCCCATGCACTCGCCCTCAGCACCACGGGTAATTACAACACGGCCACCGGCTCCAACGCGCTCGCCAGCAACACCACGGGTTCCCAAGACACGGCTCTCGGCTCGCATGCTCTCTACAACAACATCTCGGGGCAGGACAATACCGCCATCGGTTTCACGGCGCTGTTCAGCAACACCACGGGTTCTTGGAACACGGCCACAGGGCTGAGCGCGCTCGGCTCCAACACCGCAGGGGCCAGTAACACCGCCGTTGGTGGGTTTGCGCTTGGCAACAGCACGACGGGGAACAACAACACGGCCAGCGGCTACAACGCGCTCAACGGCAACGACACGGGTGGTGGCAACACGGCCGTCGGCGCCGATGCGCTCGCCTTCAACACCACAGGTCTTGGCAATGTTGCCGTCGGGTACCTCGCAGGAGTCAACGCCACGACCGGGTCGAACAACCTCTATCTAGGGGCGAACGTGATCGGCGTCGCCGGCGAAACCAACACGATCTATATCGGCGTGCAAGGGACGCAATCGAAGA
>DATFWL010000611.1:0-12024 GCA_035259385.1 Vicinamibacterales bacterium | reverse complement strand
TTCGCTCAAGGCGGGTCCTGTCCGCGAACAGCCCCACCGGGTGCTCGCCAGAAAAGCACTGGTCACGGCCCACGGCTCCGCGCCCGGCGGGGCGGCCCCGTTCGCGGCCACCCGCGAGCGAGCTAATTGTGCAACCTGCTCTTAGAACTTTAGAGCTCTAGACCTCGGAGCTTCATCTGTGCGCCTGGCGATGCGCCCGGTGATCCGCACCCATTGCACGGCGCCCGCGGTGTCGCGGACGAATTCGATAGACGCGTTCTGCTCCGCGCCGGAGGTCACCACCGCGCGATCGGGACCGTAGAACGCGATCGGCATCGGCGCGTCGGCTTCACGGTTTCGCGGACGGACCTGGACGACGACGTGCCCGTTCTCAGCGCGCACGCTGACGGTGTTCATCGGGCGCTCGTAGGTGCCGAGATAGGGCGTCGGGTCGGGCTGCTTCGCGAGCGGCGTGACGGCGGGCAGCGTTTCGTTCAGGCCGCGGTGGCCGATCGCCTGGTTCATCGTGAACGTCGCGCCGTGATACGCGCGCAGCGCTTCGCGCTCGACGTCCTGGATCAGCCGCCAGCCGTTGCCCGCGTTCGTGAGGATGGCGAGGGCGAAATTCTTCTCGGGCACGAGCTCCAGCAGCAGGATGTGGCCGGAGAAGGTGCCGCCGTGCGCCGCGGTTCGAACGCTGCCCACCGTCCGCAGGTGCCAGGCCAATCCCATATCATCGTCGTACGCCTGCTTGTGGAACTGCGGCTTCTGCATCTCCGCGAGCGTCGCGCGCGTCAGGACCTGCGTCCCACCTGGCGATCGCCCGTCGCCGAGGTGAAACCGTGCGTACTCGAGCAGGTTGTCCATCGACATCGCCACGCCGCCGGCCGGCAGCGTCGAACCGAGCGTGAACGTCCGCTGCATGCCGGGCGATCCGTCGGGACCGACGACGTGGCCGATCGCCGGCCAGTGCGCGACGACGTCGCCGACGCGGGTGAAGGCGAGCTTGAGGCCGAGCGGGCGGAAGACGAGGTCGTCGATCGCGTCGCTGAAGGTCTGGCCGGTGACGACTTCGATGACGCGTCCCGCCACGCCGAACCCGGCGTTGTTGTAGCTCCATGCCGCGCCGGGTGGCGCGAGCTGCATGTTGGTCGAGAGGCCGGCGACGAAGCGCGCGAGCGTCTCGTCGCCCTTGTCGGCGGCGCTCAACTGCCCTTCCCAGCCGCTCGTGTGCGTGACCAGGTGCCAGATGGTGACGTCGCGGCTCGCGGCTTCGTCGGCGACGTGGAAATCGGGGAGGTACTTCCGCACCGGCGCATGTAGGTCGATCTTTCCCTGCTCCACCAGGCGCATCAGCGCTGTCGTGGTCACGGTTTTCGAGATCGAGGCGAGCGGGAACACGGTGCTGCTGGTGACCGGCTGCGGGTCGTTGACGTTGCGGACGCCGAACCCGCGGATCGTCGCCTGGCCGTCGCGCAGGACGCCGAACGCGACGCCGGGAATGCGATATGCCTGCATTTTGGCCGTGACGAGCGACGCCAGCGACTCGAAGATTGGATCGGTCGGCGTCTGCTGCGCCCGGGTCGCCGGACGCACGAGGAGCATCGAGAGCGCGATCGCGGCGACGGCGGCGAAACGTGTGGTCACGACGGCGGATTATACGAGCGCTGCGGATCGAGCCGCGCAAGAGTGTGTTGCGCTAACTAAGCACCGTCGCAGAATCAGCTCGAGGCGGGTCCTGTCCCCGAACAGCCCCACCGGGTGCCCGCCCGAAAAGCACTCGTCACGGCTCACGGCTCCGCGCCCGGCGGGGCGGGGATTGGCAGTTTCAGACCGAACCGTGAGCAGAACGCCGTGGCGCGATCGATCGGGCGGACGGGAGCCATGAATTCAGCGTGAGGAGGCCTGCGTCGCCTTCGCGAGGCGGGCGGCGCGCCCTCGCGTGCGGCCGGAAAGGCCGCTCCTGCGTATCGAACAGACGTCAGACGTACTCGGCGACGGGCGGACACGCGCACATCAGGTTGCGATCGCCGTACGGGTTGTCGATGCGCCCGACCGACGGCCAGTGTTTGTCGGCGCGGACGAACGGCAGCGGAAACGCCGCCTCTTCGCGCGAGTACGGGTGGCTCCAGTCGTCTGCCGCGATCGCCCCGGCGGTGTGCGGTGCGTGCTTGAGCACGTTGTCCTGTGGATGCGCCCTGCCGTCGACCACCGCCTGAATCTCCGCGCGGATCGCGATCAGGGCGTCGCAGAAGCGATCGAGCTCGTCTTTCGCCTCGCTTTCTGTCGGCTCCACCATCAGCGTGCCGCCGACCGGAAATGATACCGTCGGCGCGTGGAAGCCGTAGTCCATCAGCCGCTTCGCCACGTCGGTCTCGTCGATGCCGCTCGCCTGCTTGAGCGGCCGCAGGTCGAAAATCATCTCGTGCGCGACGCGGCCGTTCGCGCGCGTGTACAGCACGGGAAAATGCGCCTCGAGGCGCGATTTCAAGTAATTGGCGTTGAGGATCGCATAGCGCGTCGCGTTGGTCATCCCGTCGCGGCCGAGCATCTTCATGTACGCGTACGAGATCAGCAGGATGCTCGCGCTCCCCCACGGCGCCGCGGCGACGGCGTGGCTCGCTCGCACTCCACCCGTCGGCACGATCGGATGACCGGGCAGAAACGGCGCCAGGTGCGCCGCCACACCGATCGGTCCCATGCCGGGGCCGCCGCCGCCGTGCGGGATGCTGAACGTCTTGTGCAGGTTGATGTGGCATACATCGGCGCCGATCACCGCCGGGCTGGTGAGGCCCACCTGCGCGTTCATGTTCGCGCCGTCCATGTACACCTGTCCGCCGTGCTCGTGGACGATCGCGCAGATGTCCTGAATGCTCTCCTCGAAGACGCCATGCGTGGACGGATAGGTGACCATCAGCGCCGCAAGCCGATCCTTGTACTGGCCGGCTTTCGCGCGCAGGTCCTCGACATCGATGTTCCCGTCGCGCGTGCTCGCCACGACGACGACCTGCATGCCGACCATGACGGCGCTGGCCGGATTGGTCCCGTGTGCGGACGCGGGAATCAACACGACATCACGGTGGGTGTCGCCTCGCTCGAGGTGGTAGCGGCGAATCACGAGCAGGCCGGCAAACTCGCCCTGCGCGCCCGAGTTCGGCTGCAGCGAGACCGCCGCAAAGCCGGTGATCTCACAGAGCATCGCTTCGAGCTCACGGAACACCTGCTGGTAGCCCTGGGTCTGCTCCACCGGCGCGAACGGATGAATTTTGTTGAAGGCGCCCCACGTGATCGGCAGCATCTCCGCTGCCGCGTTGAGCTTCATCGTGCACGACCCGAGCGGGATCATCGAGGTGTCGAGGCCGATGTCCTTGCGCTCGAGCGCGCGGATGTAGCGCATCATCTGCGTCTCGGAGTGATGCGTGTTGAAGACCGGATGTGTCAGGAACGGCGACGTGCGGGCCAGCGCCTGCGGATAGGCGGGCGCGTCCGGGATTCGGAGTTCGGAGCTCGCCGTTCTCGTTCCAGGCTCGGGGTTCCGCGTTCTCTGATTCTGGGTTGCAGGATCGGTGAACGCAAGCAGGATCGCGGCGACGTCGTGCGCGTCCGTGGTTTCGTCGAGCGCGACATTGATGGTTCCGTCGTCGCGGTAGCGGAAGTTGAGACGAAGCTTGACCGCTGCCGCCTTGACGCGCTGGACGTCGGCCGCGCTGTCCGCCGCGAGGCGCAGCGTGTCGAAGTAGACGTCGTTCAACTGCCGCACGCCGCGGTCGGCGAGCTCGCGTTCGAGGAACCGCGCGTAGCCGTGCACCCGCGACGCGATCTGCGTCAGGCCCTTCGGCCCGTGATAGACCGCGTACATCGCGGCGATGTTGGCGAGCAGCGCCTGCGCCGTACAGATATTCGAGGTGGCCTTCTCCCGGCGGATGTGCTGTTCGCGCGTCTGCAGCGCCATGCGGTAGGCGGTGTTGCCGTGCGCGTCGATCGAGACGCCGATGATCCGTCCCGGCGCCTGACGCACGTGGCGCTCGAGCGTCGCAAAGAACGCCGCGTGCGGGCCTCCATAGCCGAGCGGCACGCCGAAGCGTTGCGAGTTGCCGTAGACGACGTCGGCGCCCATCTCGCCGGGAGGCGTGATGAGCGTGAGGCTGAGGAGATCGGTGCCGACCGCGACCGCGACGCCGGCGCTTTTCGCTTTCGCCACGAGCTCCCGCAGATCGCGCACGCAGCCGCTTTCGTCGGGTGTCTGCACCAGCACGCCGAAGGTGCGGTCCGTGAACGCCACCGCGTCGAGGTCCGACACCACGAGCTCGATCCCGAGCGGCTCCGCGCGAGCGCGCAGCACCTCGAGCGTCTGCGGGAACACGGAATCGGCGACGACAAACTGTGGTGGCCCGACGCGGCTGTCGACCCGCCTGCCCTGCACGCGCGCCAGCATCGTCATCGCTTCGGCGGCGGCGGTGGCTTCGTCGAGCAGCGACGCGTTCGCCACCTCCATCGCCGTCAGGTCGCGGACCATCGTCTGGAAGTTGAGGAGCGATTCGAGGCGCCCCTGCGCAATCTCGGCCTGGTACGGCGTGTAGGGCGTGTACCAGCCGGGATTCTCGAGGACGTTGCGGAGAATGACCGCTGGCGTGATGCAGTCGTGGTAGCCGAGGCCGATGAACGAACGGAAGACCTGATTCCGGCCGGCGATCTCCTGCAGATCCTTCAGGAAGTGGTGCTCGCTCTGGCCGGGCGGCAGGTCCAGCGGCTTTGCCAGGCGGATTCGGGCTGGTATCGCTTCGTCGATGAGCGCGTCGAGCGACGCCGCGCCGACCGCCCTCAGCATGGCGGCGGTTTCCTCGGCGTCGGGTCCGATATGGCGGGATTGGAACGTCTCGAAATCAAAGACCATTTAGTGTTCAGAGCTCCGGCGGCCTGCGCTACTTGACGAGGTCCTGGTACTGAGCGGCGTCGAGGAGCGCGGCGGCTTCGCCGGGGTTCGTCAGCTTGACCACGATCATCCAGCTCGCATGCGGGTCGGCGTTCACCGCCTCAGGCTTGTCCTTGAGCGCGGCGTTCACTTCGACGACTTCCCCGGTCACCGGTGAATAGAGCTCGGAGACCGCCTTCACCGATTCGATTGTGCCGAACGACTGCCCCTGTTTCAGCCGGGCGCCGACATCAGGCAGCTCCACGTACACGACGTCGCCGAGCTGCTGCTGGGCGTAGTCGGTGATCCCGACCTTGCCGCGATCGCCCGACAGATCGATCCACTCGTGATCCTTGGTGTACTTGAGGCCGGCCGGATACGACGCCATCGTCTCTCCCTGGCAGGCGTGGGGGCCTGCGCGTTTTCCCGTTCCCCGTCTGGCGGCCCGTGCGACGTCTCGTCGACAGGCCGGCGCTACTTCGCGCGCTTGTAGAACGGCATCGGCACGACGCGCGCGCGCATGCGACGGCCGCGGATGTCGACCTCGAATTCCGACCCGGGCGCCGCGTGCGCGACCGGCAGGTAGGCCATGCCGATCGCCTTCTTCAGATACGGCGTCTGCGTTCCGCTGGTGACCACACCCTTCGCGTCGCCGACGTAGACGTCGTAGCCGTGGCGAGCGATGCCGCGGTCGAGCATCTCGAAGCCGACGATCTTCCGACTGACGCCGGCGGATTTCTGGTCGCGCAGTGCTGGCGCCCCGACGAAGTCGTCTTTCTTCCAGCCGACGATCCAGTTCAGGTCCGCCTCGAGCGCAGTCGTGGTGTCGTCGATGTCGTTGCCGTACAGGCGCATCGACGCCTCGAGCCGCAGCGTGTCGCGCGCGCCGAGACCGCACGGGATCACGTCAGCGCCGCGGCCCGACTCGAGGATCGCCTGCCACACACGATCGGCCGACTGCGGTGGCACGAAGATCTCGAAGCCGTCCTCGCCCGTGTAGCCGGTACGGGAGACGGTCGCGCGGACGCTCGCCACCTCGCCGTGTGCGAACCAGTAGTACTTCATCGCCGCAAGCTCGATGCCGGTGAGCGGCTGCAGCACCTCGACGGCCGCGGGCCCCTGCAGCGCGAGCAGCGCGTAGCGTGAGCTGGCGTCGACGGCGACCGCGTCGCCCGCCGGCGTGATCTGCTCGGCGATCCACGCGTAATCCTTCGGAATGTTCCCCGCGTTGACGACGAGGAGGAAGTGCGAAGGGGCGAGGCGATAGACGAGCAGATCGTCGACGAAGGTGCCCTGCGGTGTGAGCAAACCCGAGTATTGCGCCTGCCCGACCTGCAGCCTGGATGCGTCGTTCGACGAAATCCGCTGGACGGCAGCCAGCGCGTCCTTGCCGGCGATCTCGATCTCGCCCATGTGGCTGACATCGAACAGCCCAGCGCGCGTGCGGACCGCCATGTGCTCCTGCACGACGCCGCTGCCGGCGTACTCGACCGGCATGTCCCAGCCGGCAAACGGCACCATCTTCGCGCCCGATGCGCGGTGCCGGGCGTTGAGCGGTGTCTTCTTGAGAGGAACTTCGGTCGCCTGTTCCATGTGGGGCTGCGCGTCGTGAGCGGAACAGGTAACGGTACTATGCGCGTTCGAGGCGGGTCAAGAATCAGCCCGGTGGCACATCAGGCCGCTCGGCCTGCGTGGCGCCGCGCACGAAGGTGCCGGCGAGCGCGCCAATCACGCTCGCCGTCACCACCACCGCCAACCCGATGGCGATCGCAATCGGGAACAACGTGCCCGGTCCGGTCGCGAGCAGGACGACCACGAGCGCAGCGGTTGCGCCGAGGCCGATGTTCAGACCGCGGACGAGTGACTCACCGAGGTCGCGTGCCGCCGTCAGTCCGGCAACGACGCCGAGCAACAGGATCGTGAACGCGCCGGCGCGGGCTGAGTTCATGAACCAGGGCGTCACGGCGTTCTCCCCGAACAGCCACGACCACGCCGCGACTTCGGCGACATGCGCCACCAGGAACGCCGCCGCCCCGCTCACCAGGCTTTTCCAACGGATCATCGCCTCGTTGCTCCGAGGATGAACACAGTTGACGTCAGGTCCACGGGCCCGCGATGGATCGTGGACGGGTTACAAGCCTCTCCCGATCCCGCCACCGCCGCCGCCCATGAAGCAGCTGATCGCGAAGCTGTTGCACAAGTCACACGTCCAGCTGCTCCAGACTTGCCACCACGACTTCCAGTTGCATCCGGCCGCCTCGTAGCATCGGTCGTGGATGTCGCAGCAGAAACGGAAGACCGTGCCGTCGAGCCAATGCAGACCGTCGCAGCCCGGCTCGTTGGCCAGCACGGTCGGCATGAAGAAGCCGAGCGCACGCCCGCCCCATCCCGGCGGCGGCTGCCGCTGCGCGACGAAGCCGGTTTTCTGTATCTCCGTCTTGAAGTGATGGAACGCCAGCGCCTGGACGTTCAGCCACGCTGGATCGGGCACGAAGGGGAAGCCCCCGTACTCCTTCAAATGATCGGCAGCGATGAAACCCTCCGTGAGTCCAGGCATCGACCAGATCAGCGTCTGGCTTTCCGGCACCCAGCTGACCACGCCGATCTCGGCGCCGTCCTTCGTGAGCTGCGTGACGAACGCTTCGCCGCGGAGACGGCGGCCGGCGAGCAGGTCCGGATTGCGCACGGCCCTCCTGGACGTCCTGGTCGAGAAACCGGCCGTCGAGTCCGTCTGTACCTCGACGAACTCCTTGCTCTCGTCGCGCGGTCCGGCGCCGCGGCGTCGAATCACCTGATTCTTCCATTCGAGCGCAACGGTGTCCGATGTCACGCCGTCCTTCCACAGGTTGTAAGCCTGATGGTTCGACCAGGCTAGGGTGGGCCTGACGGCCGCGTCGGTGAAGGCGCGGAGTGGTTTGCCCGCACGCGGCGAATATTGCACGACGTCATTGACACCGTCGATCCGATCGACGCGGAACTGTGCAATTTCATTGCCCTGGAGATCGCTCAGCCGCGTGACGACATCACCTTCGACGGAACGTTCGGCGACCGCGATCGCATCGGCGTAGCGGGTCGTGTGCCGCGTGCCCTGCGCTTCGAACGCGTAGTACGTTTCGCCTTTCTGCCCCGGCTTGCCGCCGAGGCGGACGCCGGCAGGTGCCGTGCGCACGCCGCCCGGAGCAGGCTGGCTCGCGCGCAGCGGCTGCGCTCGCCAGGCCGGCACCACGATTGCCGCGGCGAGCAGCGCAAATCCGATCATGACCGTGCGATGCGTTTTCACAGAGGACTCCCTTCCGCTCTGGGATCACGCGTGACCTCGCAGCGCCCTGCTGCCCACGTCCCGTTCTCCTCATTTGCCGGGGACGTCCCGGCCCGAAGGCGCGACCGCCTTCAGTCGCCTGTCCGCATCACGACGTGATGCGTTGCCTGAACGACCCCTCCGATTCGGGGCCGGGGATCGCTGCCGCCCCGCTCGGCTGACCATCGTCTGCGTGCACGTCCGGCAGCGGATAACGCAGATACGCCTGCAGCGTGTGGAAGCTGATGTCGAGGACGCGGCAGGTTGCGCGCTTGTTGCCCTGACACCGGTCCAGCACGAGACGCGCGTAGCGGCTCGCCCAGGCACGCATCGAATCGTTGCGGCGCAGCGACGGCGTCAGCGCGGCGGTGTAGTCGCCGCGGACGGTGGCGGGAAGATCGTCCAGCTCCAGGACGCTCGACTCCGCGAGCGTGATCGCGCGCTCCATCAACCGTTCGAGCTCGCGCACGTTGCCGGGCCAGTCGTACGTCATCAACGCGGCTGCCGCCGCGCGCGACAGACGCAGCGGACGCGTGGCGCGGTGGCGTGCGAGAAAGTAATCGGCGAGCTCGAGGACGTCGCGCCGCCGTTCGCGCAGCGGCGGCACGCGGACGTCCACGCCGCTCAGGCGGTAGAAGAGATCGAGGCGGAACAGGCCCCGGTCGACGAGCTCGTGCAGGCCCTTGTTGGTGGCCGCGATGATCCGGACGTCCACCCGGTGCGTGCCGTTGCCGCCGACGCGCTCGACCGCCAGGTCCTGAATCGCGCGGAGCAGCTTGGCTTGCGCCGACAGCGACAGATCGGACACCTCGTCGAGAAACAGCGTGCCGCCTTCAGCCGCTTCGAATTTGCCGCGCCGCCCGCGAACGTCGGTCGCCGTCTTGTCCTCGATGCCGAACAGCTCCGCCTCGAGCAGCGTCTCGACGAGTGCCGCGCAGTTGATGGCGACGAAAGGTCCGTTGGCGCGCCGGCTCAGGTCGTGGATCTGCCGGGCGACCAGCTCCTTGCCGACGCCGGACTCCCCTTCCAGCAACACGATGAAGTCGGTTGCGGCAACGCGCTCGATCGTGTCGCGCAGCGCACGCATGGCTGGCGTCGAGCCGACGATCGGCGCAACCGGATCGCGGCGCGGGGCGCGGTTCGACACGAACAGGCCCGCGCGCGCGAGTTGAAGGCGCGACCGCTCGATCTCCAGGACGAGGGCGCCGATGTGCGCGGCGACGCCAAGCATCTGGAAATCCCATGCTCCGAGACGGCAACCCAGATCGAAGGTCGCCTCCAGCAGGCCGGGCATTTCGGGATCGCTGCCCGGCACCTCGAGCGCGACCGAATCGGGGCCTGCCGGCGCGTCGCCGCGGTTGCTCCACCGGCTGCCGGCCTCGCGGAGAAAAACGGTACGGAGCGGCACAACCCGCCGCAGCCACTCCTCAAAGGTGTCGCGGATCAGCGAGATGTCGTGGCGGCGATCGAGTGTGCGCGCGAGGGCGGCACACAAATCGCCAAGCGCTTCGCGCCGATCCCGCTGACGCGGCGTGCAGGGCGACACGGGCGTGGCCGAACCAAACGGAGTGCCATCGGCTGGCTTGTCGCCACCGGTCATGATTTCTGGGAAATTCACGACGTTCGTCCCCATCTCAGATCACCTCAGGGGTAGCAAGTGCCCCACGTGGGTGCGCCGTTCGCAGGTCGTGACCGTCCGAAAGGCGGCGTGTGTCGTCGACGAACCATGGCAGGCTGCGATCGAAGGCGATCGCGCCGCGGTAATGGACAAACGACGGCCTGACGCGGACCACCGCGCAGCGCAGCACGCGGCCGCGAATTCGAGTGTGCGTACTGTCGGTCTCCAAGTGCAGCTCCACGGAAGCGCCGGGTAACAACCGGTAACTGGTTTCGATCAGCGCACCGGCGGCCGACACATCGACGAGGTGGGCGCGGTGGCCCGGGCGCACGCGCGCCGCCACCACGCCATGCTCTTCAATCCGGCGCAGCCGTTTCGCCGTTCGTCTGTCGATCGTCAGCGTCATCGCGCACTCCAATGCCTCGTTCGCCGGTCGAATTTCAGCAGGCGCGTCTTTCCCGTTTCGCCGAAGATGCGAACGGCGTACTGCGCGCCGCCACGACCGAGGATGTAGACCGTGCCCGCTGTTGCCGATCCAATCGGCGAGAAGCTGGCACTGTTTGGGCTTCCGAGCCGAATCGGATCGGTCCCGGGCGGCGTGCCGCCCGCGTCAATCGGCGGCAATCCAGGCAGTGCTCCGAAATCGACGCCGCTGAACTGCTGCCCCAGTCGTTCGGGTGGTCCAAGCGGCAGATCGATCCCGCTTTGAATCTCCCGCGTGAGAACGCCATTGCCGTTCCCGTCGATGTACTCCGTGTAGGAAAAGCTCGCGCCCACGGCCGTAAAACGGATCGCGACCGTCGCCGATCGCGTGATCGCGAGCATGCGCGTCCGCTGAAACCGCGCAGCGAGGTAGCGCGCCGCGCCGGCGGCGCGGTAGTCGTCGAGTCCGTTCAGCATGCTCGGCACCGACACCGCGGCGAGCGTCATGCTGAGGCCAGCGACGAAGACGACCTCGACGAGCGAGTAGCCCCGACCCGTTCGGAACGCCGCCATGGCGAGCGGCCCGGCCGGCGTGTGACCGGCCGGGCCGGCCTCCTACTGGTTCGGCCGATCGTGATCGGCTTTCACCGCGCCGACGGTGAGCTGCGGCTTCAGTTTCAGAAAGTTCTTCTCGCCGATCCCGCGAACGTTCATCAGGTCCTCGATCTTCTTGAACGGACCGTTCTTCTGCCGGTATTCGACGATGAGCGCGGCGGTTCTGGCGCCGATGCCGGGCAGCGTATCGAGCTCCGCGACGGTTGCCGTGTTGATGTTGATCACAGCGCCGGGGGCGGCCTTGACCGCGGCGCCGGACGGCGCCCTGGTCTGCGCAAGAGACGACGAGGATGCGAACACGACGAGCAGCGAGGCGACGGCGACGATCGAGAACACGGATCGGAACATCGAATCCTCCTTGGTGAGAGGACCCTGGCGTCGCGCTCGTCGGCATCAGCGGAGGTCGGGCACCAACACACGAAAGTCGGCGACCAGGGTCGCCCGGACATGAGGCAAGCGATGCGCCCGCGGCGCGCGAGATTGCGCGTCGCCGGAAGCCGATGTCGATACGGGAGATTGGGGCTTGGCTTTCCGCGATGTCCGATGGCGGCCGCGAAGGGCGCTGAAAAGCGACGCCTGGGGATGCGTAACGGAACCGGCGCAGCGCGCCCGCGCCTCAGGCGCGACACGCAACAGGAATTGCGCTGGTGGAACCGGTAGTTGCGCGGCTGGACACCGACATGGATGCTACCGTTCGAGAGCTGAATGCTGGCGGCAGGTTACACGCCGGCCGGGTCGTGGTACTTGTCCGCGGCATGCGGGGAAGGCGCTTCGGTCCGATCCGCGTGCGCCCGCCACTTTCGATGAACGCTAGCGACTACTCGCAACCGATTCTTCGCGGGAATCCGGCCAGGGCGATCCCGCCTGCTGCCCTGCTCAACAGAAGGCGATTTCGCGTTGCCTGCGTCGACGTCGGTCGCGCACACCAAGCGGCGTGACCGAACGCACCCGCGGGCGTCCTATTGCTCCGGACGGCCGCGCTGCAGAACTGAGAACCTGGAGTTTGGAGTCCTCGTATCTTCTCAGATACGGAGGCACGCATGACGAATCTCCGGCAGGATTGCCGCCACGGCCTGCGCCTGCTGCGGCGCTCGCCAGGTTTCAGCGGTGTCGCCATCCTGATCCTCGCGCTCGGGATCGGCGCCAACGTTGGCGTGTTTTCAGTTGTGGACACGCTCG
>DATFWL010000610.1:0-9613 GCA_035259385.1 Vicinamibacterales bacterium | reverse complement strand
CGGGCTGTTGTACTGGACCTGGGTCTGCTGTGCATTGATGACGACGGTGTTGAACGCGTTGAACACGTCGAGGCGGAACTCCAGGCGGCGATCGCCTCCAATTCGAATCTCCCGCATCAACGCCAGATCGACCGTCCTGTCAGGACAGCTGCGGAGAACGTTTCGACCCGATTCGAGTCCAAGGCTTCCATAGCCCGGACCGGTGACGGCGGCCGTGTTGAACTGCGCGTACTGATTGTCCGAGCAGCCGCTGCCTGGATCGGCGAGGTAGACGATCCGCGCTCCGTAGTCCGGCGAGCCCGTGAGATTCACGTTGCTGCCGCTATTGTTGTAGCTGCAGCTGAGATCGTAAGTCGTACCGGAACCGGCGGTCAGCACGCCGGCGATGCGCCAGTCGTTCAGGATCTGTCCAATCGCTCGCGACGCGCCATTGCCGGTCGCATGCACGTTCGGCAGGTCCCACACGGCATTGGCCTTCAGGTAATGCGGCCGCCGATCCAGGTTTCGATTCAGCTCTTCGTACGCGGTTTGATCGGACCGGACTGAAATCGTGCCGGCGGGCGCGTGCTGCAGGCGCTGCTGCAAGCCGGTGTTGCCGACGAACGAGATGCCCCACGTGTAATGGGCGCCGAACGAGAAGCCGTTCCGATACCGCCGGTTCAGAGCCAATTGCAGCGAGTGATACAGGTCCCAGAAGTCGGTCGTGTTCTGATTGATGCTGCTCAAGCCGCGAAACGGCCGCAGCGCATTTGCGGTGTACGCGACGGCGCCGGGAACGGTCGTCGTGCCCGCGAGCGTCGGATCTTGATTCTGTGCCACATAGGCGGCGCCGAAGTCGACGGCGTTGAGATTCACGGTCGTTCCACCCTGGAACGCGCCGAGGCGGTTGACGCCACGATTGCCGATGTACGAGACGTCGAGTGATGTCGCCCAGGGCAGCGCCATCTGCACGCCGCCCTGCCATTGCCACGATGCTGGAACCTTCGCGTCGTACTGGAAGATCACCAGCGCGGGCACGGCCACCGGGTTGAGGCCGGTGCCGATCGTCTGCAGTTGGCCGTTGCGCAAATCCTGCGACGTCGCGATGGGTGGGTTGCCGGGGATCGAGAAGACGGTGTTGCCGTCCGGGCGGTCGTAGAACAATCCCCCGCCCCCGCGGACGACCAGCGTCTGATTCTGCGTCAGATCGTAGGCCATGCCGAAGCGAGGTCCGACAACCAGATTCGGCCAGGTGTAGCCGGTCGACGCGATTCCGTCCCCCGCGCGGCGGATGCCGTTCAGCGAGTCGCGGTATTCGGAATCGGCGTTCCGATCGCCGCCTGGGAATTCGCCGCGCCCGACACAATTAGGATCTGACCGTTGCGGGGATCCATCGCGTTGCGCAGGTTGCCGGAGCACGTCGCCGCGCCATTGCTGCAGCCGGCCACGTAAAAGACGGGCGCGCTGGAGGCGCTCCACAGTTCGGGGAAGAAATTCGACATCTGCTCAAAGCGGTCGTACTGGGGCTGCTGGCGCGTGAACCGAACCCCATAGTCGAGCGTCAGCCTGCGGTTTACCTTCCAGTTGCCCTGCAGGTAGAACTCCGTGTTGTTGTAGACCATGTGGCCTTCCATGAAATTCGACGCCTGCAGGTGCTGCGTGAACACACCGACAGCCGCACTAGCGAACCCGAAGCCGGTATCGAGGAAGTTGTTCGTGTCGTTTCCGAAGTTGACATACCCCTGAAATGTCAGGTTGGCGATGCCGCCAGCGCCGGTGTTTTGCGCCTTGAAGCTGTGGTTGTTGTGGAAACCGGCCTTGAAGGTGTGGCTGTTCATCACTTTCGTCAGGCTGATCGCCACGTCCTGCGTGCGGTTGATGTTCAACCATCCCGGGTACCGCTGATTCGGCGGCGCGGAACCGATGCGATTGCCCCACCCGAACACCGGCGGCAGATTGAGCCGCGTGCCGTCCCAGTGCGGCGGCTTGACGTCCCGCATCACCTGCATCGCGTAGTAATTCGGGTCGACGACGCCGGCGTCGGGATACAAGAGCGGAAAGTTCGCAAGGCCATTGAAGCGGTTCGATGAGGCATTCATCAGCACGCCGCCTTCATTCCCTCCGGTCAGCTCGTTCCGGATGAACCCGTAGGTGCCCTCCAGAAAAGTCGTCGGATTCATCGCGTAATCCGCCGTCACCGCGTAGTTCGTGATGTACGGATACGGCGTGTACACATCGGTGAATCCCGGAATCAGCCCAGGCGCGACGAGACGACGTGCGCGTTGTTGCCGGTGTCCATAGCCGAGATGCCATCCATCATGATGTTGTTCTGGCCCACGCCGCCGAGACGGGTCGCGCCGGCCGACGCGCCTCCCTCGACCACCCCGGGTGTGAAGACCGTCAGGCTGGTGAACGTCGAACGGTTGATGGGCAGGTTCTCGATTGAGCGGTCGCGATCGCGAACGAACGCTCGCCGCTCGACACCTGCACCATGCGCGACTCGGCGATCACGTTCACGGTTTCGTGCGTGCCGCCCGGCTCGACCGTCAGGACCGGGACCGACACGCGCTCGCCAGAGCTCATCACGACGCCGGCGCGTGTGACCGAGTGGAATCCCTCCAGCGTCACTTCGACCGTGTACGTATCAGCGGTGATGTTCGGGAACACGTAACCCCCCGCTACGTTCGTCACCGCGGGCACCGACCGGGTACCCTTTGTCTCGCTGACGAGGACGACAGTGGCGCCGAGCACGACGCCGCCCTGGATGTCTTTGATCGTGCCGCTCACCATCGCGGTGGTGATCTGTGCGGCGAGAGGTGTCGAGGTGAGGGCAAGCGCTGTGAGAAACACGGCGAGGAAACGGAAAAACCGGTCTTGCATGGCTCCTCCTCTCACCGCACGGTCGGTTGAATCGCCCCGGTTCGAGGCCAGCGGGTTGAACCGGTCCAAGCGCGGGTTTCTATACTATGGGCGGCATACAGTGTCAAAGGTTTCGTGGATCGAAATCCAGTCGGACGGCGACTGCTGCTCGCTCTCGCGCGAGCACGTCTTCTGAGGCCTGGTAGGGTCGGGAACTGGGCCATTGCCCTCGACCCCGACTATGCGCTCGCGTACGCGGGTCTTGCCGAGTGCCACTTGCTATTGAGGAGAGGAGGCTGGGTCTCAGAAGCCGCGGGCCGCCCGGCAGCCGAACGGGCACTTGCACGTGCGATGGCGTTGGAACCCGATGCTCCCCGAAGTCCAACTCCACAGGGTCGGTTCATCTTCCAGCTGGAGCTGCGTGGGCTCAGGCCGAACCGTATTTTCTCGGAGCGCTCGAGGTGAAACCCGCTGGTCGGTCGCCCACGGGTTTTATGGTGTGTTCCTCGCTTTCGCTTACAGACATGACGGGGCGGTGGCCCACGTGAACGCCGCGCTCGACCTCGATCCCCTGTCGCCGTCGTGCATGGGGTTTGCGCGATGGCAATGGACCTGTGCCGGGAGCATCTGAAGGCTGAACATCTCATCCGCCGAACGCTGGATCTCCAAGCCGACTATATTGTCGGACTTTGGGGGTTGGCGATCCACCTCACCGCAACTGGTTGGGCGGCCGAGGCCATTCCCGTGGCTGAGCGGCTGGTTTCGCTCTCCCGCGCGCCGATCTTTGTCGGCACCCTTGGGATGGCGTACGGTCGCGCCGGCAGGACTGATGACCTCGTGCGACTCGAGCTCGGGGAGCGGCGCAGCCGCGGAGAGTACATCGCGCCCGCTTCCAAGGTGCAATTCGCGATCGGTCGGGGCGATGGCGCGTTGATCAGGCGCGCGTTGGAGGACTGCCTCGCCGACCACACGTCGATTTATTCTCTACGCGCTTTCACTGGCCTGTTACTCGACGATTGGCGAGCAGATGGGGCTATCGATGAATTGCTCCAGAGGCTCGGTGACATCCGACCACCCGCCACGAGCACGATGCGGATATGATTCGCGCGGTCGGGGCGCGGCTTGGGCCGTGCGAACTTCTGTCTTCAGCGCGAAGCCGACCTCGCCTCCCGATGGCCAGCGGTTTGTCATAGTGAAAGACGATTCCGGCACAGGGCGGCTCCGCATCGGGTTCAACTGGTCCGAGGAACTGAAATCCCTCGTGTCGATGAAGTGGCGACGGCGCTGGCCTGCGGAACAGGCCAGGCGAGGTCTTGACAGCCTCTTAACACTCGGTCGCGCGGAGTGCAACTGGTAGTATTTACCACTGGAAGGCGCCTTGTGCGTTCGGTGGACCGCCGTCGATCGAAAGACCGACAAACAACATCTGCCGCTGCTTGGTCGATGGCGCTGGTGCTCAGACTCCGTTGGCCCCGACCAAGAGGCCATGGCTCGGGCGCTGGCTTTGCTCGAAGCCCTCGAGCGGCCGCCGTTTAACCCTCGGGCATCCATCGGCGTCGCGATCCGCTGAACAGCAGCATGGCTTTCGGCCGGTTACGAAGGTGACTGGCTACGTCACGCAGGAGCGGTATTTGTGCGGCAAGACGCCCGCTCAGATCGATGCGGCGCTTGGCGTCAAACTGCTTGGCGACACTGCCGTGGTCACGGCGCTGCTCGATCGGCTCCTGCATCAGGCGCACTGCTCAAATGCGTGGCGCGCAGCTGGCGGACGAAGGTCCGCAGCGATTTGAGTACCGAGGAGGCCACAAAGTTAGAAGTACCTTCTCAGGTCACACGCTCGGAATGCCATCACCGAGGCTGACAGAGATGCCAAACGAGATCGACGAGCCAATCAGCGTCGTGGGGTACGACCCCCGCTGGCCTGGCTGGTATACGACGGATGCCGATGAGCTATCCAGCGCTCTCGGTACGCGGCTACGAGAAGTGCAGCATTTTGGTGGCACCTCAGTGCCGCAGACCGCCGCCAAACCCATCATTGACATCCTCGTCGCACCTCTCGAGTGGCCCCTTGCTACAACAGATCGCCGTACCTTGGAAGGGCTCGGCTACGAGTACCTCGGTCAGGCGAATGTCGCTGGACGGGAGTACTTCAGACGAAGAGCTGCGCACGACACCAACCTTGCACTCGTCCAGTGGGGATCGCCCCTCTGGTGCGACAATCTTCTCCTCCGAGACTTTCTACGTGCCCACAGAGACGAAGCCAATGAGTACGCGCGGGCAAAAATGGAGGCGTGGCGAAGTGGAGCGCAGATGCTTCTCGCATACTCGGCCCGCAAGGCACATGTCGTCGCGGCTTTGTTGAATGCCGCTAGAAAATGGCGACACCAATCGGCCCTTGATTCGCTAAGACGTTGAGATAGACTGCTGAAATGCCTAAGCACTCATCCCACATGCTCGAACTCGCGAGACGTGGCGCCGAGGCGCGTTTCCGCGAGCTGCTCGACGAGTTGAAGTCCCTCACGTCGGCGTTTCCCCACCTTCGCGACTCCTTCGATCGTGACGAGTTGCCGTTGGACTTCATCCTGCGCCGAGGTCGCGACAAGGCACGGGCGGCGGCGCCCAAGGCTCGTAGGCACCGCAGCATGTCCGTCGCTCAACGGAAGGCAGTCGGCGAACGGATGCGGAAGTATTGGGCGGCGAAACGGAAGGCCAAGGGACGGATATAGTCTGGCTGAGTCGATGCGAACGTCGATCAATGCCACGCCGGCTGCAGGCGATAATCGCCGCGCCCAGTGCGCGTTGTCTACAGTTCCGGCCGTGCCGCCAGAAACGACTCCAGCGCAGCGAGATCGGAGGACAGGAGATCCCACGACGGCATCAGCGCGACACCGCTTTTTCCGCCATCAAATAGGATCGTTTTTTCGATACCTCGTGGATAGTGTCCGGTTGTCGCCGGAATAATCAGACGCATAGCATCCGCATGGCTGATCTGCTTCTCAGTAAACCGAAGAACTCTCGTGTGCCAATCACTAACGCTGCTGACCAATGCCATGGCCTGTTCGCGCTGGATACCGCTACCGGCATTGACCACACTGTTCTGAAATACGCGACCGCTGGCAATCAAATCCGCCAGCTCGTTTCTGATCTGATGCCGCGCCTGCCGCTCAGAACCGGTGGACGCTGGCGCGTTGACAGTGGGCTTTATGGTCCACAAACTGTGATACAGGATGAACGTCCCACAACATGGGTAACAGATTAAAGTGTTACCGATGTCGTGAGACCAAGCCGGAACAAACCTATTGCGGATGCGCAAAGCGACGTCCACAGACTTCTCGGCAGCAGGGGAAGCCGTGCAATCAACGGCACGGCCGTGAACACCGAGTAGACAACGAATGTCCACGCCACTGTCAGCATCACATTAGCGCTTACGGAGCCCATCTGCCACTGCCACACGGACACGACGAGACCGAGCGCCACAGCAACCGCGCCGAGACCTAGAAAGCTCTGCATTCTAGAAAGCTCTCGATTGACGAGCGTCGCTGTGTGCGCGGGCCCATTCGAACCGTTCGCGAATGCGGCCATCATGCCCTGCAGCCGCGATGCCAGCAGGGCTGCGGGCGGGCCTTTGCCGGCGACATCACCGAGAACGAAACCAAGCCTCTCGTCTACCACGTCGAAGTAGTCGAAAAAGTCACCACCGATAGCACGACACGGCAAAGATGTGGCGGCCAGCTCGTAACCCTCTCCCTTTCGTTGCGACGCCGGGAACAACGCCCGTTGGATCGTCGCCGCGATCTTCATCTCGTGGTCTAACCGTGCTGCATCTAGCACACCGCGGTAGAGACGCGGCGTCTCCTCAGCGCGTTCGTCTCCTTGCGCCAACTGCAGGAGCAGACCACTGATGTCGAAAACGCGGCGATCGTGCACGATCTGTCCGTCAGCGACATCATGGAGTGTGACGATGAACACCCTGAAGGGACGTCGCGTCGGCTTTTGGCCGAGGAAGCCGCCGGTGTCTGTGCCTACGGCCGTCAGGGTGTGGACGACGCGATCCCCGGTGATCACAGGCGCGTCGACAAACTCGACCCGCGCATCAGGAAAGGCGTCGAACCAGCTCTGAAGAGACTTGTAGACGGCCGGTCGACCGACGACCGTTCCGAATGACGGGCTTTCGAGAACGCAGTCCTCGGCGTAGGTGGCAGCGATGGCGGCAACAACCCGACGTGCACCATGCCTCACGATACCGGACGGCCAACGCTGCGATGCTGTCTGGGACCACGGGAGTTGCCGCGATCCTACCGTGAGCAAGGCATCCCAACGGAAAGATTCTGCGTCCGCCACGCCGCGTGTCAGTCAGGGTGCGGACAGCGTTGGCGGGCCGTTCGGCCTGCCCGACGTCTCCTACCGCGTCAGCGGACTCTCCCACACCCTGAGTAGCAGCGCCTTGAGGTGCACGAACTGCTTGGCTCCAAGTTCCGCGCTCCAGTCCCGCTCGATGTCCTGAAGGACGTCGATAGCCTTCGCGTAGACTGCGCGTCCACGCTTGGTCAGGCGGACGACGCGGGCGCGGCCCTCGTCGGGTGCGTCGGACCTGACGATGTAGCCGAGGTCTTCGAGGCTTCGCAGCAGTTGATTCATCGCCTGCTTGCTCATGCCCGCGCGTTCGGCGAGCACGCCCGGACGAGCCCCGTCCGGTCCCGGAAACTGCAGCACCGGCATGTGCGGCACGCGCAGGTCGTCAAACCCGGCGGCGTTCAGCTCTCGGATGATCCGCCGGTGGATGGCCTGCGCCGGCACCCGCAGAAGGGCGCCAATCAGCATCTCCTTCGGGGCGACCGGCGACGATGGGGACGAAGGGCGGCTTGACATAAAGGTAAATCGAGTTTACATTCTACGATAAACTCGCTTTACTTGCAAGGAGACCTGATATGGCAGCCGCAGGTGTTCAAACCAACCCTTCCGACGAGACAATTCGTCTCGGGCCGCTCACCGTCCGCTTCCTCGTCACGGGCGACCACGCGAACAAGAGCGTCGCGGTGTTCGAGGTCTTGGTTCCTCGCGGGCAGCGCCTCGCCGGACCGGCCCACAGCCATGATCACTACGAGGAGACGATCTATGGGATTGAGGGCGTCCTGACGTGGACCGTCGACGGCACACCGATTGACGTCCGGACGGGACAGGCCCTCTGCATCCGACGCGGCGCGATTCACCGCTTCGACAACAACGGCAGCGAAGACGCGAAGGCACTCTGCGTCGTCACGCCAGCCGCGATTGGCCCGCAATACTTCCGAGAGATTGCCTTGGTGGCGGCGGCAGGTGGTCCGCCCGACCGAACCAAGATGGCCGACGTCATGTGTCGGCATGGGCTCACGCCGGCGCCGTAAAGGGCGCACGATGCGGAAGGCGCCGCAGAAGAGGCGGTCAGCCCCAACGATGGTCCACAGTTCGACAAGAGAACAGTTCACGTCGATCAGCCTTCAGGTCAGTTCTCCGCTAGCGCGTGCGCCGTCTGACCACCGTCAGGCGATCAAGATCGGCGGAATCCGCAATGTGGTTGTCGCCCCAGCTGTAGATCAGCAGGTCGGACAGTAATATTTATCGGTCTTACAATGATGAGATAACTGCAGAGCACACCGAGCTGAACTCATGGCAAAGATCGACGACCCCGACGCCCAAGCCGAGTTCCAGTCACGCAATGAACGTGGCGACGATCAGCGATTGACGCTTGCGGCGGGCCTTGCTGCCCCTGTGGCGGGGCTTCTTTTGGGTTCACCAGCCGGAGCCGTTGGAGCCATTCTTACACCCGTCGCGCGATCCGGTCTCAGGAGCACGACGCGCAGCGCGCGCAGGCCTTCCGCGAGGGCGTCCATGAACGCTTCAACGTCCTGAACGGCCGTATCGAAACAACCGAGAAGAAGGCGACTGGCCCAGACGCAGAGGAAGCCACCCACCTCGCATGGCGGCATGCGATGAACAGCGCGCGTCTCGACAAGGCGCGCAGGTTCGGCGAGGTTCTTGGTGGAACGCTGGCTAACGATTCGCCGAACTGGGCTGAGGCCGCTGACTTCATTCGCACGCTAGAGAGCCTCAATGAGGCGGATATCGAGGGTCTCCGCATCCTCTGGAGGGTTCAAAAGCAAGCATTCAGGGAGATGACCAGCCAGCAGCGTGGCATGTCCACAGACGCGAACGACTACACGACGACTTGGACAGGGGTTCTCGATCGTGCGACCCGCGCGGGCGTCTCGAAGGACGACTGGTATTCCCGTTGCGCGCGCCTAAGTGGTTTCGGCCTCACAGTGCTTGTGTAGCCGAACCAATCGCATCAAGGTCCGGATGCGATCTGCTTCCGGCTCACTGGTCGCGCGGTTCGACTCCTGCAGTTACTGGGCGTGAACACCGACCCCGGCGTGTATCCCCGATGGAAGTATCACGCGACTGAGGAAGCCAGAACCGTTCAGGACGAAGACGAGGAGCGGCGACTCGGACCGGGATGGGCGGACACACCCAACCCGTTTCTGAAATAGCCTGCGTCTGACTGTACACAACGATATCCGGCATTGGACAAGCGCACCGGCTTGCGGAAAACCGAGCGGAACGCCATGCGCCATGATGTTCAGAACGGCCATGCCTGTGACCTGCCTGGCGATTTTCGGACCACCTGAAGCTTGAGAGAATGGCGCCCTCGGGCCACTGAGGGAGCCATGAAAAAGACGCGATTCACTGACGAGCAGATGGTCACCATTCTGCGGGAGGCGGACGAGAAGCCGGTCCC
>DATFWL010000609.1:0-3536 GCA_035259385.1 Vicinamibacterales bacterium | reverse complement strand
ACCTACGCGAAGGGCCGCGCGGGGAAGGAGAAAAAACCGTGAGGAGAGTTGACGGGCCGCGCTGGACGGCCCGTGCGAAGCCGGAGCGGGTTTGAGGTTTGGGACGCCCCCCGCTCCCACATCCAGCGCACTTGCACGTCGTTTCGGTCCCTGCGTGGCGAAACAGGCAAACGCGCGCGGTTTGCAACCGCGTGCCCGCTGACACGGGCTTCCGGGTCCGAACCCCGGCGCAGGGACCATTTTTAGAATAGCACCGATATGAGCAAACGCCCGAAACCCAAGCGCAAGCCGCTGAAACGCGGCCCGAAGGAAGAACGGCTCGTCATCGCGGACCCAGAAGCCGCCCTTCAGAAACTGCTGAATCCGCCCAAGAAATAGGACAATTCGCGCCATTCGGCCCGAAGTATCCACGGGGAGTTTCAACAAATCCCTATTCCCGCGATACCCACTAGTGGATACTGAGTATTCAGTTACCAGCCCAACTGGATACTAACTACTCGCTTTGCACAGAGATTTCAAAATCTGCACGGAACTTTAAATTACTGAAGAGTAGTTACTTAGGACTAGAGACCTAGAGCTCGACTGCACACGTCTGCAGTCGGCGCGCAGCTTGATACGCTCAGGCGCAGAGAACCAACCCTGGAGTCTGCTGTGAAGCAAATCTGGACCGACGCTCTTCCCCCAAAGCGCCCGGCCGACCAGAAGCGCGGAGCCGAACGCCGCAACGTAGCGTTGCCTGCCCGCCTCACGTGGAAGGACCAGCGCGGCACCACGCGCTTCGCAACCGTGATGACCCGTAACGTCAGCGAGCTCGGGGTGTACGTGGAGTGTCAGTCGCCCGTGTCGATTCCGCTGTATCGGCTGGTCCAGTTCCAGCTCGAGCGCGACGTCCGCGAGTCGGACGCGCTGCCGGGCGCGCTCCAGGCCGGCCGCGTCCTGAGCGCCGTCTATCGGGTCTCGCCGCCTTCTTCGTCCAGGCTCCAGGGGCTCGCGCTCAGGCTGATGGTCGATCCGCGCCGGACGGCCGTCGCCACCGAAGACGCTCGCGCGACCGCGTGAATTAATTGCTCTGACTCTTCTTTCTCAAGTACCTGGCGAGCCCGCGCCAATTCAGATCGAATCGGCCCGCCACTTCGTAGGCGCGCGCGTCAGCGTCGCTCATGCGCGTGCGCAGCTCGCGCCGCAGCGCATCGGTGTACCACGCCTCGCGATCTTCGTCGCTGCCTTCCAGACCAAGCGACGACTTCGCGAGCCCGTTCACCAGATCGAGATGCTCGACCATCTCGGTCAGATGCGTGCGCGCGTCCGCGAACGGACCGAAGTGGGTGACGAAGATGGTCTCCGCGCCCCAGCCGCCGATCCGCGCGAGGCTGTCGCGCCAGATCTCGAGGTCGATGTCGGGCGGCGGCGTCGGCGGCAGCACGAAGCGCCCGGGCTCCCGGCGGATCCCGGCCGTATCGCCGACGAACGCGATGCCGCTGTCGCCGCTGAAGTAGCTGACGTGATGCGACGCGTGGCCGGGCGTATACAGCACCGCGAGATCGCGTCCGCCGGCGGTGATGCGCTCGCCGCCGCGCAGCACGTCGAGCCGCTCGGCCGGCACTGGCCGGAATTCGCCCCACAAGGTGTCCATCTCGTTCGGCCACAGCCGCGACGCGCTCGCGATCAGCTTCTCGGGATCGATCATGTGCGGCGCACCCTTCTCGTGAACGTACACGCGCAGCGCGGGATTCTCGGCGACCAGCGTGCCGGTCGCTCCGGCGTGATCGAGATGAATGTGCGTCAGCAGAATCGTCCGGACGTCGGCGACCTGCATGCCCGCGCGGACCAGCGCGGCGCGCAGCGCCGGCAGCGTGCTCGACGGGCCGGGATCGATCAACGCGACGCCGCCGGGTCCGTGGAGCGCCGCGGTCGCAATGATGCCGGGCACGTGGAGAAAATTGAGATCGAAGTACGAGATGCCGGACGCGAGAGTGATCATGGTTCCTGTGTCCGTCGCGCGCGCAGGTAGCCGATGACGGCGATGGTAGCTGCGAACACCGCGGCGATAAGACCGGTGCGTCCTATCCAGCGCTCGAGCGTATCCCAGCTGTACGCAAGCGAGTAGCCCGCCAATGCGACCGCGCTCGACCAGACGATCGCGCCGAGGGCGTTGTAGGCCAGAAACGTCGGCCAGCGCAGGCCGCTGGTGCCCGCGAGCACGGCGCCGAAGACCCGCAGCCCCGTCACGAAGCGTGCGATGAAGACGGTTCGGCCGCCGTAGCGCTCGAAAAAGCCGTCGAACTGCGCGAGCCGCTTCGGCGTCAACCCGATCTTCGATCCGAAGCGCTCCGCCAGGCCGCGCCCGGCGCGGCGCCCGATCAGAAAGCCGAGGTTGTCGCCCAGAACCGCGCCCGCCACGGCGGTCGCGACGACCCGCGGCAGAGAGAGCCAGCCGTACTGCGCCATCGCCGCGCCGGCGAGCAGCGCCGTCTCGCCCGGCACCGGCAGACCGGTGTTCTCGAGGAAGACGCCGAAGAACACGACGGCGTAGCCGTAGCGCGCGAAGAGATCGATCAGCCAGTCGGGCATCGGGGACCGCGGCGCAGGGGCGACCCGTGTCGGCCCGGCGCGGACGCGTGGGTCCGCCCCTACCGGTAGCCGGGCCCCCGAAGGGGCCGTCCCGGCCTCTCGGCGGTTATCGCGCCGTCGGCGACGACGCGCCGGCCGTTCACGACGACGTGTTTCACGCCGACAGCATAGCGGGTGGGATCCTCGAACGTCGAGACGTCGCGAATCGTCGCGGCATCGAAGATCGTGATGTCGGCCGCCATTCCGGGCCGCAGCACACCGCGGTCCGTCAGGTGCACACGGGCGGCCGCTTTTGACGTCATCTTTCTGATCGCTTCCTCGAGCGTGAGGAGATGCTCGTCGCGCACGTAGCGACCAAGGATGCGCGGAAACGATCCCCACGCGCGCGGGTGCGACTTCGACTCCGACAGCTTGCCGTCGGTCGCCTTCGCGGCCGAATCGGTGCCGACGCCGACGAGCGGATGTTTGAGCGCCGTCCGCACATCGTCCTCGTTCATGATCGACGTGATGACGGCCGTCTCGCCCTTGTCGGCGACGACGAGATCGATCACGGCGTCGCGCGGATCCTTCCCCATCGCCTTGCCGATCTCGGTCAGCGTCATGCCTTCCCACTTGCGCAGCGCCGGATTGAGCACCGTCGCGATCATGACGCCGTCGCCGCCGTTCGCGCCGTACCACTGGTTTTCCCAGGTCGTCGCGCTCGGATCGTCCATGTCCTTCTTGATCCGATCGCGCGTTGCCGGATCCTTCAGGCGCTCCACCATCCTGTCGAAGCCGCCTTCGCGGGCCCACAGCGGCATGCACGAATCGAGGCCGTTCGAGGCGCGGGTGTACGGATACTGGTTCGCGGTCACGTCGATGCCGCGCGTCCGAGCGGCTTCGAGCCGACCGAGCACGTCTCCCATCTTGCCGAAGTTGGCCTTGTATGCGGTCTTCAGGTGCCAGATTTCGGCGGGAATGTTCGC
>DATFWL010000608.1:0-8583 GCA_035259385.1 Vicinamibacterales bacterium | reverse complement strand
AGTTCTAGAGTGAAATCACCCTGTGCTGCAAGTCTTTGAAAACACAGGGCAAATTTCATGGCTGGGAGGCAGGGATTCGAACCCCGATGCCGTGGCCCGGAGAGCGGCGTCGGCATTCCCGTGCGCTTCGGTCCGCTCTGTTTGGCGCCGTTTCTCTCGATACCCTCTCCTGTTTGCTTCCCTCCGTTTCGGTGCGCTCTCGCGCAGTCTGTCTCAGTGTGTCTCACCTTTCCGTGCCGCCGCTAAGGAGGATCTCTTCAACGCGATTTCAGCAAACCCTCGAGCAAGACGATTTCCGCATCGCCTTCGCCAAGCGCCGCAACAATCGCCTTCCCGTCGGGCGTCCACGACACGTGGCGCGCGATGAACGTCGCGCGATTGCCGAGGTCCGTCACCTGCCGCCACCTGCCGTCTCGTGTGGACAGCGCCCAGATGTTCGTGGTGTGGCCGTCTGTGAGCGGCATCGCCAGCCACTTCCCGTCGGGAGAGAGGGCCGGGTTCACGATCTGCCAGCTGGGTACACGCGAAGCGGGAATGCGAGCGAGCGCCCGTGAAGGTCCGTCTTCAGGAGTTGCCGCGCGGATTTCGAGCTCCGGCCGCCCATCGAGGAGTGGTCGTTCCACGACGTAGTACAGCGTGGCGTCGTGCACGCCGACGACGTTCCGCGTTGGCTCCGATCTGACTCTGATCGCGCTTCCGCCGCGCGAGGACACTTTGTACAGAACGCCGGCCGATGTTTCGGCGTAGTACAGCCACTCGCCGTCCGAGGACCACGCTGGACCGAGGCCCTGCCTCGTGACGTTGCGTTCACCCGTTCCGTCAGGATTCACGAGCCAGATTCCGAAGTCGAACCCCGTGTGCCCCTTCGATGAGACGTACGCGATCGATCGGCCGTCCGGAGACCACACCGGTACTCCCACCGTGACGGTCGGGTCGTCCTCGAACGTAATCTGCCGGACATCGTCGGTCTTCGTCGATTTCACCCACACGTTGCCGTGGCCGCCGCTGTCGGAGAGAAATGCGATCGCGCTTCCGTCTGGTGCCGCAGTCGGTGTCAGCACCTGCCCCGTCTGGTGCGTCAACGGGATCGCACGGCGAACGTTGTCTGCCGGATCGTTTCCGAAAGGAAAGCTCGAGATATCGAAATGCATCTGTAATCGGGCCGCCGACACGAGCCCGCTGGCGTGCGCGTCAGGCTGTTCGTACCAAGCCTCTGCCGGCGTGATTTGTCGGGGAATTCGATGATCGAGTCCAACTTCCCACAAGCTCAGGCTCGGTAAGTACGGAATCGTGCTGCCGCGGCTGGAGCCATAGATGATTCCACTACCGTCAGGAAGCCACGTGAGACCGCTGATGATATTTCGGTCGTTCGTCAGCTGGCGCGTTTCACCGGTCGTGGCCGACGTCACGAAGACATCGAATCGAAGGCCGTCGCCGCGCTGATAGGCGATCCATTTGCCGTCGGGAGACCAGCGCGGATGGCGATGATAGCCGGGCGCCGATCGCGCGACCACCCGCGCTTCGGTTCCGTCGAGCAATGATGTCACCAGCTGGATTTCGCCGCCGACGAGCCTGAAGCACGCCAGGCGTCCGCTCCGGTTCACATCCGCATCGCCAACGCTGGTGATCAGGCGGCGCGGAGAGCCGCCCAATGCGGGAATGTTCCAGATCGCTCCTTGAGCATCCCCCTTGGCGCCGCGGGCGAGAAATAGAGCAGCGAGTTGCCATCAGGTGACCATCGCGGCGATTGGTGGTCGAGCGGATCCTTCGTGATCGCGACCGGCGATCCACGAGTCAGCAGGCGCACGAAGATCTGCCGTCGCCCGTCGACATTCGCCGTAAATGCGACGGCCCTGCGGTCTGGGGAGATTGAAGGGAATTCCTCCAGGCCCGGAAAGTCGGTCAGCGGAACCACACGGTGTACCGTCGCCGGCGCCGCAGTAGGAACGGTTCGTCGACCCGCGACATAGGCGGCCGGGGTGAGAAGCACCAACGCGAGGGTCGTCAGAGCGCCCCTACTGAGAAAGCGCGATCGCAGGCGCGTGCGTTCAAGAGCCTTCGACACATGCGAGAGGGCTTCGAGATCGAAGATGAGATCGCGCACGTTCTGAAATCGCTCTGCCGGAGTCTTCTCCAGGCAGTGGCGCACGACGCGATCGAGCGGCGGCGCGAGCGAAACGATCCGAGCCAACTCCGGCACCTCTTCGTGGAGAATGGCGGCAATCGTTTCTGCCGACGTGGTGCGGCGAAACGGTGCGAAGCCGGCCAGCATCTCGTATAACACCGCACCCAGACTGAAAATATCCGACCGCTGATCGATGCGCAGGCCGCGTGCCTGTTCCGGCGACATGTATGCCGCCGTGCCGACGACCGGTGCGATCTGAACGCCGTCGCGCGTGACGGTTGCCGTCACCTCTTCTTCCGGCCCTGGGTCGATCGTCTTTGCCAGGCCGAAATCGAGAATCTTGATGCGTCCTTCCTTCGTGACGAACAGATTGTCAGGCTTGATGTCGCGATGGACCATCCCGCGGTCGTGCCCGGCGGCCAGGCCGCTCGCAATCTGGATCGCGTAGTCGACGGCGAACAATTCGCTGTCGTCTGAACCGGTAATCGACTGGAGTGTCGAAGCGCAGCGCGCGATCGTCCCGGCTGGACCCGGTGGCATATTCGGATCGGAAAACTATGGCAACAAATTTCCCAGCGAGGCTGCAGTCTACATGGCGATCGTGCACGCGGCGATCTATGACGCGGCGCTCGCGATCGAGGGCGGCTACGAGCCGTACGCAATCGCGATCGATGCTCCAGCTGACACATCGGCGGCTGCCGCAATAGCCACCGCGGCTCACCACACGATCGTCGGCCTTCAGCCTGCACTCGGCCTGACACCGGCCCAGCAGGCGATCCTTGATGGCGACTACGACAACTACATGAAAGCGATTTCCGAGAGCGACTCGCAGAAGACCAACGGCATTCGTCTTCGTTTGCGCGCTTGTCGCAGGCGTGCTGGGGGTCGCCCGGACAGCTCCTGCCGACGGCAACGGTCCGAACATGTTCGGGTTTGCGGATCCCACAGGCATCCTGCGCACCTACGACGTGAACGGCTCCGTCGACTTCGACAACCCCCTTCTTCCAGTCACTCGGCACCAATGGCCGCTCGTGCGGCTCGTGCCACCAGCCGGCCGACGGCTGGACGATCGTGCCATCGCGCGTCCAGGCGCGCTTCGATGCAACCGATGGCGAGGATCCGATTTTCCGCACCAATGACGGATCGAATTCTCCCGCCGCCGATGTATCGACCGACGAAGCGAGACGATCCGCCTACAGCATGCTGCTGACCAAAGGGCTCATCCGGGTGGGCATCGGCATGCCGGTCAACGCGGAGTTCGAGCTCGTCGACGTGGACGATCCATACGGCTACGCCTCAGCCACGGAGCTCTCGCTGTTCCGGCGCCCCCTCCCGGCCACGAACCTGGGGTTTCTCGCCACGGTCATGTGGGACGGCGGGGCAACCCTTCCCGATAAGTCGATTCGCTTCGATCTGGGCGAACAGGCAAATGGCGCCACGCTGGGCCATGCGGCCGCAATCAATCCGTTGACGCAAGGCCAGCGTGACGCGATCGTGAAGTTCGAGACCGTTCTGTTCACGGCGCAGGCGACAGACACTGCCGCGGGTGTATTGAATACCCAGGGCAGTGCCGGCGGGCCGATGGCGCTGTCACGGCAGCCGTTCTACATCGGCATCAACGACGCGCTGAGTCCCGGATTCGATGCGCGTGCGTTCACACTGTTCGATGCCTGGAAGAACCTGGCCAGCTCCCGGCGGGAGCCATATACTGCGGCGCGCGAAGCGGTCGCGCGAGGGCAGGAAATCTTCAACACGCGCGGCTTCACGATTGCGAACGTCCGAGGTGTGAACGACGTGCTCGGCGCGGCCGCGATCCCGGGAACGTGCACCACCTGTCACGACACGCCCAACGTCGGCAATCATTCGATGTCGTTGCCCCTCGACCTCGGCCTGACCACCGCCGCGCTGCGAACCCCCGACATGCCGCTGTACACCTTCCGCAACAAGACGACCGGCGAGGTCGTCGAGACGACGGATCCCGGACGCGCACTGATCACCGGCAAATGGCAGCACATGTCGGTGTTCAAGGGGCCGATCCTACGAGGCCTGGCCGCGCGCGCGCCGTACTTCCACAACGGGTTCGCAGCGACACTCTCCGACGTGGTCGAGTTCTACAACCGCCGCTTCAATCTCGGCCTCGGCGCACCGGAAAAGTCCGACCTCGTCGCATTTCTCCGGGCGCTCTGAGCGCGTCCGTATCGGCTCGTCGTCGACGCTTGAGACGAGCGACCGGGGCGCTGCGGCGCCGCGGCGCTCGTCCCTCCAGGCTTCCGTCGCAGCACCCGCGTTGCGTAGACTTGCGGACGCGCGGGAGCCGCCGTTTTGGCCTATCGCTTCGGAGATTTCACGCTCGACCCGGACACGCGACGACTGCGAGCGACCGGCCGCGACGTTCACGTGTCGCCGAAGGCGTTCGATCTGTTGGCACTGCTGGTGGACCACCGCGCTCGAGCCGTCTCCAAGGGCGAACTGCAGCAGCGCCTGTGGTCGACGACGTTCGTCGAGGAGACGAACCTCGCAAGTCTAGTCGCCGAGATCCGCCGTGCGCTTCACGATGCCGCGGCGAACCCCAGATTCGTACGCACGGTGTACGGGTTCGGCTACCAATTCGTCGACGACGTGATCGCGAGCGGAGGGCCGACTCGTTCGGGCGAGTGACTTCCGAAACTATGGTTGATATTCGAACATCACGAGATCCCGCTGCTCGAAGGTTCGAACGTCATCGGACGAGCAGCCGACGTCGCGATTCAGATCGATTCCCCCGGTGTCTCGCGGCATCACGCGCGCATCGTGGTCACTCGCGGCGAGGCAACGCTGGAAGATCTCGGCAGCAAGAACGGGACGGATTTGAACGGAACCCCGCTGAGCACACCTCTCCGCGTCCGCGACGGCGATCAAATCCGCGTTGGTGCGATTGTCTTGACGTTCCGGATTAGTTCACCGATCAGTCCTACTGAAACCGTGTCGACTGAGGACGCCTGAGAGCGGTCACCGATCAATAGGCGATCCAGCGCCCATCCGGCGCGAACGCTGGCGCGGTCACACAGCGCAAGCCCGTCGACAGGTTCGAGCACAGTAGCGGATCCGGCGAACCGCGGTTGAGCCCGCAGGGCCGACAGGGCCGGCGACGCTCGGCGATGTGAGGCGCGCGTCGCGTATCGGCATCAAGAATGACGGCCGTGAGATAGTGGACGCGCTATGACGTTTGCGATCAGGAAGGTGCCGGTCGATGGCGGCGACCTGCGCGTCGGATTTCGGCCCGGCAAGGCAGGCGCGCCAGTGGTCGTGCTTGTGCACGGCATTACCGCCAATCATCTGAGCTGGTCGCTGGTGGCCGACCAGTTGGGCGAGGACGCCACGCTGCTGGCACCGGATCTCCGCGGCCGCGCCGGCAGCGCGTCGTTGCCGGGTCCGTTCGGGATGGCGAACCACGCGCGCGATCTCCTCGCCGTGCTGGATTACATCGGCGTTCGTCGGGCGACGGTTGTCGGCCACAGCATGGGCGCGTACGCCGCGGCTGCGTTCGCGGTGAACCACGACGATCGGGTCGCGGGCCTCGTGCTCGTCGACGGTGGTGTGTCGTTTGCGACGTTGCCCGAGGGCGCCGACATCGACGCCGTCCTCACCGCGCTCCTTGGTCCGACCATGAAGCGGTTGTCGATGACCTTCGCCGACGTCGACGCCTGGCTCGCGTACTGGAAGGCACACCCGTCTCTGCAGAACTGGAACGATGCGATCGAGAAGTATGTCCTCGCCGATCTTGCCGGCGTGGCGCCGCAGTTGCGGTCAAGCTGCAACGTCGAGGCGATTCGCGCCGACGGCGCCGACACGCTGGGGTCCGGCGGTCAGTTCTTTCGTCGTCTGATACGTCCGACGCCGTGGCTGCGCGCGCCGCGCGGCCTGCTCAATCAGGTGCCGGGCCTGTATCCGGACGCGGTGGCGGCGCAGATATGCACCGACGTTCCAACACTGCGCGACATGCGCGTCGACGATGTGAACCACTACACGATCACGATGAGCGAACACGGCGCCAGGGTTGTGGCCGACGTCATCCGCACACAGATGTGAGCGGCGAGCGCTCTGGCGAAGGTTGGCGCAGGGAGAAGGATTTCAAGCCCTTTCTGCGCATGCCCGAACGGGAAGCGCGCGCCGCCGCTGCGCTGAATCATCCCAACATCTGCGCGATTCACGAAATTGGCGAGCACGACGGTCAGCCCTTCATCGGCAACTGATCGTTAGACCTCACCGCGCGTCCACTGTGCAGGCGTTTCGTTGGCTGGCACCAGTACGCTTGCCCGAGCAAACTCTACAGGCCGGACCTCGAGCATGAGCCCGTAGGCCAGAGTCGGATTCTGAGCGGCTAACGCGACCGCCTCTTCGAGGCTCCGCGCGATGATGAACCAGTAGCCTCCGACCACCTCCTTGGTTTCAGCGAAAGGACCGTCGGTCACTGAGTGCCTGGACACAACCTTCCCCTCTTTGGCGAGCCGATGGCCTGGCTTCATCAGACCCGCTGCGACACTTTCGTCGTACCACCTGTAAAAGGCGTCTATCGCCGCCTGAACTTCTTCCTTGGAAGCTGTCGCATCCCATTGACCACGGGACAACACCAGGTACTCACGCAAGTCTGACTCTTCAGGCATAAGAGGCGATCCTTCGGGCCTGGAGTGAGGGCGGCCGTCCCGTGAGGCTCTAACGACCGGTGCAACACGCCGCGGCGCCAGGGTTGCCATCTTAGCCGATGCCCCACAGGCTCGCCCGGCGAACATTGTGCTTCCAGTTGTTCGCGTATCTGGATGGCGGGACAAGCGAGCACTCCCTTTTTGCTTGGCCACCTACGGACAGCGCCACTAATATCGTCCCACCTCATGCCCCTGTCTGCCGGCGCCCGTGTCGGCGCCTACGAAGTCACCGCGCTGATCGGCGAAGGCGGCATGGGGCAGGTCTACCGCGCCCGCGACACGAAGCTCAATCGCGACGTCGCGCTGAAGATCCTGCCTGATGCATTCGTCAGCGATCCCGATCGCCTGGCGCGGTTCACGCGCGAGGCACAGACGCTCGCCGCGCTCAACCACACCAACATCGCGCACATCCACGGTCTCGAGGAGACCGGCGGGGTTCGCGCCCTCGTGATGGAGCTCGTCGAAGGCGAGGATCTAGCACAGCGGATCGCGCGCGGGGCGACCCCAGTCGCCGAGGCGCTGCCGATCGCAAAGCAGATCGCCGAGGCGCTCGAAGCGGCGCACGAGCAGGGTATCGTCCACCGCGATTTGAAGCCGGCGAACATCAAGGTGAAGGCCGACGGCACCGTGAAGGTGCTGGATTTCGGGCTCGCCAAAGCGCTCAGCCCCGAGGCGGCGAACGCGACCGCGGAGGCGGCGCTCTCACCGACAATCACGACGCCGGCGATGACGATGCAGGGCGTAGTTCTTGGAACCCCTGCGTACATGAGTCCGGAGCAGGCGAGAGGAAAAGGCGTCGACAAACGCGCTGACATCTGGGCGTTTGGCTGCGTCCTGTTCGAGATGCTTTCCGGCGTGCAGGCGTTCGGTGGCGAGAGCCTGTCCGACGTCATGGCCAATGTGCTGGCGAAGGATCCGAACTGGGTAGCGCTGCCCGCGTCAACGCCAGCACCGGTGCGGCGTCTGTTGGCACGATGTCTGGAACGCGATGCGAAGCGCCGGCTCCATGACATCGCGGACGCTCGACTCGACATCGAGGAAGCGCTCGACCACTCACGCGCTGTGCCGATCGATCCAACAGATCAAATACCTGCGACATCGTCCAGGATGACACCCCCGGTGGTTGGTCTCGTCGCCGTCGTCGCGGTGCTCGCAGGCGCGGTCGGAGCCATCGTGATCATGCGCAGTCGTGGCGCTGTTGCCACGGCAGCGTCCGAAGTCGTCAGCTTCACGGTCAGCCTGCCGCCAGGAGCCACGCTCAGCACGAGCGCGCCTGCCGCCGTGCTCTCCAGGGACGGTCGCCACCTGGCGATCGTTGGTAGGGAAGATCCGACTGACGCCGGCTCAGGCGCACTCTTTCTCCGCACGGCAAGCGATATCACACCGCGCAAGCTCCGCGGTACCGATCGCGCCATGCGCCCCTTCTTCTCGCCCGATGGCCGCTGGATCGGCTTCTTTCGGTTTGAGGGCAACGCGTTGATGAAGATCCCGGTCCAGGGCGGCGGGCCGGTAACGATCGCGCGAGTCAATGGAACCGGCGACCAGACTATTCACGGAGCCGACTGGGGAGCTGACGGAACCATCGTGTTCGGGCAGCGCTCGGGAACATCAGGCTTCCTGGGATTGTCGCGAGTCTCGGCGTCCGGTGGAACGCCGACCGAGCTTCTCGCGCCCGATCTCGCGCGAGGCGAAGAGTATGGATGGCCCCAGTGGTTACCGGGCGGAGAGTACGTCTTGTTCAGCATCGAGAGACGGGGTGGGCAAACGGGGGCGGTC
>DATFWL010000607.1:0-7227 GCA_035259385.1 Vicinamibacterales bacterium | reverse complement strand
CTTGCCGGCATCGTCGCTGCGATAGACGCCGTCCCCGTAGCCGACGGCGCGCTGGTTGTTGGCCTCGCCGGTGCCCACCCAGAGCGTGGAGGGATTCTTCGGGTCGATGACGACGGTTCCGATCGCGTAGCTCCCTTCGTTTTGGAACGCGGGCGTGAAGGTGATGCCGGCGTTGGTGGTTTTCCACACGCCGCCCGACGACACGCCGATGTACCATGTCTGCTTGTTCTCGGGATGCACGGCGATGGAGCCGACGCGGCCCGACGCGATGGCCGGGCCGACCGCGCGCAGGCGGAAGTCCTCGAACGTGGCTTGAACGAATGGATCCTGATTGCCGCTACCGGCAGCCGGCGGTGCAGGTTCTTGAGCCGAGGCGACAAGGGTCCAGAGCAGCGTGCTGGCGAGGATCAGTCTCTTCATGGCGGCCACGGATGTTACCGCAGCCGCGACGCGCTCGGCCAAAGCCTCGTGCTCCGGCCTCTACTTCAGCGGCGTGTGCGCCAGCCGTTCTGTCATCGAGACACCGCCGCCGGATCGACCACCGAACCCCAGAACCCGATCATCATCTCTTCCCACGTCTGGTCGCCCCGCTTCACGTCCTTCGTGGGGTCGGGGTTGTACGTGTTACCCGACGAGTTGTCGTAGTGCGCCACGACTTCGATCTTCGTCCCCTTCGGCAGTCGTTTCGGGCCGGCCAATTCGTGCCTGATCTGCCAGTTGAAGTCGTACTTCGGCACGCTCAAGAGCACTTCCGACGTGCCGTCCGGATAGGCCGCCGTGTAGGTCATGTCCTTGCCGCGAACGTGCATGTGCGGTGTCAGGCTCGTCATGATCGTGTCCCGGCGGATCTCGGCGATCGCTCCCAGCGACTCGCCTTAACACGGCGGGATGGCCTTTCAGCAGGCACAACGTCGGCAGCAAGTACCGACTAACAGACCTATTTCGTCAGGCCGGCCGTCCAGTTCAGGATGACGCTCACGGGTCGTGCGGAAGGTCGCGTGGCGACTCGCTCGATCGTGATGAACCGCCCATCGGGCGCGACGTCGTAGGATTGATTGGGAAAGAGTCCGGAATCAGGAATCTCGAACAGGAATGCGGGCGGTTCGAAATCGAAACTGGGTCCGTTCTCGACCTTCACGGTCATCAGCCGCCTGCCCTCGAGATAATAGAGGTGTCGACCGTCTCTGGCCCACTGCGGATCGCCCCCGCCGTGCGGCGACACACGGATCGGCGTCCCGGGGCCAGGGTAAGGCTGCACCCAGATCTCTGTGTTCCTCGTAGAGTTCGACGAGTACGCCAGCCACCGACCATCGGGTGACAGCGCGACTCCGGCCATCCCGTCATCGGATGGACCCTTGCGGATATCGCGCGGTTCGCGTTTCTCACGCACCGGAATCCCGACGATGTCCCACCGTGTCGTCGAGTAGGTGTTCAGCGCCGCAATCAGCTCGCCGCCATCCGGGGACCAGCCATGTGGATGGAAGTGGCCGTTGGGTGAGAGCCGCTCAGGCGTCGCTTCTGCCACGTCGGCGGGAACGGACAGAAGTTGAAAGGGTTGACTGTTTCGCGCGTAAACGATGCGCTTGCCGTCCGGCGTCCACAACGGCATGTCGTTGCCGCCGCCTGACGTCAGTCTGATCGGTGGATGTCCGCCAAGGTCGTAGACCCACACGTCGCCGGCGACGATCAGCGCAAGCCGATGTCCATCAGGAGAGAGCCGCAGTTGCTCGGGTCGAACGAGAGGCGTCTCGAGCAGCGGCGTCGTAGTGCGGCCATTCGGATCCAGCCAGAGCGGCATCCCAGCCACCGTTTCTCTCGGCCGATACGCAAGCGTTCCGTTGCCGGAGATGGAGAAGAAGCCCGCGCGGCGAGGGTCAGCGTTCTCATCGACACTCTCGGCGACAGGGATGGGTTCGCCGATCAGCGTGCGTGCGCCGGCATCGAAGCCCTGAGCCAGTAACCTGCCCTCGCGATTGAATATGAGGTGCCCGACGCGCGAGTCGTCGGTCGGGGGAGTGTAGTCGACCCGTCCGCGCATGGCGATCAACTGTGTCGCGTCCTGCTGCTCCGGCCTGGCATCGACGGATCCGACGAACACACCGCTCATGTCCTCGATGAGCGACGACCGCGCGTAAACGAAGTGCCGACCATCCGACAGGAAGCGGGCGGAGAAGTGGCCGATCTCGCTGCGCTGTGGATCCAATGCCGTGAGCGGAGTTGTCGGGCCGCCAGCCGCCGAGACCTTCATCAACACGGAATTACGTCCGAACACGATGATGTCATCCGCGCTCCACGTCATTGCCGACAACGGGAGCTGTCCATCGACAACCGTTTGAGGAGCGCCGCCAGACAGCGCGATCTTCCGGATCGCGCCGTCGGTCACGAACGCAATGTATCGGCCGTCCGGCGACCAGACAGGCACGACGCCGATTACGTCGCCGGCAGCGGACAGCAATTGCGATCCACCAGTATCCAAGGAGTGGATCCACAGGCGAGAGTGAGGGGGCGTTTCGTCGCTCGAGGCCACGAACGCGAGCCGGTTGCCATCGGGTGACAACGCGAAGGCGCCACCGATGACGGTTGTACCGTCAGCAGGCGAGATGTCGAACCGGACCTCTCGGGGGCGTAACGTCGCAGGACGGAAGTTGACGAACCAGAGAGCGAGTGTCGTGACGAGGAACACAGCCGCAATGGCGGGCCACACGAATCGATGTCCGGGCGCGCTGACTGTTTTCTCCGGCGCCGTGGAACTGAGAAGACTGCGGAGAGCAAACGCCAGATCCTGTGCAGACTGAAACCTCGCCTCCGGCTGTTTCTCGAGACAATGCGCGACAATCCGGCGCAGGCCGCCGCCGTCCGCCGGCAGGTCCGGCGCGTCGTCATTGAGAATCGCCGTCATCGTTTCCACGCTCGTCTTGCGCGCGAACGCGCGCCGGCCACTCGCCATCTCGTAGAGGACACAACCCAGAGAGAAGATGTCGCTGCGCGCGTCGACGGTGTGGCCAGAAACCTGCTCGGGCGACATGTAGCTCGCGGTCCCGAGGATCGTACCGGGCAACGTCCGGGAGCTTGCATCGACAGGCTCGCGCGTCTTCGCCAGACCGAAATCCAGCACCTTCGCCTGGCCACCGGCGGTGATGAAGATGTTCTCCGGCTTGAGATCGCGATGCACGATGCCGCGCGCGTGAGCGGCGGCAAGGCCGTCCGCGACTGCGGCGCCGGTCTCGATCGCCTTGCGTGAGGCCAGCGGTCCCCTGGCGAGTCGCGCGCGGAGCGTTTCGCCATCGAGGAATTCCATGACTGCGTACACGCGGCCGTCGGCTTCCCCAATGTCGTAGAGCGATCGGATATTGGGATGCGACAGCGCGGCGACTGCCTGCGCTTCGCGATGAAATCGCCTGCGCGCGCTGTCGCTCTGCGTGGCGAGCGCATCGAGCACCTTGATCGCGACATCACGGTTGAGACGCGGGTCGTGCGCCCGGTAGACCTCCCCCATCCCTCCGGCGCCGACGATGGCGACCAGCTCGTAGTGGTCCAGGCTCGTGCCGACCGGCGACTCCGCCCCAGGATCAGCCAGCAGCCTCGCGGCATCGGCGATCGCGCCTGCATTCATGAAGGCGCCGGAGGCAGCGGCGCTTGCGAGCAGCGATTCGACTTCCTCGCGCAGCGCAAGATCGTCCGCGCAGGCGTCGCGCAGAAACGCCGCACGGTTCGCGGTGGTCAGCTCGGATGCCGCCGCGTACACGCGACCGATGTGCTCCCATCGCTCGGGCGTCACGTCACACTCCACGCGTGAGTTCCCGAAACAGCCAAGCGCGGGCGAGACCCCAGTCGTTGCGCACCGTTCGCGGCGAAACGCCGAGGACCTCGGCCATCTCCTCTTCCGTCAGGCCGCCGAAGTAGCGCAACTCTACCACCCGGCTCTGCCGCGGACTGAACGCCGCCAGTCGATCCAACGCCTCGTGCACCGCGAGCAGATCGGCCTTTCCTTCCGGCGCCGCGACCATCGTCTCGTCGAGGACAACCGGCCGAACGCCGCCGCCCCGCTTGAGGTTCTGTCGAGCGCGCGCGAAGTCCACCAGGATGCGGCGCATGACCTGCGCTGAGACCGCAAAGAAATGGGCGCGATTCTGCCATGGCACGCCGCGGACATCGACCAGGCGGAGAAACGCCTCATTGATCAGCGCCGACGTCTGCAGCGTGTGATCGCGACGCTCGCGACGCATGTAGCGGGCGGCGATGCGGCGAAGCTCGGCATACACGAGCGGTGTGAGCTGCTCCAGCGCGGCGGCGTCGCCGTCGCTCCAGGCCTTGAGCAACCGTGTCACCTCACCGGGCGCCGTCTCAGTCATCCCACCCCACGCGCGCTGCCGGTTTCTTCCAGGGATTCCGCTTTGTTCCAGCGGAGGCGCCTGTGATGCGAGCTCACCGCAGATCCGTATGGAACTACGCGCGACGCTTGATTGTAATCGCGCTCATCCGTGCGGCTGCAGCGACCGCTGCCGAGGCCCGCACCGCGGATGGAGACGAATGGACGCGCGTGCAGATTCAGGACAGCGTGACGCGAGCAGCGGTTCGGGCGTCCCTGGACGTTGCCGACCGATGGCTCACGAACGCGCGCTGCGAGACGCTGTTTACAGAGTTCCAGGATCGCCACAGCCGTCCGCTGAGCGCCGCGCTTGCCGCACTGGGCGTCAGCGGGCGCGGATACCTGCGCTTGGTGCTGTTCCGCGATGGCAGCGATGCCCATCTGTGCTACCGACGAGAAGCGCTGGCGTTTACCACGCCCGGAAGTCGCATCGTGTACGTCTGCGGCCGTGACTTCGCGCGGGACTGGCCCGCACTGGGCCCGGCGGCGCTGCTTCACGAGGCCCTCCATAGCCTCGGGTTGGACGAGAACCCTCCCTCCAGCCGGTTCATCACGAACCGTGTCCGTCGCCTGTGCGCCGTCAGCTGAGCGATCGTCTGCCGGTTTCTGCGATGGATTCCGCTCTGTCTGCTGGAGGCCATGTATGCAAACCATTCGCAGGTCCTCGCGAGCCGGCGCCGCTTCCTTAATCGCAGCAGCGCTCCTGATCGCGGTGGGTGACTTCACGTTCGCGGTCGGCACGACGCGAGCCGACACCGGCCTCGCCGTTCATGGGCTGTTCGATCTGTCGTCTCCGGACAGAAGTCCCTTCCCGAGCGATCGGTTTACCGTGCGCGATCCCGATCAAATCACCGGACGCCGGGTCGCGATCCCGATGCCGACCGACTGCATTGCGAACGAGTCGGACTGCCAGGACGTGACCGTGTTGAACCGGCTCGACGGCTTCAACATGAACCCGCAGGTCTCGATTCCGTTCGACGGCGACATCGACCCGTTGACCGCGACGAGTGAGAACGTCTACATCATCGCGCTCGGCGATCTTCTCGAGCCGCGAGGCAGCGAGCGTACGGACGTGGCATCCGGCGGAAACGCCGACGACGATGGGCTCGCGACGTCCGCCGCCGTTCGAACCGGCCGCGTCATCGGCATCAACCAGGTCGTCTGGGACGTGGAGTCGCACACGCTCCGCGCCAGCACAGACGAGCGTCTCGACGAACACTCGCGCTACGCACTCGTGGTGACAAACGGTGTCCACGCTGCCGACGGGAGGCCTATCGAGGCCAGCGACGAATTCGGTCGCTACCGTAACACCCTCGCGGTCTCGGCCGACCCCGAAGCGCGCTGGTACCGCCGCGCGCTGCTGACCGCTGAGTGGGCAGCGCGACGCTCCGGCGCCGACCGACACGACATCGTCGCGATGAGCGTGTTCACGACGGTCAGCGTGACCTACATCGAGCGACAGATCCATGACCAGATCTTCAGCAGCCCGTCGCCGCAGGCGGAGTTCAACATCGGGCCAGGCGGCAGCCGAGCGGTGTACCCGCTGAGCAGCATCGCGTCGGTGACCTGGAACCGACAGCTGACCGGCGGTCCGACACTGTCGCCGCTGCCGCTGAACCTGACGTTCGTGCGCTTCGTCCCTGGTGCAATCGGCGCCGTCGCGCTCGGCCGCTACGCGTCGCCCGATTACATGGCTCACCCCGGCGAGTACATCCCGGAGGTGCTGTCGCGTACCGGCGTGGTCATCCCGCAGGGGACCAACGCCATCTACTTCAACCTGTATCTGCCCTCGGGCCCGATGCCGCCAAACGGGTGGCCGGTGGCGATCGAGGGTCACGGCCGCGGAGGGCACAAGAACTTCAACGTGGACTCGAGCACGTCGATCCTGCCGTCGCACGGTATCGCAGTCATCGCGATCAACGCGGTCGGCCACGGCCAGGGTCCGCTCAGCACACTCCAGCTGAACTTCACCGACGGCACGAGCGCCACGCTGTCGGCCGGCGGTCGTGGTTTCGATCAGAACGGCGACGGGCAGATCGGCCCGTTCGAGGGCGCCGAGACCGCGGCGCCGCGCACGCTGCGCATCAACAACGATTCGCTAGTCCAGACCACTGCGGACGAGATGGCGCTGGTACGCATGATCCAGGGCGGCGTCGACGTCGATGGCGACGGCCACAACGATCTCGACCCGGTGAACATCACCTACTTCGGTCACTCGCAGGGCGCGAATTCGGGGATGGCCCTGGTCGCGATGACGCCCGAGATTCGCGCGAGCGCGCTGCTCGCCCTGGGTTCGCCGATCCTCGACGACCGCCGCCTCTCGCCGGCGTCGCGCAGCCTCGTCGCCGCTCGGCTCGCCGCGCGCACGCCGTCACTGGTGAACAGCGCGGACGGGATCACGTCGATTGACGGCGTGCCAGTAGCCGACGGGCCGTTCTTCAACGAGAACATGCCGCTGCGCAATCAGCCGCCGGTGATCAACACGATCCCGGGTGCGGTCGCGATACAGCGCTATCTCGATCGCGCGTCCTGGGCCGGGCAAGCCGGTGACCCCGGCGCATATGCGCCGCTCTTCCGCGCCGACCCGGTGACCGGCGAGCGTCCGCGCCGCGTGCTGATTGAAATCGCCCGCTCAGACCAGTCGAACCCGACGGTCAACGCGATCACGCTGCTGCGCGTCGGCGACCTCGAGAGCCAGACCGTGCTCTACCGGCACGATGCCTTCTGGCCGACGGCGCCGTCGATCTTCAAGAACGCGCACGCGTTCCCGCTCGCGCTCCCGCAAGTCGCATGGCGTCCAATTGTCATCAGTGCGCAGGAGCAGGTGGCAACGTTTCTGGCGTCAAATGGCACGGCAA
>DATFWL010000606.1:0-6352 GCA_035259385.1 Vicinamibacterales bacterium | reverse complement strand
CCATCCGCTCGGATTCGATGAACAGCATGCGATCGAGCGCATCGCGCGTCGCCGTCTCGAGGTACGTCGTCTCGTCGATCCAGGTGTAGCCGTTCCAGCTGCCGCCGTACTGCTCGATGATCCCTTTCACCTGGTCGCGAGGAATGTTCGTCGTTCCCTTGAAGTTCATGTGCTCGCACCAGTGGGACACGCCAGTCAGGCCGGGACGCTCGTCCTTCGAGCCGACTTTGTACCAACACCACACCGACGCCAGCGGTGCCGTGTGTTCCTCGTGGATGAGCACGTTGAGGCCGTTGGCGAGAGTCGTCCGCCGCATCAGATCATTATAGAATCGGTGGATACCCATGCCTGAGTGGAAAGACACCGTCAACCTGCCGCGCACGGCGTTCCCGATGAAGGCGAACCTGCCGGCGAGCGAGCCCGAGACGCTCGCACGCTGGAAGGCGACGGACCTCTACGGGAAAATTCGCGCGCGCCGGAAAGGCGCACCGAAGTTCGTGCTGCATGACGGTCCGCCGTACGCGAACGGCAACATCCACATGGGCACGGCGCTGAACAAGATCCTGAAAGAGCTGGTCGTCAAGTCGCGATCGATGGCCGGCTTCGACGCGCCGTACGTGGTCGGCTACGACTGTCATGGTCTGCCGATCGAGCTGCGCGTCGATCGCGAGCTCGGACCGAAGAAGCGCGACCTGTCGGCGGCGGAATTCTGCCGCGCGTGCCGTTCGTACGCCGAGCGCTTCGTCGGCGTGATGAGCGAACAGTTCCAGCGCCTCGGCATCCTGGCGACGTGGGATGCGCCGTACCTGACGATGAACTTCAAGTACCAGGCGGCAATCGCGCGCGCGCTCGGCAGGTTCGTGTCGCAAGGGCTCGTCTACAAGGGCAAGAAGCCGGTGCACTGGTGCATCCATTGCCGCACCGCCCTGGCCGAAGCCGAAGTCGAGTACGAGAATCACACCTCGCCGTCGATCTACGTCGAGTTCCCGCTCGCGCCGGAGAGCGCAGGTGAGCTGGCAGCGCGGTTTCCGGAGCTCGCCGGCCGGAGCGTCTCGGTCCTGATCTGGACGACGACGCCCTGGACGATTCCGTCGAACCTCGCGATCGCGTTTCATCCCGAGTTCGACTACGCGGCATACGACGTCGACGGCCGCGCGGTGATCGTCGCCGAAGCGCTCGCCGGAAAGGTTGCGGCGGTCGTCGGACGGACGTTCGGCCCCGCGCTCGCGCGCATGAAAGGCGAACGGCTCGAACGCCTCCGGTTTCAGCATCCGCTCTACGCGCGCACGTCGCTCGGCGTGCTCGGCACCTACGTGACGCTCGACGCCGGCACCGGTGCCGTCCACACGGCGCCCGGTCACGGCGCCGACGACTTTCAGACCGGGATGAAATACGGCCTGGAGATCTACGCGCCGATTGGCGCCGCCGGACACTTCTTCGACACCGTGGAGCTGTTCGGCGGGCAGCGCGTGTTCGACGCGAATCCGAAGGTCGTCGAGGCGCTGAAGGAGCGCGGTCGTTTGTGGCATCGCGAGTCGTTCTCGCATCAGTACCCGCATTGCTGGCGGTGCCACAACCCGGTGATCTTCCTCGCGACGTCGCAGTGGTTCATCGATCTCGATACGGTCCGGCTCGAGCCGAACACGAGCGCCGCGGACCGGGATGGCGATGCCGTTCAGGCGGGCCATGGCGCGGACGGCAAGACACTCCGGCAGGCGGCGCTCGACGCAATCGACCGCGACGTTCGCTGGGTGCCGGCGTGGGGCCGCGACCGCATGTACAACATGGTCGCCAACCGGCCCGACTGGTGCATCTCGCGCCAGCGGGTCTGGGGCGTGCCGATCCCGGCCGTCGACTGCGCGGCCTGCGGCGAGGCGATCATCACCCCGTCGCTCGTCGAGAAGGCGGCCGGCGTGTTCGAGCGGTACGGCGCCGATGCCTGGTACGAGCGGCCGACCGAAGACTTCATCCCGGCCGAGCTCGCCTGCCCGAAGTGCGGCGGCACGGCGTTCGAGCGCGAGATGAACATCCTCGACGTCTGGTTCGATTCCGGATCGAGCCACGAAGCGGTGCTCTCGCAGTGGCCTGAGCTGACCTGGCCGGCCGACATCTATCTCGAAGGCAGCGATCAGCACCGCGGCTGGTTCCAGAGCTCGCTGATGGTCGGCCTCGGCACCCGCGGCCGTCCGCCGTTCCGGCAAATCGTGACCAACGGCTTCCTGATCGACGTCGAAGGTCGCAAGATGTCGAAGTCGCTCGGCAACTCGCTCGAGCCGCAGGACGTGATCCGCACGAGCGGCGCCGACATCATCCGCTTGTGGGTCGCCAGCAGCGATTACACGGAAGAAATCCGGCTCAGCAACGAAATCCTCGCGCGCGTCGTCGAGGCCTACCGGAAGATCCGCAACACGATGCGGTATCTGCTGGCGAATCTCTACGACTTCGACCCGGCGGCCGATCGCGTCGATTACGCGCGCCTCGAGGAAGTCGACCGCTACGTGCTGGCGTGCTACGCCGACGTCGGCCAGCGCATCCTGCGCGCCTACGAGGCATACGACTACAGCACGATCTTCCAGGCGCTGAACGCGTTCGCCACCGTGGATCTGAGCGCGTTCTACGCCGACGTGTCGAAGGATCGTCTGTACACCTTCGCCGCGCGCTCGCCGGAACGACGATCGGCGCAGACGGCGATGTTCATCATGGCCGACGGGTTGACGCGGCTGATGGCGCCGATCCTGTCGTTCACCGCCGATGAGCTATGGCGTTTCCTGCCCGGGCGGGCGGACGAGTCGGTTCACATGGCGCTGTTCCCGCAGGCCGAGGATCTCGCCGCCCTCGCCGACCGGGAGCTGCTCGCGCGCTGGCAGATGCTGATCGATCTCCGCGAGGAGGTGCTCGCGCAGATTGAGCCGCTCCGCAAGAACAAGCAGATCGGCAGCTCGCTGCAGGCGAAGGTGGTCGTGTCGGCGACGGCGGCGGAGCTCGCGCGGCTCGAGCCCTACGCGAAGCAGCTGCCGATGCTGTTCATCGTGTCGGAGGTCGAGCTGCGGCCGGCGCCGGTGGACGCTGAAGTGCACACCGAGTCGCGGGCGCGCGTCACGATCGAGCGGGCGGGCGGCGTGAAGTGCGAACGGTGCTGGCGCTACGTGCGAGCGGTCTCGACCGATCCGGCCTGGGCCGGCCTCTGCGACCGGTGTCAGGACGCGCTGGCCGAAACGGTCAATGGATAACACGCTCGGCGAAATCGTCCACGCCGGGGAGCACGACGCCGCCGTCAAGCCGCGGCGCCACCTGGAGGTCTGGCTGCCGATGATCATCGTCGCCGTCGATCAGGCGACCAAGGCGATGGTCCGCGCGTCGCTGAAGGAGCACGACAGCACGACGATCATCCCCGGGTTCATGGATTTCACCCATGTCCTCAACAGCGGCGCGGCGTTCGGCTTCCTGAACGGCGTCGACTTTCCGTTCAAGACGGTCGTGATCGCCGTGATCGCCACGGCCGCGCTCATCGGCGTCGGCGTCTACGCGGCGAGCCTCGCGCACCACCAGATCGTCGCCCGGCTCGGCCTGGCGCTGATCATCGGCGGCGCGGCCGGCAACCTGATCGATCGGCTGGTGTCGGGATCGGTCGTCGACTTCGTCGATGTCTACTGGGGCGCGCATCATTTCTGGGCGTTCAACGTCGCCGACGCGGCGATTTCGGTCGGCGTCGCCATCATGATTCTCGACATGCTCGGCGTCGATCGCCGGCAGCAGACCCGTTGATGGATTTCCATGTACCCACGACTTTTTGAGCTCGGGCCAATCACCGTGTACACCTACGGCGTGCTGCTCGCCGCGGCCTACCTGCTGGGCCTGCAGCTGGCGCGCGTGCGCGCCAGAGCCCGCGGCCTCGACGCCAACCGCGTGCTCGACCTCGGCATCTACATCATCATCAGCGCGCTCATCGGCGCGAAGCTGCTGCTGCTGGTCACCGACTTCCGCACGTTCACGTCGAACCCGCGCGAACTGCTGACGCTGGCGCGCTCCGGCGGCGTGTTCTACGGCGGCCTGATCCTCGCCGTCACGGTCGCGCTCCTGTACATCCGGAAGATCGGGCTCCCGCTGTGGACGACGTGCGACGTGTTCGCTCCCGGGATCGCGGTCGGCCACGTGGTCGGCCGCTTCGGGTGCCTGTTTGCGGGGTGCTGCTACGGCAAACCGACCACCATGCCGTGGGGGATCACGTTCACCGATCCTTTTGCCGCCGCCAACGTCGGCACGCCGCTCAACGTGCCGCTCCACCCGACGCAGCTCTACGAAGCGGGCGCGGAGCTGCTGATTCTGATCGTGCTGCTGACCACCGAGCCCAAGGGGCGGAGCTATCCGGGACGGACGTTCTGGCTCTACATGCTGCTCTACGCGATCTCGCGCTTCATCATCGAGTTCTTCCGCGGCGACGAGCGCGGCGCGGTCGGCGTCTTCTCGACCTCGCAGTTCATCTCGATCCTGCTCGCGCCGCTCGCCGTCGTGATGCTGGTGTACCTCGCGCGCCGGACAGCGCCCGAGCCCAAGCGCGCCCGCAAGGCTGCTGCATAGCCAAGGGCACAGAGGACAACAGAGGACGCAAAGGGTGTCGTCGAGTTCGCTGACGGTTCCCGAGGAGAGCGACGGCACGCGCCTGGACGTCTTTCTCACCTCGTCGCTTGCCGGGCAGTCTCGATCGCAGATTCAGCGGCTGATCAAAGAGGGGCACGTCAAGGTCGCCGGGCGCGAGGCGAAGGCGAATCAGCCGGTGAAGACCGGGCAGAACGTCGCCATCGACATTCCCGAGCCGGTGGATCCAGTACCCCAGCCCGAGGCGGTGCCCCTGCCGATCCTCTACCAGGACCGCGATCTGATCGTCATCGACAAGCCGGCTGGAATGGTGGTCCATCCGGCCGCGGGCCACGACAGCGGCACGCTGGTGAACGCGCTGCTCCATCACGTGGACGACCTGAGCGGCATCGGCGGCGAGAAGCGGCCGGGAATCGTCCATCGGCTCGATCGCGGCACGTCGGGCCTGATGGTCGTCGCGAAGAACGACCGCGCGCACGACGAGCTGTCGCGGCAGTTTCGCGAGCGCGAGGTCGAGAAGGAATATGCCGCGCTGGTCTGGGGCGAAGTGATGGCCGGCCGGCGCATCGACGCGCCGATCGGACGCGATCCCTCGAACCGGAAGAAGATGTCGTCCGAGCCGGCGCGGCTGCGGCGGAGCCGTGAGGCGGTGACGCGGATCGTGCGCGCCGAGCACTTCGGCCGGGTACTGACGCTCGCGCGCGTCGCCATCCACACCGGCCGCACGCACCAGATCCGCGTCCACCTGAGCGCGATCGGCCATCCGATCGTCGGCGACCCGCTCTACGGCGGCGTCCACCGCCGCGTCCCGGGCGACATCCGCGCGGTCACGCATCTCGAGCGCCCGTTCCTCCATGCCGCACGCCTCGCGTTCACGCACCCGGTCGACCGGCGGCGCATGCAGTTCGAGAGCGAATTGCCCGGCGACCTGCAGAAGGTCCTCGACGAGGTGCGCGAGGCTTTCAATCCGGCCCTGCATGAATGACCGGATCACGGTCCGGCGAAAGTCGGATGAAATGACGTCGCGCGAGGGCTTTAGCCGAGCGAGGGTTCATGCCAATCGTCTTCACAGGCCGGGTGTTCTCGGTCGAAGTGGACCGGAAACGCTTTCCGAACGGCCAGACACACGAGGTGGCGATCGTGCGTCACCCGCCTTCTGTCGTGATCATCCCCATCGACCACGACGGACGAGTCGTGCTGATTCGACAGTTCCGGGCGGCAATCGACCGCGAGCTCTGGGAAGTGCCGGCCGGCAGCGTCGACGAAGGCGAGTCGCCCGACACCGCCGCGAAGCGCGAATGCGAAGAAGAGATTGGCCGCGTGCCGCAGCGCGTCGAGCGCCTTGGCGCCTGGTACCCGACGCCCGGCTATTGCGACGAGGAGATGATTTTCTTTCGCGCGACCGATCTCCGGCCGCCGCTGCCGGGGTCGCCACACCACCGCGACGAGGACGAAGACATCACCGCACGGTCGGTGAGCATCGCGGAGGCGCGGGCGATGGTGGCCCGCGGCGACATTATCGACCTGAAAACCGCCTACGCGCTCACCTTGCTCGATGCTCGAGCATCCCGCGAGTAGCTCGCGAGCGGCTGCAGGCGGCACGCGACGCACCGAGGACCGGTACCGGGCGCCGGAACGCGATTGATCCCGGCGACATCGAGTCGGTGCTGGCCGGCATCGCGTGGCGTCGATCAGCCCCGCAGCGCTTCTTCGATCGTCGCCGCGTGAATCGCGACCGTGTCCTCGATGCGGCGGG
>DATFWL010000605.1:0-51662 GCA_035259385.1 Vicinamibacterales bacterium | reverse complement strand
GTGGTCGTCGGCGACGTCAACTCGACGATGGCCGCGTCGGTCGTCGCGGCGAAGCTGCTGATTCCGGTCGCGCACGTCGAAGCCGGCTTGCGCAGCTTCGATCGCACGATGCCGGAGGAGATCAACCGGATTGTCACCGATCGGCTCGCCGACCTGCTGCTGACGCCGTCACGCGATGCCAGCGACAACCTGCGCGCCGAAGGTGCAGCGGAGGAGACGATCCATCTGGTCGGCAACGTGATGATCGACACGCTGCGCCGGCACCTGCCAATCGCACAGCTCGATCGCGTGCGGGATCGAGTGCCGGTGGGCGACGCGGCGTACGCAGTGCTGACGCTCCACCGCCCGTCGAACGTCGATCGCGCCGACACGCTGCGAGAGATCCTTCGGGCAGTGCGGCATGTCACGGCGCTGATGCCGGTCGTCTTCCCGGTTCACCCGCGCACGCGCGCACGACTCGATGAATTCGGCCTCTCGGCCGAGCTCGATGGCGCGCTCGTGACGGAACCGCTCGGCTACATCGACTTTCTCGCGCTCACATCGCACGCGTCGCTGATTCTCACCGACTCGGGCGGACTCCAGGAGGAATCCACGGCGCTCGGGATCCCATGCCTCACGCTGCGAGAGAACACCGAGCGGCCGATCACCGTCACTGATGGAACAAATCGCGTGGTTGGCACCCGCGCGGCCGACATCATCAGCGGCGTCGACGCTGCGCTCGCGTCGACGGCGGGGCCGCCGCGCCTACCCGAACTCTGGGATGGCCGGGCGGCCGAACGGGTGGCCCGGGTGCTCGCCGGCTTTCTCGCGCTCGGCGGCGCATGAGCTGCTGGAGATCGAGCGCGCAGGCGAGGCCGTTGCCGTTGTCGCGATCGATCGGCGGGTGGAATCGGTGATCCGTTGACCGACAGCCTTCTTACTCGTGCACGCCGTGCGTCGCAGCGCTCGCCGCGATACATCGCCGGACGTCTTCGCGAGATCGCGGCCGATCGCCTGCGCCGCCCCTGGTCGAACATCTATCCGCACCTGCTGACGCCGGGAGTGGTCGTCCGGGCCGCCGGCGCCGCTTCGGTCGACGACTTGTGGCAGCGGCTGCAGCTCGTTCCGTTCTTCTTCGCCTCGTCCGACCGCGACCTCTGGGTGCGCGACTTCGACGCGCGGTTCCCGGAGAAGCGCGCCGAGATTCTCGCCGCGGCCGACCGCGTGCTGCGCCATGAGTTCGATCTGCTCGGCTCCGGCGGCGTGTTGCTCGGATCTGCGCTGCCGTGGCACGTGGACTTCAAGAGCGGCCGCGAGTGGCCGATCGAGTACGCGGGGAGCGTGGACTACAGCGAGCTCGACAAGCCGAGCGACGTCAAGGTGCCATGGGAACTGAGCCGGTCTCAGCACTTCACCGTGCTCGGCCAGGCGTACTGGCTCACCGGCGACGAGCGATTCGCAGCGGAATTCGCCGCCGAGATCACCGACTGGATCCCGCGCAACCCGTGGGCGTACGGCGTCAACTGGGCATGCCCGATGGACGTCGCGCTGCGCGCGGTCAGCTGGATCTGGGGCTTCCATTTCATGAACGGTGCGCAGGCGTGCGCGTCGGCAGAGTTCCGCGACGGCTTCGTGCGCGCCTTGTATCTGCACGGCGACTACGTTGCGACCCACATCGAGCGCGCCGACGTCAACGGCAACCACTACCTCAGCGACGCCGTCGGCCTCGTATTCCTCGGTACGTTCTTTCGATCGACGGTGAAGGGGCAGCGGTGGCTGAAGACCGGACGCGAGATGATCGAGGCCGAGATCTTCAACCAGACGAGCGGCGACGGCGTCGACTTCGAGAAATCCACCGCGTATCACCGTCTCGTCCTCGAAGCATTCCTCAGCTGCGGCGTCCTGATGGCAAGGCAGGGCGAGCCGTTCACGGACGCGTGGCAGGAACGGCTGGAACGGATGCTGGAGTTCGTCGAAGCCTACGTGAAGCCCGACGGCCGGATTCCACTCGTCGGTGACGCCGACGACGGGCGGATCCAGAAGCTCGGCACGCAGCCGATCAACGAACACCGGTATCTGCTGTCGACCGGCGCGGCGCTGTTCGGGCGCGAGGACTTCAAACGGGCGGCTGGACGCTTCTGGGACGAATCGTTCTGGATGCTCGGCCCCACGGGTGTGGCCGCGTTCGACGCCACTGCCGCGTCACCGGCGGCGCCGGTTTCCGCGGCGTTCCCCGACGGCGGCTTCTTCGTGCTGCGATCGGACCGCGCGCATGTATTCATCGACTGCGGCGAGGTCGGCATGCACGGCCGCGGCGGCCACGGCCACAACGACATCCTCAGTTTCGAGCTGTGGCTCGACGGGATCAACCTGGTCACCGACTGCGGCGCCTTTCTCTACACCGCGTCTCGCGAGTGGCGCAATCGCTTCCGCAGCACGGCGTTCCACAACGTCGTGCAGGTGGGCAACGAGGAGATGAACCGCTTCATCTCCGAGAATCACCTCTGGCAGCTGCGCGACGATGCGCGACCGGTCAACGTGGAGTGGGCGCCCGGCGATCGCGTCGATCGGTTTCAAGGCGGCCATACCGGCTACCGGCGTCTTCACCCGCCGGTAGACGTCGCCCGCGAAATCGAGCTGATCAAGGATGAGCCTTCCGTCGTGATTCGCGATCGCATCGACGGCGCGATGCAGCGGTCGCTCACGTGGCGCTTTCATCTCGATCCGGAGGTGGCCGTCGAGAAGCTCGAGGACGATCTGCTGCTGTCGGCGCCGGGTGGCGAGGCGTGGCTGCAGATGATTGCGCCCACCGCGACGCTGAACGTAACGGTCGAATCCGGCTGGGTCTCGGTGAGTTATGGCGTCCGCACGCCGAACCAGGTGGTCGTGGTGCAGGCGCCGGCGTCGCTGCCGCTCGCGGCCGCCTTTCGCATCGGCGTCGTGCGCGCGTCGGCCGACCAGCTGCGCCGGCTGCTCATGCGGCAGACTCGCGCGCCGCGCGCTTCGTTGGTCGGGACTTAGTGCCTTTTTATGAACTTAGAGCAGGTTGCAAAATGAGCTCGCTTGCGGGTGGCCGCGAACGGGGCCGCCCCGCCGGGCGCGGAGCCGTGGGCCGTGACCAGTACTTTTCTGCGAGCACCTGGTGGGGCTGTTCGCGGACAGGACCCGCCTTGAGCTCATTTTGCAACGCACTCTTATGAACGTGCGAGCCACCGGACCCGGATCGCCGGAGTGAGCCAACCGCAGAGCTCGAAGCGATCGCAGAGAGATTTGTTGTTCTGAACCCGATCGACGTTCTCTCTGTTCAGCGTTCTCAGCGGTTGCTTTCCCCACTGCTGGTCCAGCGAAAAAACCGGACACACCACGCTTGAAGATCGCGCGCGGCCTCATGTATCGCAGCCCTTCGATCATGCTTTGCACTGTGAATCTCTGCGGTCTCTGCGAGCTCTGCGGTTGCTTTCCCGCCGCTGGTCCGGCTGAATGCGCCAGTTGCTGATGAACATGGGCGGCGTGGTCGTCGCGCGGATGCCGCGTCCCGCCGTGCAGCGCGGCACGGTGCTCATCCGGGTTCGCTACTCGCTGGTGAGCGTCGGGACCGAAATCGCGCCGCTGCGCCCGTCCAGCGCCGCCTCGCCCGACGTGCCGCCGCTCGAGCGCGCGCTCACATCCGGCCTCGAACGCGCGCGCCTCGCGCGCCACTACCTCAAGGCGAGCCTGCGCGATCCACGGAAAGCGGCGCGGCGCCTGTCGCAGATCGCGGAGCGGAGGCTCGGGCGGCTGCAGTCGTCGGTGACGGCGGCGACGCCCACGGCCGCCGCGGCCGCGACCTCCGACGTCAACGCGCAGGGCTGGGCGATCGGCTACTCGGTCGCAGGCGAGGTCGTCGCCGTCGGCGAAGGGATCACCGATCTCGCAGCCGGCGACCTCGTCGCCGCGGCGGGAGCGGGGCAGGCGAACCACGCGGACTACGTCGTGGTTCCGCGCAATCTCGTCTGCCGCGTGCCAGCGGGCTGCGATCTGAAATCGGCGGCGTCGGCGACGGTCGGCGCCATCGCGCTGCAGGGTGTCCGCCGCGCCGCGCCGCAACTGGGCGACCGCGTCGCCGTGATCGGGCTCGGCCTGATCGGCCAGCTCACCGTCCAGCTCCTGCGGGCGGCCGGATGCCATACGACAGGTCTCGACCTCGATCCGGCGCGGGTGACGCGGGCGCGCGCGCTCGGACTCGACGCCGGCGCCGAAACCGCTGACGAGATGAAGACGATCGTCCGCGATCGCACCGGCGGCCACGGCGCCGACGCGACGCTGATGACAGCCGCGACGAAATCGCACGCGGTCGTCAACCTGGCGATGGAGCTGACCCGGGCCAGGGGCAAAGTGGTGATCGTCGGCGACGTCGGCCTCAACGTCGATCGCGCGATCTTCTATCGCAAGGAGATCGACCTGCTGATGAGCACGTCGTACGGCCCCGGCCGCTACGACCCGCATTACGAGGCAGAGGGTCACGACTATCCGTACGGACACGTGCGCTGGACGCTGAATCGCAACATGCAGGCGTATCTGGAGCTGATCGCGGCGGAGCGCGTCGCGGTTGCCCCGCTCCTCGATCGGGTCGCGCCGATTGACGAGGCTCCCGCTGTGTACGACGAGCTCGCGAAAGCCGATGCGGCGCTCCCGCTCGGCGTCATGATTGAGTACCCGGACGGTCCGCCGGATGCGGGCGCGACGCGCGTCACGATTGGCGGCCACCGGGGCGCGCCCTCCGGACGCATCAACTACGCGCTGGTCGGCGCCGGCGCCTTCGGCACCGGCATGCTGGTGCCGCAGATGCGCCGGCGCGATGACCGCTTCTTTCTGCGCGGCGTCGTCAGCCGCAGCGCACAGGGCAGCAACTTCGCCCGCGACCACCAGGTGGAAGTGCTGGCGAGCGATCTCGACGCCGTCCTGAGCGATCCGGAGTTCCATCTCGTCGTCCTCGCGACGCGCCATCACGAGCACGCCGATCAGGTGGTGCAGTCGCTCGCGGCCGGCAAACACGTGTTCGTCGAGAAGCCGCTGGCGATTTCATGGGGCGAGCTCGATCGGGTCGTGGCGGCGTACGAGACGGACGCGCCGCGGCCGCTGCTGATGGTCGGGTTCAACCGCCGCTTCTCGCCGGCGCTGCAGACGCTGCAGCAGCAGCTTGCGGACCGGCGCGCGCCGCTGGTGATTCAGTACCGCGTGAACGCCGGCTACCTGCCGCCGGATCACTGGGTCCACGGACCGCAGGGCGGCGGCCGCAACATCGGGGAGGCGTGCCACATGTACGACGTCTTCCGCTTTCTCGCCGGAGCGCCGGTGCGATCGATCGACGCTGTCGCGATCGATCCCGGCGTGCTGCCGTACGCGCGGAACGACAACTTCGCCGCGACGATTGCCTACGACGATGGCTCGATCGCCAATCTGGTCTATACGGCGCTCGGGCCGAAGAGCGGGATGGGGAAGGAGCACATCACCGTCTTCTGCGACGGCGACGCGTTCGTCGTCGACGACTTCAAGAAGCTGGCGAGGGCGAGCGACGGCGCCGTGCTCTGGCACAGCGCCGAGGCGGACAAGGGCCACTTCGAAGAGTTGAGCCGGTTCGGCGACGCGATCGCCGGCGGCAAGCCGTCGCCGATTCCATTCGAGGAACAGGTCGAGACCTCGGCGGTCGCGCTCTCGATCGACGATCTTCTGCACGGCCGTGTCTGACGAATACCTGTACGTCTCGCCGCGGTTCGACGGCGTATCCGTGTTCGCGACCGACGCGCTCGCACGGACGACCGAGCGTCATCGCGTGCTCCTCGATCCGGGCAATCCGACGGCCACGGCCGATCCCGCCGCCGCGCTGAGCGGCCGCAACGGGATCGGCGGCGTCGTCATCGGGCTTGCGAGCGGCCTGCCCGATCGCCGGCGGCTCGATCTCGCGACGCGCGCGCTCGATCGCGGGCTGCGCGTCTGGCTGCACTGGCCCGACGAGCAGGCGGTCGAGCACATCGATCGCGAGCGCCTGCAGAGCCTGCGGCGCCATCGGCATGCCGTCGTCGCGCTCGAAAAAGTGGGCCGTCGCGCGCACACCGCGATGAAGGCGTGGGAGCGCATTCGTCCCGGCCTGCGCTGGATCTACCGCGGCCGCTTTCCGGTGCGCCGCTACGACATGCTGGCCGACCTCGACCGCATGAGCCTCGATGCCAGACCGGTGCCGTTCACGCCGATTCCGCAGTCGCCCTCGCCGTCCGATCGCATCGACCGCGGGCTGTATCTGCGCACTGACTTCTGGGCGCCGATCACGTCCGGTGGCAGCTACGGCCACACCTGCTACGTCGCCAAGGAGCTGGCGGCGGTCACCAGCCAGTTCGTGTGCATGGTGGCAAACCCGTTCAAGCTGCTCGACGAGCTCGGCGTCCACCAGGTCGTCATGGATCGCCCGACGACGATCATCAACGAGGAGGCGATCGTCAGCGCGACGACGCATTACTACCCGATTGTGAAGGCGGCCTGCGAGGTGCTGCGGCCCGCCTACATCTACGAGCGGCTGTGCCTCGGCAACTACGTCGCGGCGCTGCTCAGCCGCGAGCTGCAGATTCCGTACATCGTCGAGTACAACGGCTCGGAAATCTCGATGCAGAAGAGCTTCGACGGTTCCACGCCGTTCTATGCCGACGTGTATCTGAAGGCGGAGGAGCTCGCGTTCCGGCAGGCGGCGCTGATTTCAGTCATCTCGGAGCATGTGAAGAGCGACCTGCTGGCACGCGGCGTCGACGCGCGGAAGATCCTGGTCAACCCGAACGGCGCCGATCTCGACAGCTATGCGCCGGCGACGGTCGAGGACCGCCGGCCGCTGCGCGCGAGCCTCGGCTTCTCCGACGCCGATCGAGTCATCGGCTTCACCGGCACTTTCGGCGGGTGGCACGGCATCGATGTGCTCGCGGCGTCGATTCCGAAGATCTGCGCGGCTGCCGCCGACGCGAAGTTCCTCGTCATCGGCGACGGTACGCACAAGCCCCAGCTCGACGCGGAAGTGGAGCGCCGCGGCCTCGACGATCGCGTCCGCCGCGTGGGCCGCGTGCCGCAGGCAGAAGGCGCGCGCCTGCTGAAGGCGTGCGACATCTTCGTCTCGCCGCACAACACGCACATGATCGACAGCAAGTTCTTCGGCTCGCCGACCAAGATCTTCGAGTACATGGCGATGGCGCGCGGCATCGCCGCCAGCGAGCTGGAGCAGATCGGGGAGGTGCTGTCACCGGCACTGCGGGCGCCGGACCTGGAGCGGCCGGACGCCACGGTGCGCGACGAACGGGCGGTGCTGTGCACACCCGGCGACGTCGACGAGTTCGCGCGCGCGGTCGTCGGCCTGGTGCGGCGCCCCGATCTGTCGTGCGCGCTGGGACGCAATGCCCGGCAGGCGGTCGTGGACCACTATTCGTGGCAGCGGCACGTCGCTCGGCTGTGGACCTTCGTGCGCGGACTGCCGTGGTCCGAGGATCGCCGCCGGCTCCTGACCGGCGACGCCTACAAGGACCAGGTGCAGAACCAGTGGAACAACAACCCGGTCGGATCGGAAACGGCGCGCGGCGCGCAGCCACAGTCGCTCGAATGGTTTCTCGATGTCGAGCGCTACCGGTATCAGGACTACGCGCCGTGGATGCCGGCCGTGATGGAGTTCGATCGCCACGCCGGCGAGCTGGTGCTCGAGGTCGGCGGCGGCATGGGCACCGATCTCGCACAGTTCGCCAGGCACGGCGCGGTGGTCACCGATGTCGATCTGTCCGAGGGGCATCTCCGCCTCGCGGAGGAGAACTTCCGCATTCGCGGCCTGAAGGGACGATTCGTCCATCACGATGCCGAATCGCTGCCGTTCGACGACAATGCGTTCGATCTCGTCTATTCGAACGGCGTCATCCACCACACGCCGAACACGACGCAGGTTGTCGCCGAGATCCGCAGAGTCCTCCGGCCGGGCGGCCGCGCGATCGTCATGGTCTACGCGGAGAACTCGCTGCAGTACTGGCGAAACCTGGTCTGGCACTACGGGCTGAAGAGCGGCGATCTTGCGACGAAATCGATGGCGGAGATCATGTCGCGCACGGTCGAGCGGACGGGAAACGACGCCCGGCCGCTCGTCAAGGTCTACACGAAGCCGCGCCTTCGCGCACTCTTCGCCGGCTTCGAGGATGTCCGCGTCCTGCAGCGGCAGATTTCTCCCGAGCTGGTGCCGCGGCGGCTCCGGCGGCTGATGCCGGTCGTCGAGCGACTGGCCGGCTGGAATTTGATCGTCAAGGCCCGCAAGCCCTCGTCCCGCTGATGCTCGCGCGCGCCGCCCGCTACCTGAAGCGCCTTCGCGCAGTGGCTGCTCCGCCAGCGCCGCCGCGCCTGTGGGCCGACGAGCTGCGCGATGCGGGAGTGGATCGTGCAGCGTGGATCGTGCGCCGCCAGTCCGAGCAGCGGCTGTACGCCGGCGTGTCCGATGCCGTGGTCGAACGTGCGCGCGCCGCGCATCCAGGCCTCGCGCGGCGGACGATCGCCGCTGCCGACCGCGTCCTGCGGCACGAATTCGATCTGCTGGGCAGCGGGCCGTTCGTGCCGCTCGATCCCGACCGTCCAGCCGGCGCGGCCCGCTACCAGCCAATCGACTGGCATCTCGATCCAGTCCGCGGCGCTCGATTCCCGAGAGGCCTCTCGATTGCCAGCTTCGATCTGCAGACGATGAAGCCCGACGGCGCGGACGTGAAATATCCGTGGGAGCTGGCGCGGTGCCAGCACTGGCCGCTGCTCGCGCAGGCGTACCGGTTGACCGGCGACGACCGATACGCGCGGGAGGTTGCCAGCCAGCTCGACGACTTCGTCGCCGCGAATCCCGTCGGCACGGCGGTCAACTGGTCGTGCACGATGGACGTCGCGCTCCGTGCCGCGAACTGGGCGATCGCGTTCGATCTCCTTCGCGCCGCGCCGATCGACGCTGAGTTCTGGACGGCCGCGTACGAGCGGCTGTTCGATCACGGCGTGTTCATCGAGGGGCATCTCGAGAACACCTACGAGGTCACCAGCAACCATTTTCTCAGCAACATCGTCGGGTTGCTCTACGTGGCAGCGGCGTTCCGCGATCTGCCGATCGGCGCGAGATGGGATGCGCAGTGCCGCCGCTGGCTTGCCCGCGAGCTCGAGGTGCAGGTGCTCGCCGACGGTGCCGATTACGAGTCGTCCGTGCCATATCACCGGCTCGTCTGCGAGCTGTTTCTCGGCGCCGCGCGACAGGCCGATCACAGCGGGCAGCCGTTTCCCGATCCGTTCCTCGATCGACTGCGTGCGATGTCCGACTTTCTCGCGGCGGTGACCCGCCCGGACGGACTGATGCCGCAGGTTGGTGACGCCGACGACGGCCGGTTGCACATCTTCACCGAGTACGGATCGTGGCAACCGCAGGACGCGCGGCATCTGCTGGGACCGGCCGGCTGCATGTTCAACCGCGGCGACTGGCTCGCGCTTGCTGGCGAGACCGGCGAGTGGGAAAGCGTGTGGTGGGGAGTGGATCCGTCGCGCGTCGCTCGGCCGCACGCCGCAGCGGTCGCGCCCCTGAGGCACTTCTCACACGCCGGGATCACCGTGATGCGCCATGCCGCCGATTACCTCCTGGTGACCAACGGCGTCGTCGGCACCGCCGGCTTCGGCAACCACAAACACAACGACCTGCTCGGGTTCGAGTACCACGTCGGCGGCGCAGCCGTGATCGTCGACGCCGGCAGCTGCGTGTATACGTCCGATCCCGACGCGCGGAACCTGTTTCGCAGCACGCGCACGCACAACACCGTGATGGTGGACGGGCAGGAGCAGAACGAGTTCAAACCGGAGTGGCTGTTCCGAATGTTCGAGTCGGCGACGCCGCGGCATCTCGCCGTCGCGGATCGCGGTGACATGCTCGAGTACCGCGGGCGCCACACCGGCTATCAGCGGCTGCCGGCGCCGATCGCGCACGAGCGCACGTTCACGTGGCGGCCGCAGGGGGGCACGCTGGAGATCGCAGACGTGTTCGAGGGCAGCGGCGAGCACCACCTCGCCTGGCACTTCCATTTCGCACCGGGCGTCCGTGTCGTCGCGGGAAACGGCCGTGCGATCGACGTCGACACCGAGGTGGCGTCGCTGCGCCTCACGCCGCCGCCTGACGTCCACAGCGCGATCGGCGCCTCCTGGTATTCGCCGTCCTACGGCGTTCGCGTCCCATGCTCGACGGCCGACTTCACGACAACGGCGACGATCGCGGGCGGTTCGACGTACCTGTTCCGGATCGAGCCGCGATGACGCCGCCGTCCAGCTTCCGCCTTCTCCGCATGCCGCCGCCGTGGGTTCGACGGCTGCTGATCGCTGTTGCAGTCGTGATGATCGCGCTGCAGTGGATCAACACCCGGATCGCGATCCTGCGAATGAACCAGAACCCGTCGCAGCCGGTCGTGCTGGCGACGTATCCGATCTACCACTCGATGGCGACCGGCATGCGCGAAGGACGGATTGGCCAGGTCGATCTGCTCGCGGTACGGGACTACGCGCTGCTCAACAACGTGTCCGCGCCGTTCGAGCGGCGGCCTCGCGAAGCCGAGCACCAGTGGGTGAACTACTACACGCTCGACGTCGGCTATTCGTTCATTGTCGAAGCGGCGCGCCTGGCGTTTCCGACGCTGCCGGACAACCATCTCCGCGCGCTCGCGATGCAACTGGCGTTCGACGTCGTCGTGGTCGCGTTCGTCGGCTTCCTGTTTGCGCAGTGGAATCTGGCGCTCGGACTGCTGGCGTCGTACTTGTACGCGTCGGACGGCATCTTCTACGACCTGGTGTCGTTCGCCTTTTACTACTACTGGGACATTCCGCTCACGCTGATCGTGCTCGGCGCGATGCTCCTGGCGTACCGTCGCGACGCGGAGGCGACGGCGTGGCTGTCGCTCGGCGCCGCCGCGCTCGGCTTCGGCGTCTGGCTCCGCGGATCATGGTGGCCGCTCGCGCTCTTCCTCTGCGGCGTCGCCGTTCTGCACGCACGACTGCGCCGGCATCTGCTGGTGCCGCTGCTGGTCTTCGCGGTCATCGCCACGCCGGCCGTTGTCCGCGCGTCCAGGGCGCGCGGGACGTTGACGTTCACGACCCGGGCCGTCTGGCACGTCGCGCTGGTCGGGCTTGGCTACTATCCGAATCCCTACGGGCTGAAGGCGACGGACGGCTCGGTGTTCGAGCTCACGCGTCAGAAATACGGGATCGAGTTCAGGTCCGAGGACTACTGGGTGCACGACCAGGCGGCGAAGAAGGAGTTCCTCGCGATCTGGCAGAACGATCGCAGTTTCGTCATCCGATCGTTCTTCGGGCGGCTGAAGGAGTCGATTGCCGGCACGACGCAAACCAGCGTCCTGTCGTTCATCTTCATGACCAACCTCACCTATCGGCTGATCTGTTTGGCCGGCTGCGTCGCGATGATCGCCCGGGGCGGGGACCGGCGGCTGCTGGCGATCGCCGCCGCGGGCATGTTCGCGCTCTACGTCGTGCTCACCTGCGTCTTCTATTTCGTCGGCCTTGCGTACGACAATGTGTCGGAAGTGACCCGGTTCATCTGCTTCATCGGCGCGATCGACGCGGCGATGTTCCTGGCGGTGGAGTCATGGCGGCGGCTGGCGGCGCGCGCCGCCGCCGGCGCGGCGCTCGAGAAAGCGGTGCCATCGCGTGCGTAAGCCGCGGCTGCTGATTCTGATCGTCGCGTACAACGCCGAGACCACGATCAACCAGGTGCTCGCGCGGGTGCCGCCGGCGCTGGCCGGCGAGTACGACGTCGAAGTGCTGGTGTTGGACGATTCGTCGCGCGACGCGACGTTCGAGCAGAGCCGCAGCGTCCAGCGCGCGGGAGAGCTGCCGTTTCCGCTGCACGTGCTCTTCAACCCGACCAACCAGGGCTACGGCGGCAACCAGAAGATCGGTTATCACTTCGCGATCGAGCGCGGCTTCGACTTCGTCGCGCTGGTGCACGGGGACGGCCAGTACGCGCCGGAGTGCCTGCCGGATCTGGTCCGGCCGCTGCGCGAGGGGCGCGCCGACGCGGTATTCGGATCGCGGATGCTCGAGCGCGGTGGCGCGCGGCGCGGCGGCATGCCGCTCTACAAGTTCGTCGGCAACCGGATCCTCAGCTGGTTCGAGAACCGGATGCTCGGCGCGGCGCTGAGCGAGTTCCACTCCGGCTACCGCGTCTACTCGGTCGCGGCGCTGAAGCGCGTCCCCTTCCAGCTGAACACCAACGACTTCCACTTCGACACCGAGATCATCGTGCAGTTTCTCTTCGCGCGGCTGCGCGTCGAGGAGCTGCCGATTCCGACCTACTACGGCGACGAGATCTGCCGCGTCAACGGGATGAAGTACGCCTGGGACGTCACCAAGGCCGTCCTCGTGGCGCGCTCGCAGCAGCTGGGGCTCTTCTACGATCGACGATTCGACTGCGCGCCCGCTGCAGCCGAGCACGCGCACTACGAGCCGAAGTTCGACTACCAGAGCCCGCATACCGTTGCGATCGACCTCGTGCCACCGGGCGCCCGCGTGCTCGACCTCGGCTGCGCCGGCGGATTCGTCGGCTCGATGCTGAAGCGCCGGAAGGGGTGCCGCGTCACCGGCGTCGACAGGTTCCCGCCCGGGCCCGGGGTGTCGCTCGACGCGTTCCTCCTCCACGATTTGAACGACGGACCGCCGCCGATCGCGCCTGGCGAGTACGACTATGTGCTGCTGCTCGACGTGATCGAGCATCTCGCGTCGCCGGAACGCTTCATCGAGCAGCTGCGCGCCGCGCTCGCCCTCAGCCCGGCGACGAAGCTGATCGTCAGCACGGCGAACATCGGGTTCTTCGTCAATCGGCTGATGCTGCTTGCCGGCCAGTTCAATTACGGCAAGCGTGGCATTCTCGACCTGACGCACACCCGCCTGTTCACGTTCGCGTCATTCCGCCGGCTGTTCGAGCAGGGCGGCTTCCGCGTCGTCGACGCGCGCGGCATCCCGGGCCCATTCGCGCTGGCGCTTGGCGCCGGAGGCACCGGCCGTCTGCTGACGCGCGTCAACGAACTGTGCATCCGCATCGCCCGCGGGCTGTTCTCGTACCAGATCTTCTTCGTCGTCGAGCCGCTGCCGTCGCTCGACTACCTGCTACGCGCCGCCCGGCAAGAGTCGGAGAGTCGAAGCGCTGCAGACGAGCGCCAAGTCGCGAGCCGACGGTAGGTGAGGCAGTGCAATTAAGAATTAAGAAGTAAGAATTAAGAATTCGTGCAGGGTTTGGGGACGCCCCTGTTGATCGACATCGCCAGGAGCGTTCACGAATTCTTACTTCTTAATTCCTAATTCTTAATTTCTCGGATGCGATCTCAGCTCACCGTAGTCCGCAGCGGCCTTCCGCTGCCGCAGCCCGCGCCGGGAGAAGCGGTTGTCTCGGACGCCGAGATGCGGCAGTGGGCGCGCCGCGGACGCGTGCTGTGGCGCGCGCGGCGGTACTCGGATGCGCGGCTCGTCACCGAGCGGCTGGCGACTTCCGGTCGGCCGATGATGATGTGGGCGCTCTGGCTGATGGCGCGGCGCTGCTCGATCGTCGACGCCGAAGGCCGCGAGCGCGTCGTCGCGCTGCCGCTGCTGGTGCGATGGTCGGTGCAGCTCGTGCGCGAGTTCGCCGGGCGCGGCCGGTTGCTGCGGCGCGTCGAGCAGACGATCGCGGCGCTCGAGGCAGCGCCGCCTCCGCGCGCGGCGACACACCCTCGAGGTGTCCTCTTGTACCTCCGGAGCGACCTCAGCTTCGGCGTCCGTGCCGGCGGCTCGGTCGGCCACATCGCCGGCGTCGTCAACGAGCTGTTCCGCCGTGGCCGATCGCCGGTCCTGCTGACGACCGCGCCGGTGCCGACGGTCGATCGCCGCGTCGAAACGCATCTCGTGGGCGCGCCCGAAGCATTCTGGAACTTCAGCGAGCTGCCGTCGATCGTCCTGAACGACGCCTGCGAGGTGGCTGCCCGCGGCGCCTGCGCGGGCCGCGCCGTCTCGCTGATCTATCAGCGGTACAGCCTGAACAACTACGCCGGCCTCGCGCTCGCACGCCAGCTCGGCGCGCCCCTGGTTCTCGAGTACAACGGCTCCGAGATCTGGATGAGCCGTCACTGGGGACGGCCGTTGAAGCATGAGGCGCTGGCGAACCGGATCGAGATGCTGAACGTGAACGGTGCCGACCTCGTCGTGGTGGTGAGCCGGGCGATGCGCGACGAGCTGGTTGCGCGCGGCGCGGCCGCCGATCGAATCCTGGTGAATCCGAACGGCGTCGACCCCGATCGATACTCGCCCTCGATTGACGGCTCCGCCGTCCGGCTGCGTCACGGCGTCGCAGGCTTCGTCGTCGTCGGATTCATCTCGACGTTTCAGCCGTGGCACGGTGCCGAGATGCTCGCGCAGGCGTTCGTGCGGCTGCTGCAGCAGACACCCTCGTACCGCGATCGCGTCCGGCTGCTGATGATCGGCGCCGGCCCGTCGCTGGCAGCGACGCGCCAGATCGTCGAATCGGCGGGCCTCCGCGAGTGCGTCCGGTTCACGGGTCTGATTGAGCAGGCCGACGGGCCGCAACATCTAGCCGCGTGCGACGTGCTCGCGTCGCCACATGTGCCGAACCCGGACGGCACGCCGTTCTTCGGATCGCCGACGAAGCTGTTCGAGTACATGGCGATGGGGAAGGCGATCGTCGCGTCGGATCTCGATCAGATCGCCGAGGTGCTCCGCCACGGCGAAACGGCATGGATGGTCCCGCCGGCGGACGCGAACGCGCTCGCCGCCGGACTGCGCCGGCTCATCGACGATGCGCCGCTGCGGGCTGCGCTGGGGACGGCGGCACGCGCCGATGCGCTCGCCCACCACACGTGGCAGGCCCACGTGGATCGCAGCCTCGCGGCGCTTGCGTCCCGCGTCGGCGTCTCCGCCGCATGAGCGGCCGCATCCTGGCGATCTGCTGGGACATGCCACCGTTGTCGGGACCGCGCGCCGTGCAGGTGAGCCGGACGCTGAAGCACCTCGTTCCGCTCGGCTGGGAGTCGTCGGTCATCTGCTTCTCTCCACGGTCCGGGCGCTACAACCAGGACGACGATCTCGCGCAACGGCTGCGGATGCCGGTGGGCGTCCGGCTCGTTCGCGTGCGCTCGCCGGAAGAGCGCTTCGTCTTCCGCGCGTTGTGGCGGATCGTCCCGCCGGCGAAGCTGCTGCCCGACGAAAAATGGGTCTGGATCCCGGCGGCGACGCGGGCCGGCCGCCGCGTCGTCGACGAGCAGCAGGTCGATCGGATCGTGTCGTTCGCGCAACCCTGGTCGGACCACCTGATCGGCCGCCGCCTCCGGCGCGAGACCGGCCTCCCGTGGATCGCGCACTTCAGCGATCCGTGGATCGACAGTCCCTATCTTCACGGCCGCCGCTGGCAGCAGCGGATCTGGCGGCGGATGGAAGCCTGCGTCGTCCGCGACGCCGACGCGCTGGTGTTCGTGAACTCACAGACCGCCGACCGCGTGATGCGGAAGTATCCCGACGCGTGGCGGCACAAGGTCTCGGTCGTGCCTCACGGGTTCGACTGCGACGACCTGCGGGCCGCCGCACCCGCGCCGCGTGACGGCCGGCTGACGATCGTCTACACCGGCCGCTTCTACGACCGGATGCGGACGCCAGAGCCGCTGCTGCACGCGCTCGCGTCGGTTCGCGCGCGGCGACAGCTCGACGAAGTGCTGCGGTTCGTGTTCGTCGGCACCGACGTGCGCGCGCATCGCCGTCTGGCGGCGGCCCTCGGTCTCTCGGCGGTAGTCGACTTCACCGGCCGGCTGTCGTTCGCGGCGAGCGCCGCGTGGGTGGCCGCGGCCGACGTGCTGCTGCTGATCGACGCGCCCGCCGACGAGAGTCTCTTCCTGCCGAGCAAGCTGGTCGACTATTTGCCCGCCGCCAAACCGATTCTCGCGCTCACGCCGGCGCGCGGCGCGTCGGCCGACCTGGTGCGGCAGCTCGGATACCCTGTGGTGGCGCCCGACGATGTGCCGGCGATTGCCGCCGCGATCGAGCGGCTGCTCGACCAGCGTCCGGTGAGCGCTTCCCCGAGTCACGCCCAGATTGCCGCGCAGTACGACATCCGGTGCACGGCAGCGGCGTTCGCCGACATCCTCGCGCGATGCGCGTGAAGCCGCGCGTGCTGATGGTCACCGGCGCGTACCATCCGGAGTTGAGCGGCGGCGGCCTGCAGGCGCGGCGCGTGGTCCGCGCGCTCCGGGACGCCGTCGACTTCTCGGTCCTCACGACGTCCGTCGATCCACGGTTGCCGGCGGTCGCGTCGGACGATGGCGTGCCGATCCGGCGGATCGCGGTCGACATGACGAGTCTGGTGTCGAAGCTGACCGCCGGAGCGCGCCTCGCGCTCGCGTTTGCGCGGCGCGCGCGTCGCATCGACGTCGTCAATCTCCACGGTTTCTCCCGCAAGGCGATCCTGCTGGTCGCGCTCTGCCGGTTGTTCGGGAAGCGCTTCGTCCTCACGCTGCAGACGGGCGGGCACGACGAACCGGACGGCGTGCGCGCGACCGGCGCCGCGGCGTACTGGGCCTACCGCAGCGCCGACCTGTATCTGAGCGTCAGCCCCGGCCTGTCGCGCGCCTACCTCGACGCCGGCCTGCCGGCCGAACGCCTGCGCCAGGTCTGCAACGCGATCGAAACCGGGCGGTTCCGCCCGGCTGAGAATGGCGAGCGCGACGACCTCCGCCGCGAGCTGGGACTGCCGGCCGGTCTGCCGATCGTGCTGTTCGTCGGCTTCTTCTCGCGCGACAAGCGTCCTGACCTGCTGTACGACGCATGGACCGAGACGCTGGCCGCCGGCGCGTCGCTGCTCCTCTTCGTGGGGGCGACTCGCTCGGTGTATCACGAAGTCGATTCCGCAATTGCCGCGGGTATCCGCGCGCGCGCGTCGGCCGGCGGACACGGCGATCTGGTCCGCTTCGTCGAGCCGACGCTCGAGATCGAGCGGTACTACCGGGCCGCGGACGTCTACGTGCTCCCGTCGATCCGCGAGGGGCTGTCGATTGCGCTGCTCGAGGCGATGGCCAGCGGCCTGGCGGCGATCGCGACGCGCCTGCCGGGCTCGACCGACACGGTGATCGAGCCGGACGCGAACGGGCTGCTGGTCGAGAAAGACGATCGCCGGGGACTCGCGGCGGCGTTGTGCCGGCTGCTGCGCGATCGTGCGCTGGCGGGCCGTCTCGGCCGCGCGGCGCGGGCAACCGTCGTCGAGCGGTATTCGATGGAGCGGACGGCGGGCCTGTGGCTGTCCGCCTACGAGGCGGTGTTGTACCTATGACGCCTCGCCTCCCGGACATCGTCTGCGTCTCATCGATCGACTGGGATTTCATCTGGCAGGGGCACCAGGAAATCATGTCGCGGCTCGCAGCGGTCGGACATCGCGTGCTGTTCGTCGAGAACACCGGCGTCCGCACCCCGCAGATGCGCGACCTGCCGCGGGTGCGGCGGCGCATCCAGAACTGGTGGCGCGGCACGAACGGGTTCCGTGAAGAGCGTCCGAACCTGTTCGTCTACTCGCCGCTCGTGCTGCCGTGGCCGTACCTGCGGCCGTCGCGCTGGATCAACCGCCTGGCGCTCGGCCGCGCGATCCGGCGGTGGATGCGCGCGACCGGGTTCAGCCAGCCGATCGTCTGGACGTTCCTGCCGACGCCGCTCGCGCGTGATCTCGTCGCCGCATTCGATCCGCAGCTGACGATCTACTACTGCATCGACGATCTGGCCTCGAGCTCCGCCGGCGCGCAGCGGATCACCGCGAGCGAGGAGCAGCTGTTCAGGGAGGCCGATCTCGTGTTCGTGACCTCGGAACGGTTGCGCGAGCGCGCCGCGCGCTTCAGCGATCGCGTCCACGTGTTCCCGTTCGGCGTCAGCCTGGAGCGATTCGAGGCGGTGCGCCGGCACCACGAGGCTGCACCGGATGACGTGGCCTCGCTGGCGCGGCCGGTGGTCGGCTACGTCGGCGGCCTGCACCAGTGGGTCGATCAGGATCTCCTGGCCCGCGTGGCGCGCTCGATGCCGGACGCGACCTTCGCGCTCGTCGGTCCGGAGCAGACCGATGTGTCGATGCTGCGGACCTGCTCGAACATCCGCCTGCTCGGGCTCCGTCCGCATGACGAGCTGCCGCGATACGTCAAGTCGTTCGACGTCGGCATCGTGCCGTACCGGCTGACCGAGTACACCGCGAACGTCTATCCGACGAAGCTGAACGAATACCTGTCGATGGGCATTCCGGTGGTGGCGACCGATCTGCCGGAGATCCGGCGCTTCAACACGCAGCACGGCGCAATCGTCGGCATCGCCGCCGACGCCGACGGCTTCGGCCAGGCCATTCGTTCGGCGTTGAACGACTCGGCGCAAACCGACGTCGACCGGCGCATCGCGATCGCGGCGCAGAACAGCTGGGCGAGCCGCATCGCCGCGATGACCGCGCTCATCGACGAGGCGCTCGACCGGCGTACGCGGGTTGTCGGGTGGGATGAGCGGCTCCGCCTTGTCTACCGACGCACGCGGTGGCGCGCCGCCGCCGTTGCGATCGCTATCGCCGCGCTCTACGGGATCGTGTTCGAGAGCAACGCGGTCTGGTGGCTGGCCGAGCCGCTCAAGGTGACGGCGCCGCCGTCGAAGGCGGATGCGATCGTCGTGTTCGCGGGAGGCGTCGGCGAATCAGGACGGGCAGGCGGCGGCGCCCAGGAACGCCTCAAGCAGGCGATCGATCTGTACCGTGCCGGGTACGCGCCGTACCTCGTGCTGTCCTCGGGCTACGTCTACAGTTTCCACGAGGCGGAGGCGATGCGCGCCCTCGCCGTCGATCAGGGCGTGCCGGCATCGGCGATCGCACTCGAGGAGCACGCGACCAACACGTATCAGAACGTGCGGTTCGTCGACGACATCCTGCGCGATCACCACTGGCAGCGCATCCTGCTGGTCAGCTCGCCGTACCACATGCGCCGGGCGCTTCTGGTGTGGCGCAAGCAGGCGCCCGCGATCACCGTCATCCCGACGCCGGCAACGGTCAGTCAGTTCTACGATCACACGCGCGGCGCGACGCTCGAGCAGGTCCGCGGCCTCGCGCAGGAGTACGTGGCGATCTTCGCGTATTGGCGGCGCGGGTGGCTGTGAGATGAGCGGCTGGCGGAAGCTGCTCACCGTCAGCGTGCCCGCCGCGCTGATCGCGATCGTCGTTGCGCAGACGGCGATCGAACTGTGGGTCCGCGCGCGCTGGGATCCGCGACGCGGACGTCCAGGATTTTTTCTGTCGGATCCGGTCCGCGGGCAGCGCCTGGCGGCGAACTATGACGGCTGGTTCGCCGGGGTGCCGGTGCATACCAACAGCCTCGAACTCCGCGATCCGCGCGAGTACAGCCTGGAGAAGCGTCCGAACACGTTTCGCATCCTGGTGCTCGGCGACTCGGTGACCTTCGGTCACGGATCGCTGTACGAACACACGTATCCGTTTCTGCTGGAGCAGCGCCTCGAGCGCTGGCGCCCTGCCGTAGACTGGCAGGTCTGGAACGCGGCAGTTCCCGGCTACAACACCAGCCAGGAGCTCGCACACCTGCTCGAAGTCGGCGATCGCTTTCGTCCCGACCTCGTCATCGTCGGCTTCTTCGAAAACGATCTCACGGACAACGCGCCGATTGCGCATCCTGGCCCCGTCACCGTCGCCGCGTACCGTGCGTTGTCGTACGCACGCCGGCACATGTACTCGCTCGAGCTCTACAAGCAGGTCTACCTGACTGCACGCTGGCGTCTCGGCGGCTCGGACGAGTACCGACGGCGCGTCGAGCATCTCGGCACCGAAGAAGGCCTGCTGGCGCGCGCCTCCGACGCGACCGTGCTGCGGGAGCAGCAGCTGACCGCGTTCGATCGGTTCACCGACGACGAGGTGGCGCAGAACCGCTGCGTCTACGGGATGAAAGAGAACCCGGCGGCGGTGGCGGCGCTCGAGCGCGATCCGCGTTTTCCGCGGTGGATCGACGCGGTGCGCGGATTTCAGCGGCTGCAGCGCGAAGGCCGGTTCCGCATCATGTTCTTCGCCAACGACGTGCCGCCCACCTGCGGCGACGAACACACCGACTTCTTCTACGACGGCGGCTCGAGGGCGTTCGACCGCCTGTACGTCCGCGTGATGGGAGAAGGCACGGCGGCGGCGAGCTCGTACGATGCGTTCCTCCATGTCCGGCCGTCGCAGATGCCGGACGCCGCAGGCCACTCGCTCGGCAACGCGAACGTCGTGAAGGCGGACGCGCTCTTCGAATTCCTGCGGGCCAGCGTGCTGCCCGATCTGCGGTCGACCGCGGCCGCTGCTGCCCGATGATGACCGTCAACGTCGAGCCCGTGCCGGCGGCTGCGCCGCACGCCGCGTGGTGGCCGCTCGCCGGGATCGTCGCGTGTGCGTGCCTGCTGTATCTGCCGGCGCTCGCGACCGCACCGGCGTACATCGGTGGCGATGAGGCCCGGTTTGCCACGACCGCGTGGTCGATCGCGACGACCGGCAGGGACGGTTTCGGCAACCGGATGCCGCTCTTCTTCCACCTGTCCGACACGGCTGCGGACGCGGTCGGGACGCGGTGGTACCAGCCGCTGCTGTTCTACCTCGTCGCGGCGACCGTTCGCATCGGACCGTTTGGCGAACAGTCGTTGCGGCTGCCAACAGTGCTGATCGGGGTGGTCGACGTCGTCCTGATCTATGCCGTCGCGCGGTGGCTGTTCGGCAGCGCGCTGTGGGCGGCGACGGCCGCGACGCTGTTGATGCTGACGCCGGCGCACTTGATCTTCAGCCGCCAGGCGCTCGATTACATCTGCCCGCTGCCGTTCGTCCTCGGCTGGCTGTGGTGTCTTCTGATGGCACTGGGCGGGGATCGCACGCCGCTGTTCTTCGCCGCCGGACTGGTGCTCGGCCTCGGGTTCTACAGCTACATCGCGGCGTGGGTGATGATGCCGCTGCTGCTCGCGGTCACGTGGGCCGCGGCATGCGTGTCCGGTCGCGACCGCATCCGGCGCATCGTCGCGGCGACACTCGGCTTTGCGCTGCCGGTCGCCATCGCCATTCAGTGGCTCTGGACGCATCCACAGATGTGGCGCGACACCATCGGCCGCTACCGCGTCTACGACGTTCAGCACGCGACCCTGCTGCAGGGCGCGAGGAATTTCCTCGGTTACAACAACCTGCAGGAACGGCTCTCCGTTTACTGGGACTACTTCAATCCGGCTTACCTGTTCTTCTCCGGTGGTTCGAATCTCACCACGACGACACGCCAGGTCGGCGTGTTTCTCGCGCCGGTCGGCATCTTCCTGCTGGTCGGTGTGTGCGCGTTGTGGCGTCGCCGGCCGGTGACGGCGACCATCGTTCTGCTGGCCGGTCTGATGCTCGCGCCGCTGCCGGCGACGCTCGTGGACGAACGCTACGCGGTTCAGCGCGAACTGGTTCTGCTTCCCTTCGCCGTCCTGGTCGGAGTGTTCGGCGTTCGCTGGATGGCACAGCAGCCGCGCGCGTGGACTCGCCTGGCGGCGGTAGCGCTCCTCGCCGCCGTCCCGGTCCAGTTCGCGTACTTCTATCGCGACTACTTCGCGGGCTATCGGCTGCGGTCGGCGTACTGGTTCGACCCGACGAATCTTCGCGGCGTGTCGGACTATCTGCTCTCGGATACGGTGCATGCGGCGCCGGCACTGTATTTCAGCGAGAACCTCGACGACGTGTCGGCACGCTGGCAGTTCTTTCTGATCAAGCGCAGGCGGCAGGATCTGCTGGGGCGCACGCATCTGTTCGACGCGAAGACTCTCGACGTCCGCGCGCTGCCGTCGGACAGCCGCCTCGTCTTGTACGCCAACGATCCGGTGGTTCCGACGTGGGTGAGAGACGATGCGTGCGTGCTCGAGACGACAATTCTCGATCTCGCCGGCGGCCGCTCGACCGTGATCCTGCGGAGACAGTGAGCCTGACCGCTTCGCGCTACGCCGTCTCGCTTCCGTCTGACCGTGGATCGCGCGGAGATCGTAGCGCGAAGGCTTCCGCCGCGCGGCGAGCGCTGATCGCTGCGAAGACGAACATCAAAGGCTGGACGGTCACCGTATACCGCATGTTGATCAGCACCGGCGCCAGCGTCAGCGGCACATATGCGATCAGCAGCAGCGGCAGGCCGATCGCCGCGCCGCCCCGGATGCCGGCGACCACGCCCCATCCGCACACGATGAGGAACACGATCGAGACGGCGGTGGCGGCCGCGTAGATCCGTCCGCTGTGCGCGAACTGAAGTGCGGTGTCCGTATCGGCCGCACCGGCGACGATGAACATCCGCACGGCGCGGTAGGCCGACGCAGCTGCAAATCCGATCGGATTGCGGCGGATGTTGTCGAGCGCCAACGCCGCGTAGCGGCGCATCATGTGCGGTTCCCGCCGGTAGAACACGTCGTTGACCGTGATCTCTGCCGCCTGAAGGCAGCTGTCGATGCCAGCCGGACGTGGAGCGCCGATCGCCAGCTCGCGCAGCGAGCGGCGCGATGTCATCAGGGTAGACGCCGCGCCGCGCGTCACCTCGAGATCGGTGATCCGGCCGGACCATTCCCTGGGCACGGCGATACTCGATCCGTCGAACATCGTGATGCGCGCATGAGTCGGATCCCACTCGACTGCCGCGGCCGCCTCGGAGCGCCTGCGAACCACCGGCTCGAGCAGCCGTGCGACGGCATCGCCCACATCGTGGACGCCGGCCTCGCGCAGTCGCGACTCGGCGGCGAGCGGCTCGTGCCACGCCTTCCGACGCGCGAGGCGCACGACGTCGAACACGTCGAGAAGATCGTCGTGCGCATCCATGTCGGCCAGATGGCGATTGCTGACGAAGTAGACCGCCGGCGCGCGCGGCCCCAACACGGGCGCCGTGCGGGCGAGCTTGCCGGCCCCGTCGCCGGCCCAGGTGCTCACGACGTAGTAGTACACGACCGCGTCGTGATGCGGTGGAGCGATCTCGAACGTGTATCGCCGTCCCTCGCGGCTGGTCGCGGCCGTCCGCCGCGGCGTAGGATCGGCGTCCGACCACCAGACGAGCGCGGCATCGATCAGCGTCGCGTCCGCGCACCCGAACTTCGCGTCGACGATGAGCGGCACGTCCGCGAGGCTGGTGTAGTCGAACGCGGATGCCTCGAAGACCGAGCGCGGATTGTACGCGCGGCTGCGCAGGTACGGTCCGGTCTCGAGCGTGCCGTACCAGAGTTGCACGCCGCCGTGCACGCTCGTCGGCACGAGCATGCCGGTGAGGTTGTAGTTGCGGACGATCCATGGCGTCAGCGCCGCCGCCGCGCTCGCCACGACGACCGACGCCTCCAGCAGACTTCGCTTCGTTCGCACGGACCACATCACGAAGGCGCCCAGCACCAGCGGCAGCAGGATCAGGTTGGGCCGGAACTGCGCCGCGGTGCCCGCGAGCACGCCTGCGGCGGCGAACCAGCGGACCGATCGTTCGCGCAGCGCGCGCGTGAAGCAGTACACCGCGGTCATGAAGAGCACCGTGCACACGGCGTCGGACGATTCAGTCGAGGCGTAAATCGTATTGAACGAGAGGACGCCGGTGAACGCCGCGGCCCACGCGGCCGTCGGCCGGCTGACCCAGTGTCGCGCCGACAGGAACACCAGCGCCGGTACCGCCGCGTTCAGGATCGCCTGCTGCGTGAGGACGGCGCGGGGCCGCACGCCGATCAGCCGGTACCAGAACGCCAGGAAGTAGGCATATCCCCACGGCACTTCCATCGTCGGAAACGGCCGCCCTGCGGCGAGATCGAGCGCGATCTCGTGGTAGTGATCGAAGCCTCGCCACCCCCACGGCTGCGGCGCCCACACGAAGACGAAGAAGAGGCCGATCGCCAGCGATGCGGCGCATGCTCCCCAGACGATGGAAGGAACAACCGCATCGTCGCCCAATCGAACGCCCATTTCACAGCATCATACCGGTGAAGCTGTCGATCATCATTCCGGTCTACAACGAGGCGCAGACGATCAGCGAGGTGGTCGAGCGCGTCCGCGCGGTCGAGATCGGCAACATCGAGAAGGAGATCATCATCGCCAACGACGGCTCGAGCGACGGCACGCGTGCCGCGATCGAGACGAGCCACTGGTTCGCCGATCCGCGCATCCGCACCTACGACAACCCGATCAACGTCGGCAAGGGCGCGGCGGTCCGTGTCGGCATGAAGTACGCGACCGGCGACATCATCCTGATTCAGGATGCCGACCTGGAGCTCGATCCGGCCGAGTACACCGGGCTCCTCGCACCGCTGCTCGCCGGACGGTCGGATGTGGTCTACGGCTCGCGGTTCCTGAAGCCGAGCAGCCGCGTGTCGTTCCGCGCGCGCGTCGGCAACCGCATGCTGACGGCGCTCACCAACGTACTGTTCGGCGCGCGCCTCACCGACATGGAGACCGCCTACAAGGTGTTCCGGCGCGAATCGCTCGACGGCATCCGCCTGCGCTGCGTCGGCTTCGACTTCGAGCCCGAACTGACTGCCAAGTTCCTGCTGGCCGGCCGGCGAATCGTCGAGGTGCCGGTCCGCTACAATCCGCGGCGAGTCGACGAGGGCAAGAAGATTCGCTGGACCGACGGGATCGACGCCGTGTACGTGCTCCTGAAGTGCCGTTTTGCCCGGAAATGACTGTGGTACGATACGCGGGCTCTCGCTGATGCTGACCTTGATCGTCGCGCCGTTTGCGACGGCGCTGGTGCTGTCGCTCGGCGTCGTCCCGCTCTGCCGAACGCTTGTCGTCCGCGCCGGCTACGTCGCGCGGCCCCGTGAAGATCGCTGGCACCGCCGCCCGGTCGCGCTGTTCGGCGGCGTCGGCGTCGCGCTGGTCTTCTTCAGCTGCCTGGCCGGCTTCGGCGTCGCGGCGCAACTGCCGGTTCTCACCATCAGCGCGGCGGCGATGTTCGTCACCGGCGTCGTCGACGACGTGCTGTCGCTCAAGCCGTCGACGAAGCTCATTGCCCAGATCGCGCTCGCCTCGGTGCTCCTGTTCTTCGACTACCGGCTGAACTGGGTGAACTCGACGACGATCGATGCGCTCCTGACGCTCGTCTGGATCGTCGGCCTCACCAACGCGTTCAACCTGATCGACAACATGGACGGCCTCTGTGCCGGCATCGCGATCATCGCCGGCGCGTCGCTGCTGATCGACCTGCTGCCCGGCGCCGCCGGCACCCGCGCGCTGTACGAAGTGCGCTACCTCGCGATCCTGCTCGGCGCGACCGGCGGGTTTCTCGTCTACAACCTCTATCCCGCGTCGATCTTCATGGGCGATGGCGGCAGCCTGCTGCTCGGCTTCAGCTTCGCGGCGATGACGCTCAGCGCCGGCCATCCGGCGCCGGGGCGCTCCGACGTGCTGTCGATCGTCGCCGGGCCCGTGCTGGTGCTGTTGATACCCATCTTCGACACGACGCTGGTGACGGTATCGCGCCGGCTGTCGGGCCGCCGCGCCTCGCAGGGCGGTCGCGATCACTCGTCGCACCGCCTCGTCGCGATCGGTCTGTCCGAGCGCCGCGCGGTCGCGCTGCTGTGGGGTCTCGCCGCGATCGGCGGCGTGCTCGGCATCGGCGTCGGCAATTTCGGCCAGAACGCAACGGTGCTGTTGTTCGCCTCAGCGTTCCTCCTCGCGATGGTCCTGTTCGCCGCATATCTCGGCAACATTCGCGTCTACGAAGACACGGTGACGACGGGATCCGAGCTCACGCCGCTGGTGGTCGAGTTCATGTACAAGCGGCGCGTTGCCGAGGTGCTGCTCGACTTCTGTCTCGTCGTGATGTGCTACTACGCGGCGTACCGGATGCGATTCGAGGATCCGGTCGAGTTCATGGTCAATTTTCCGACCTTCTCGCGCTCGCTGCCGGTGATCGTGGCGTCGCAGATGGTCGCGTTCTTTGCGGTCGGCGTCTACCGCGGCGTGTGGCGCTACTTCGGGCTGATGGACACGCTCGTCGTCGCGCGCGGTGTGATGCTCGGCGTCGCCTCGACGCTGGTGGTGATTCTCGGCGTCTATCGCTTCTTCGCGTACTCGCGAACGGTCTTCGCGATCTACGCGGTGCTGCTGCTGATCGCGGTGACGCTGTCGCGCGCCTCGTTCCGCCTCGTCGGCGAATTCCTCCGGCGGCAGCGGCGGGCCGGCCGCCGCGTGGTCGTCTACGGCGCCGGCGACGGCGGCGGACTGGTGATCCGCGAGCTGCTGGCCGGGAACGGCGACACCCGGATCTCCGGCTTCGTCGATGACGATCCGCGGAAGGCGGGGATCCGGGTGATGGGCTATCCGGTCCTCGGCGGCTACTCCGCGCTGTCGGTGCTGATCCGTGCCGCGTCGGTCGACTCGGTCGTGATCAGCACGCGGGCACTGCCGCCCGAGCGGCTGAACAACCTCGAAGTCCTGTGCAGCACTCACAACGTCGAGCTGAAACGTCTGCGGGTGGGATTCGAATCACTCGTCGACGTCGACACGCCTGAGCGCCTCGACGAACGTCAAGCCTCCAGCCGGACGGTCCGCTCCACCTGATTTCGCTCGTGATGCGCCGTTGACGAGGGCCGCGCGAATCGATCTGGCGTTTCTGGCGGCGGCAGTCGTGCTGTCGCTTCACACCGTTCCCTACGAGCTGCGCGTCTGCATTCCGCCGCCGGACCACGGCCTCGACTCGCCCGAGTCGCTGGTCGCCGGAACCGCGTCCACGCCGTATCAGTACCGCGTGCTGGTGCCGCTGCTGGTCCGCGGCCTGCTCTACACGCACGTGGTCGACCCGAGCACGCAGCTGATCGCGTTTGCGGTCATCCAGGTGCTCGCGCTGATCCTGCTCGCCTTCGTCTTTCGCGCTTACCTGTCGCGGTTCGTGCCGGACCCGGTCGTCTGCTCGACGGCAGCGTTGACGCTGTTCGCCGTTCTGCCGTTCAACTACTTCAACCTGCCGTACTACCCGTACGACATCCCGTCGGTCCTGTTCTTCACGCTCGGCTTGCTGCTCATCTACGAGCAGAAGTGGGCCTGGTTCTACCCGCTGTTCATCGCCGCGACCATCAATCGCGAAACCAGCATCTTCCTGACGGTCGTGACCGTGTTCGTGCTGTTCGACCGCGTCCCGGCGAAGGTCCTCGCGCTTCTCGCCGGATCGCAGATCGCGATCTGGACGGCGATCAAGGCCGCGCTGTGGGTGATCTACGCCGACAATCGCTGGATGGGATACGGCCTCTACCAGTTCCAGCTGAAAGTCAATCTCGCCACGCTGGTGGAGCGGCCGTTGAAATCGGTGATCGCGCTCGGCACGTGGGGATGCCTCTGGATGGCGGTCGTCATCTGGCACAAGCGCATCCGCGATCCGTACCTGCGCAGGACGCTGTGGACCATTCCCGTCTTCATCGTCGGCATGTTCCTGGTCGGGTTCATCCTCGAGCTTCGGATCTACGGCGAGGTGCTGCCAATCGTCCTCGCCGCGTTCTGGGTCGTGTTCCTCGACGTCATCGACAGCGCCAGCCGCCGCCGCGTCGCCGGATTCGACCGTCAGACCCCTGCGAGCGCGTAGAGCACGCCACGCTTCGTGCCTTCGTGGCAGCTCCGACGTCGGCGATGCGGTATTCCGGTAGTGTCCGGCTTTAGCCGGACCGCGATCGCCGGTTCGCGCGCCTCTACGCTGAATCGCGGACGCCGGCGTATCCCGGACCGCCGGCGCCGAGGTAGCCATCACTTGCGCCACGCGGCGACGCGCTCACCCAGAAGGCGTACAAACTTCCGCGCGTGAGGTGGAAGCGGAAGCGGACCGCTTCACCGGAGAGGCGGCCGAGGTCGGCGCCGCTCGACCACGTGACCGCGGCTCGCGTGCTGTTCGCGTCGACCGCAACGCAGCCGTCGGCGGTGAAGCCGGGAATTGGGCGCGCCTCCGCATCGAGCATCTCGACGCGCAGCGCTCCGGCCGACGCATCGACGTTCACGAACAGATGACGGCCGGCGAAGCGCAGCGGCCGCGTGGTGAGCGTCCCTGGAGCGGCCGCCGGCGACACGCGCTCGATCGCGGGCGTCGATCCGCCCGCATCCATCGAGACGAACCCGTCCCGGCGCAGCTTCGCAAGCCCGGTGCTGCAGATGCCGGGCTCGTTCGTGCCGGGCAGTCCTCGACGGCCGCTGACGTAGAAATACAGCTCGTCGCCGACGACGAGGCAGCAGCCGCCGGCGGACTGAACGTTGGCCCAGTTCCAGGCTCCGACGCGCTCGGACACGGTGAGGAACGGCCGGCGATCGGGCCGCGACCAGTGAAAGCCGTCGCGGCTGAAACCCACGCAGAGATCGTTCGGCTTCTCCCGGTCGTTGCGTTCGCCGCGAAAGATCGTGAACAGGCCGAGCACGAGGCTCTCGTAGGCCACGCAGTCGAGGTTGTACAGCTCGCACGGAAGATCGATGTCGGGCCGTCGCGGATCCTCGGCGTCGGCGCCCACCCACATCGGCGGCTCATCGGGCCGCCAGCCGACGTTCGCGAAGAGGTCTGCCGTCTCCCAGTAGCGCCGGTGCCGGCCGATCCCGTTCGGCAGGCTCTCACCGCGCAGGCTGTAGACCCACACGCGGCGGAACGGATTGTAGAAGAACGTCGTGCGATCGCCGGTCAGCCCGGTGCGGCCCATCCCGCGCCAATGGATGCCGTCCGGCGAGGACAGCAGCTCCATGTAGTGATCGTACCAACGCGCCATCTTGTAGCGGCGGCTGCGATCGGGCTCGTCGACGTCGAGCCACACCGTCGACGAGTCGCGGATGCCGTGCGTCACCATGTTGGTGCCTGGCACGACGTCGAGCGCCGGTTTGTCCCACGTGACCCCGTCGTGCGAGACCGCATAGCAGGTGTTCTGCCCGTAGCCGCCCATGTACCACATCTTGAAGACGCGGTCGTGCGGGTCGTAGAACACGCCGTCGCTGAACGGCATCGCCGCCGGGTTCGGCCGGCTCTTCGTCCGGACGGCGTATTCGTCGTACTTCTCCCAGTCGGTGGATGGCTGCAGTACCGGGTTGCCGGCGATGTATTCGGCCCGGTGAAACGTCCGCGACAACGACGTCTCCTCGACGAGAAAGTCGTCGACGAACAGCTGCCTGCCGACGTCGATCGGAATCACGGCGGGCGGCGCGTCCAGGTACGGCGGCGCGATCGGCGTCGCCGACAGCGATCGGTAGCGCGGCGGCCACGGATCGCTCAGCCGGATCCCGTTGTACAGTAGCTGCGGGCTCGCTGCGTCGAGCGCTTCTCGAGACCACTGCCGGCCCTGCCAGGCGCCGAATGCTCCGGCAGCCGCTGTCTGAACAAATCTGCGTCGGGTCCATCGAGCATCGTGTGAAGAGGACACCACCGGGGATTGTATCAACCTGCCGTCTGCTGGCTGTGGCGACGACGCTGGCATGCGGCGGCTGCACGACGGCGGCCGAGGAAGTGCACGACACCGTCGTCACGCCATCGGGACAGCACGTCGTGATCCGGATGGTGATCCGCCGCGAACACGCCGGCGACGCCCGCCGCTTCCTGGCTGGAGCGATCGAATGCGTCCGCATCCTCGATGCATTCGACATCGCTCCACGCGGCGAGATCACCGCGATCGACCCGCCCCGCGGCGGTGCGACATCGCTCCATGGCAACGACCTCGCACTCGAGCCGACGCCGTGGTGGTCCTCGCCTGCCGCGATGGTCCCCGAGCTGGCGGCAGCCCGCGCAATCGCGCGGCGCGCGTGGTCCCACGCGATCGGCGGCTCGCTTCCGTCGTGGTTCGCCGGCGCGCTGGCCGAGTACACCGCGCGACGCGGCGTGATGCTCGTGTTCCAGAAGTCGAACCTCACGCCGGGATTTGCGATGCTCGACATGCGCTACCTTGGTGACTACGTCCCGTGGCGCATCCGCATCCGTCTCGAGCCCGACGGCACCACCGACCAACTGCCCGCGTACCGTCGGCGGCCGGCGGTCGATCCCCGGCACACGCGCTCTTCCGACGACGAACGGATCCTCCAGGCCAAGGCGCTCCTGACCCTGAACACGTTGGAGCGCTGGATCGGACGGCCCGCGTTCGACGCCGCGCTGGCCGAGTTCGCGCGGCAGGCGCGTGCGCGGCCGCTTGCGCTCGCCGATTTCACCGCCGTCGCGGGGGCGGCGGCCGGGCAGGATCTGTCCTGGATGCTGTCGCCGATGCTGACCGAGCCGGTCACCTACGACTACGCCGTTGCCGAAGTGCGGAGCGACGCCGCACGAGACGGTCGCTTCGACACGCGCGTCACGATCGAGCGACGGGGAGACGGGCAGTTCACCGGCGCCGCCGCTCCGCGCATCGGGCCGTTCGACAGCGGCCGCGGCATCACGATCCTCACGACCTTCGCGGACGGCGATCGCGTCGCCGACACCTGGGACGGGCGCGACCGCCGGAAGACGTTCCGCTATCGAAGCGCCGCGCGCGCGGCGTCGGCGGTGGTCGATCCCGACGGGAAACTGCTGCTCGACCTGCATCGGGCGAACAACAGCGTCGCTCTCGAACCGAAGCGCGCGACGGCGGCCACACGGTGGTCGATCCGATGGATGGTCTGGCTGCAGCAGGTGCTGCTGACATACGGAGCGCTGGCATGATCGCGTGCACGCGCCGCGGCAACCGCCGCCGGCCGGTGATGGTGACGCGCTGATGTGTGGCATCTGCGGAGAACTGCGCTTCGACGGCGCTCCAGTCGACGTGAACCGGCTCGCAGTGATGCGGGATCAGCTGGCGCACCGGGGGCCCGACAGCGCCGGCGTGTTCGTCGCGCCGGACGGCCGGGCAGGGCTGGGCTTCCGTCGGCTGCGGATCATCGATCTCTCGCCCAACGCCAACCAGCCGATGACGAACGAAGACGGCTCCGTGCACATCGTCTTCAACGGCGAGATCTACAACTTCATGACCCTGCGGCGCGGCCTCGAGGCGCGCGGTCACCGCTTCAGGTCGCACAGCGACACCGAAACGATCGTGCACCTGTACGAGGAGCGCGGCGCCGATTGCATCGCCGAGCTCGACGGGATGTTCGCGATCGCGATCTGGGACGACCGCCTGCGCCGGCTCACGCTCGCGCGCGATCGCGCGGGAAAGAAGCCGCTGTTCTACGCCCGGTCCGACCGGCTGCTGGCGTTTGCGTCCGAGATGAAGGCGTTCTTCGCGCTGCCGGACGTTGCCATGGACGCCGATGCCGACGTGCTGCCGGATTACCTCCTGCGCGGCTACGTCCCGGGACCATCGACGTTCTACAAGGATGTGCGGCAGATCGAGCCAGGCGCGCTGATGACGGTTGACGGCAGCGGCCGCACCGCGGCCCGGCGCTACTGGCGACTGGAGTTCCCGCCCGTGAACGAGGTGCCGCGCATCTCCGCCGCCGATGCGGCGGCGGGCGTTCGCGCCCGCGTCACCAGCGCCGTGGAGCGCCGCCTGGTCAGCGACGTACCGCTCGGCGCCTTCCTGAGCGGAGGCGTCGACTCGACGATCGTCGTCGGCGTGATGAGCCGGCTGAGCAGCGCGCCGGTGAAGACGTTCAGCATCGGATTCGAAGGCGATTCGGCGTACGACGAAACCGCGTACGCACGGATTGCCGCGAAGAGATTCGCGACCGAACACACTGAGTTCCGGGTCGCGCCTTCGGCGGTCGATCTCGTCGATACACTCGTGTGGCACCACGACGGACCGTTTGGCGATTCGTCGGCCATCCCGACCTATCTCGTGTCGCAGCTCGCCAGGCAGCACGTCACCGTCGCGCTGACCGGCGACGGCGGCGACGAGGTGTTTGCGGGGTATCGCCGCTTCCGGGCTGCGCTCGCGTCGGAGCGCATCCCCGGATTCGTGGCGGCCGCTGGGGACGCACTGACCGCTGCGCTGCCACACCCTCGCCATGAGCGCAGCCGGCTCGCCGAGCTGCGGCGATTCGTTCGCGCCAGGCGTCTGCGCATGGACGACCGCGTGACGATGTGGAACTCGGTGTTTTTCGACGAGCTGACGTCCATCGTTCGAGGCGATGTTGACGCCGATCCGGTGAGCGTCGCACGCCGGCGCGTCGAGCCGCCGCCGCCCGGCGTGTCGCCGCTCGGCCGGCTGCTGCATTCGAACTTCATCTCGTACCTGCCTGACGACCTGCTCGTGAAGACGGATCGCGCCACCATGGCCAATTCGCTCGAGGCGCGAAGCCCATTCCTCGATCGGGAACTGGTCGAGTATGTTGCGGCGCTGCCCGATACGTTCAAGCTGCGCGGCCGCGTGTCGAAGGCGATCCTCCGCGACGCGTTCGCCGATCTCCTGCCGGCGGAAATCGATCGCCGGCCGAAAATGGGGTTCGGCGTGCCGCTCGGCACCTGGTTCCGCGGCCAGCTCCGCGAGTACGTGCGCGACGTGCTTCTTGCGCCGAATGCGAAGTACCGCGACTCGCTGTCCGGCCCGTTCGTGGAACGGCTGGTCGAACAGCATCTCGCCGGCCGCGTGAACGTCGGTCCGCAGCTGTGGGCGCTGGTGACCTATGAGCGCTGGCTGCAGCTGCTCTCCGGCTGGCGGGGGACGGCGCGGCTCATGGCGCCGCCAGTTGCGACCTCACGAGCAGGCAGTGGCGGGTAGCCTTGCGATGAACGACGCCGGCTCGGCGGCCGTGAGGCCTCCGGTCGTGGCGTCACGGACCGTCCGTGACCTGCTGATCGTGGCGGGCCTCTCCGTGCTCGTCGGAGCGCTCTGGATCACGACGATCCCGTCGTTTGAAGGGCCAGACGAGCTGTTCTTCTACAATCGCGCGCGCCAGCTGGCGGCTGCGCCCGAACGCCGCGAGAACGTGTACTTCCGCCTCGCCGGTCCGATCATCCGCGCGATGTCGCCGGACGCGGGCCTCCCGCAGCCCAGGTACAACCCCGCCTTCCAGTTCGTCGGCAACCAGCGCGGCGAGGTCAACCGCTTCGTGCTCGACCACAGCGTCGCGCCGCGCGAGCACGTCCGCACGCTGCTTGCGCTGCGGGCCCTGACGGCGCTCCTCGCCGCGGCGACGATGACCATCGTCTATGTGATCGCGCTTCTGTCGCTTGGCGACCGGCGCCGCGCCCTGCTGGTCGCGGCGATCTGCATCTGCATTCCGCAGTCGAGCTTCGTGAACGCCGTCGTTCACCCGGAGGCCGCGACGCGTCTCCTGGCCGCGGCGGTCACGCTCGTCGTCGTCGCCGGTGCGACTCGCCGTGCGCCACGATGGCTGGTGTGGTCGGCATTGCTCACCGGGATTGCGCTCGTGCCGTTCGCCGATCGACAGGCGCTGTTTCTCGCGCCGTGGGCGGCGCTCAGCCTGATCGCGATCGAGCGGTCGTGGAAGGGCCGCGCGGCGGCGGCGGCGGCGATCGTCGTGCCGGTGGTGATGGCGGCGGTCATCTTGACCCGTTACACCGAGGCCGGCACCGACTTCGGGCCCTGGCTGCAGGCGGCCCGTCATCCGCTGCGGCCGTTGTTTGCGGCCGATCCCGGACGCGGAACGACGCCGCCGGATGTCCCGTACTACGTGTTCGAGTTTCTGCCGAAGCTGTTCACGGGATTCTGGGGATGGCTCGGACAACCGAGCCTCCTTCTGCCGGCGTGGCTGTTTGCCGTCTTCTTCGTCCTCACGATTCTCGCGGCCGTCGGGACGCTGACCGCCGGATGGCGGTCCGTCTCGATCGCCGCCGACGATGCGGGCCGTCGCCGAGCCCGTGTGCTGCAGGCGATCGGAGTCGGTCTGATGTTGCTGCCGATCCTGTACGGACCGTCCGTCGCCGGCCGCAACCTTTGGTACGGTCGATGGTTGTTCGCGATGCTCGGTCCGCTGGTGATTGGACTGGTTCTCGGAGTGGAGCGGTTCACCACGTTCGCGCGTGATCATGCCTGGCCGGTGAGTATTGCGCTCGGGTGCAGCGCGGCCGCCGGCCTGGCTCTCTGGGTGGCGCCGCCCGGCGCCGTTCTGCGTGCGGCGATTGCGACGCACCACTACGGCGACGTCGCGCGCTTTGTCGACGCCGCGCGCGACCTGCCGTTGGTCGCCGCGCTCGCCGCCGTCGTTGTCGCCGTCGGCGCCAGGTGGCCGGCCATGCGCGTCTCGATCGCGGCCCTGGCTGTCGGCGTCGTGGCTGCGAACGCCATCACGTTGGCGGCCGTCGTGCGGCCATTGTACGCGCCGCTGACCGCCGCGGACTACGACGCGCAGGTGCGAAGCTACCTTGCGGCGGGGAAGACAACCGCCGCGGCCGATCTGTACGCGTCGGCGGTCGTGTCGTATCCCGACTCAATCGAGTTGCGAACGCTCGGTGATGCTGCGCCGCGCCTGCTGGTCGGCCGCAGCGACGCGCCGTCGCTGACCGGCCTCTGGTCGCGGCTCGCACGCGGCCAGTCGATTGACGATCCGGATTCGCTGTTCGTGCTCGCGTACGAGGCCGCCGGAAATCCGTCTGCGGCGGCGTGGCGCGAGTCCGACGCCGTCGCCGCGACGCTGCAGCAGGCCGAACGGCGGCAGGATCTCGCTGAGCCGGCGGCGCTCCTCCGGCTCGCGGTCCAGGGCGGCAGCTCCGCGCCGGACGCCGCCACCCGCCCGATCGCGGCCGGAGGCGGCATCCGTATCGGCGCGCGGCTGCGCAACGGTGAAATCGTCGTCGAAGGCGTCACTCACCGCCCGTCGGCGGCGGGCGGCACCCAGGTGATCGTCTATTTCACTCCGCACGTCGACGCGACGAGCCGCCGCTTGTGGATGCACGCCTACCCGGTCGCCGATCGCCGCGAATATCTCGACATCGTGCCGACGCTCGCGCCGGCGATCTGGAAGCCGGGCCAGCTCGCGTGGGCGAGCTTCGAGCTGCCCGCGGGGCGCTACGACACCTACGTCGGCGTGTGGGTCGGCTACGACATCGGGCCGGGCCAGCCGATCGGGATCATCCCATCATGACGACCGGTTCTTTCCGGATCTACGACGCCGTGATCGTCGTCGCGTATCTGGCGGCGCTCACCGGCGTCGGCGTGTATTTCTCGCGCCGCCAGCGATCGCTCGACGACTTCTTCCTCGCTCATCAGTCGATGACGTGGCTGCCGGTCGGGTTGTCGCTGATGGCAGCTCTCGACAGCGCCATCGACTACCTGATGCAGCCGTCGTCCACGATCAGGTACGGGCTGGTGCTGCTCACCGGCACGACCTCGTGGCTGCTGCTGTATCCGTGGGTGGCGCGCGTGACGCTGCCGTTCTACCGCCGCCTGAATTACTTCACCGCGTACGAGTACCTCGAGGCGAGATTCGACGTTCGCGTGCGCAGCCTCGCCGCCGGCATCTTCATCCTGTGGCGCCTCGGCTGGATGGCGACCGCGATCTACGTTCCGTGTTTGGCTGTCGACGTCGCCTCGTCGGGCGCGCTGCCGGTGACGCGCACGGTCCTCGTCCTCGGCGCGGTGGTGACGGTGTACACGGCGCTCGGCGGCGTGAAGGCGGTGATCTGGAACGACGTGATGCAGTTCTGCGTGCGCTTCACCGGCCTCGCCGCCGTCGTCGTCATCGCCACGCGATCGGTCGCGGGCGGGCTGCCGCACATCTGGCAGATTGCCGCAAGCGCCGGCAAGACGAGGTTCATCGAGCCGTTCGCGACCGCGCCCGGAGGAGGCCTGCTCGCGCAGGTGCGCGCGTTCTTCGAGCAGCCGCTGAGCATCGTCGCGATCATGGCGTCGCTGTTGACCGGACGCATGGCCGCGTACGTCGGCGATCAGATCATGGTGCAGCGGCTGCAGACGACGCGTTCGCTGCCGGAGGCGCGGCGGGCGTTCGTCGTCAACGCGGCCGGCGACATCGTGTGGATGTTCGCGCTCTCGTTCGTCGGCCTGGCGCTGTTCGCATACTTTCAAAGCCATGCTCTCCCGCCGGACTTTGCGACCGATCGCATCCTGCCGTATTTCATGCTGCAGACGTTTCCCGCCGGCGCCGTCGGCCTGGTCGTCGCCTCGCTGATGGCGGCGTCGCTCTCGAGCGTGGACTCGGCGATCAATTCGTGCACGTCGGTGGTGGTGGTCGATTTCTACAATCGCCTGGTGCTCGGGCGGCAGACGAGCCGCGTCGCGCTGACGCCGGCCGATCAGCGCCACCAGGTGCTGGTGTCGCGCGTCGCCACGTTCGTGTTCGGAGGACTCGGGACGCTGCTCGCCGTGAACGTGTCGAAGATCGGCAGCCTGCTCGAGATTGCGAACAAGCTGATCAACGCGTTCACCGGCCCGCTGTTCGGGATCTACCTGCTCGCGATGTTCAGCCGACGCGCGGCGAGCGTCGCGACGCTGGTTGCCGGGACGATCGGCACCGTCGCAAGCTACGTGGTCGCCTACCACACGTCGATCGGGTTCATGTGGCCGTCGACGTTCGGCCTTGCCGCCACGCTCGCGTCCGGCTGGGCGCTCGGCTTCGTCGTTCCTGAGCGGCCGTCCGAGGGAGCGTTGCGGCTCACGTGGCGCGGCGTGATGGCCGAGCCGGCGGTACAGCGCGCCGTATGATCGACGCCGTCGTGGACGCCGCGAAGCAGTTCGCGGGTCCGGCCTCGCTGACGTTCTTCATCGCGCTGCTGGCGATCGGCGTCGCGCTCTCGTTCTGGCGGCGGACCCAGCGCGGCGCACGCTGGTACTTCACCGCCGTTCTCGTGTCGTACTGGGTGCTCGCGTCGCCCGCGTGCGCCGAACGGCTCGTGCGGTGGCAGGGCCGCGCGTATCAGCCGCTCGCCAGCGCCGCCGACGCGCGCGGCGCGAGGCTGGTGATCGTGCTGGGCGCGGGCAACAGCACGATACAGTTCGGGGATCTCGTGATCAACCAGGTGTCCCTCCGCGCCGGGCTTCGCCTGCTCGAGGGCGCACGGCTGTATCGGTTGCTCGACGGTCCGACGATTCTGGTGTCAGGCGGCGTCACCGGCCGCCACGCCGGCGCGCGCTCGGAAGCCGAGGCGATGCGGAACGCGATCGTCCAGCTGGGCGTGCCGCCGGACCGCGTCATGATCGAGGCGGAATCGAAGACGACGCGCCAGGAAGCGCTGGTGATTGCGCGGTCGCTGGCCGCACAACCACGGCAGCCGATCGTGCTGGTGACCTCGCCGACGCACATGGCGCGCTCGCTTGCCGTGTTTCGTGCGGCCGGCCTCGATGTCATTCCCTCCACCGCGCCGATCAAGCCGGACCACTGGTCCGAGAAATTGCGCTGGATACCGAGCGACTTCGGCCTGCTCCTGTTCGACACGGTGATCTACGACACGGCCGCGACCCTTTACTACCGCCTGCGCGGCTGGATGTGAGCCAAGACGCGTCCCGGAACTTCAGTGCGCGTTCCGTCGCGTCTCGATCGGCGCAATTCACGACGCCAGCTGCCGCGTGCAGCGGCAGGCTGCGAGTTCCCTGGCTGACGATGACGGCTCGCCAAGCGAGACATCTGTCGTGGCCCGACGCGTCACGGTCACGACGCGCGCGCGGCCGCAGGTTGCCGTCGCTCGGCTGAAGGCGGCGCTAGGTCGAGCCCGAAGTGCGCCGTCCTTCTCCTCTGCGTCGCCCTGAAAGGCTCGCAACCGCACACATCGTCAGCGCCGAGGTGATTGGCAGCAGATGGATCGAGAAGCGGCCGGGATACGCGAAGCCGAAGGCGACGAACGTGCCGGCAATCGACGCGGCGAAGAACAGCACGGCGGCGGCCGGGATGTCGCGGAATCGCGGAAAGCCGAGCAGGCTCGCCACCCCGACGCACGCGCCTGCCATCACCGGCAGCGCGTAGACGTCGAACCGCGGCGGATCGTTGACGGTCAACACGCGCCCGAGATTCGTGACCAGCCTGTCGAGATTCGCGCGCAGCGGCGAATCAGGCTGCCAGATCGCGACGATGTAGCGCTGCGTGCCGTAGAAGACGCTGAACACGCCTGTGTAGTGCCAGGTCCGCCACGCAAAGAACAGCAGCCCGCACGCCATCCCGCCCCAGACCGCCGCGACCGTCCACCACGCGATGCGGCGCCACACCTGCGATCGCCACGGGGACGCGAGGGCGCGCACCGGCACCGTGAGTGACATCGCGAAGCAGGCGACGCCGAACGACATGATGCCGTTGTTCAGCCGCGTGTAGAACGCCAGCGCCGCGAGCACGCCGGCGGCGATCGCGAAACCGCGCCCCTGCGGCGTGCGGCTGCGCATCGCACCAAGCGCTGCCATGTACAGAAAGCCCGCGGACGAGATCTCGCTCAGGCCGAATCCCATCAGATATCGCGCGGTGCCCAGCGCGAAGACGGCGAGCGGCAGCACCGCGGCGACGATCGCCCACCGGAATCCTGCAAATGCACGCACGATGCGGAAGCTCACGAAGGCGCCCGCCAGCAGGCACATCCCGTCCCAGAATCGTTCGCCGACGCTCGAATCGCCGAACACGACATGCAGCAGCCCGGTGATCCACCGGTAGAGCGGCTGGAAGTAGAACACGTGCGAGCCGCCCTCGAGCCAGTAGCCCTGCATCACGATTCGGTATCCGTAGCGCTGATACATCCAGAAGTCGTTGCCGAAGTCGTAGAGGATGAACCGGCCCGCCAGCGGAATCCCGCCGGCGAGCACGAAGGCGAGCCACGGCACGCCGACCAGCGCGTAGGCGCCGGCGAGGTTGCGCAGCCGCGGCGGAACCGGCAGCAGCGCGGCCAGCGCGATTGCCGGAATCGCCCAGCGCACGGTCTCCGGCGGCGCAATCGAGACGACGATCGCAATCGCCGCCGCCGCTGCCGCCGCCCACGCGATCGCCGCCGGGCTGCCGACCGCGCTCGCCGCGGCTGCCGCCCACAGTCCGACGAAGGCGACCGCCAGCAGCGTTGGAATCCAGCCGATCCACGGCCGGACGAGAACGTCTGTTCGCGACGGCCGCTGCAGCGTCGCGATCGCGTCGCTGCTCCACAGATCGCGGCCGTTCCACCTGGTGATCAGCGCCCACTTGTTGTACTTGAGCACCGCGTCGGCCGCGATGGCGTGCGTGCCGGCGTCAACCTGCATCGGCCATGGCTTCACCTGGCCGTCGAGGCTCACCGTGCCGGTGACCCCGGACGCCCCTTCGAAGTCGAGCGTGCCGGGCCTCGTCGTCGTCAGATATCCGCGCACGTGCATCGGCGTGGTCGCGCCCGGCGGAATGTCGCTCGGCTGCGGCCAGCTTTCGTTCGGCGGCGGCAGGTTGAAGAACCAGGCGGGGAACTCCTCGAAGGCGCGATAGCTCCGCGTCATGATCGCGGAGCAGGTGGGGTCGGGCGATCGCCAGTCGGCGCGCAGGTCCCACGCGTGCGGGACGCGGCCGGCGTCCTTCGCGAACGGCGCCGCCGGCACGAACTGCACGCACCAGCCGTCCTGCACGAACAGCAGGCTCGAGGCGATCCGCCAGGCCGCGAGCGCGACGATGCACGCGCGCGCGCGCCGCGTCGCGAGGAATCGAGGGTAGAACCACCACAACGCGGGGACGACGCCGCCGATGACCAGCGCTTCGGCAGCCCGATCGAGCGGCACGCCGTCGAACGCGCCGGCGAGATGGTCGGGGTAGAGGAGTGCGGCAGCGCCGGCGAGCGCCCACAGCCACGTCGCGCGCGCGAGCCGCATGCGACGCTTACTGCGGCTTCGCCGTGCCCGGCGTCCCGGATCGCCTGATCGCGTTGAACGCGACCGCGACCGCCGTCTTCAGGGCGATTCCGGAGTAGACGAGCGCCCGCTCCGGAAACGCGACCTTCGGCGCGCGGTGCTTGCGGTAGAAGATCCACATCGCGCGGTGCCACTCGACGGTGGCGTAGATCTTCTTCTTGCCGGTGCCGCCCTGGCCGCCGAAATGCGTGATCGCGGCGCCGGGGAAGTACACGACCTTCCAGCCCGCCAGCTTCGTCCGCCAGCAGAAATCCATGTCTTCGCCGTACAGGTAGTACTCGGGATCGAAGCCGTGGATGCGATCGAGCACGTCCCGCCGCATCATCAGGCACGCGCCTGAGACCGAATCGACTTCGGTCGTCTGGTTCTCGTCGGCCGCCGTCATCAGGTAGCCGGCGATCGTCGGGTTCTTCGGAAACAGCTTCGCGATCCCGCTGAAGTAGAGAAGGGCGGCGCCTGGCGTCGGAATCCGGCGGCGGCACTGCTGCTGCAGCGAGCCGTCGCTGTTCAATACCTTCGGACCGACGATGCCCGCGTCGCGATGCGTGTCGAGGTAGCCGATCATCGCGTCGAGCGCGCCCTCGTGCATCCAGGTGTCGTTGTTGAGCACGAGGATGTGGTCGCCGCCGGCGGCGTGCAGGCCGACGTTCACCGTCTTGCCGAAGCCGATGTTCCGATCGTTGGCGAACACCTGCAGGTCCGGGTACATCCGCCGCACGATCTCCACCGTGTCGTCGCTCGACTTGTCGTCGACGACGATGATCTCGTACGGGCACGACGGGTGATGGAGCCGGATCGAGTCGATGCAGCCCTGGATCCACTCGTGCGCGTTGTAGGTGGGGATGACGATGGAGAGCTTCACGAGAAAAGATGCTCTGCGATCTTTGCGGCCTTTGCGTTCATCTGCCGCGCGCCGCGACGAGCGTCCGCGTCGTCCGCAGCAGGATCGCGAGGTCGAGCAGGAACGAGGCGTTCTTCACGTAGAACAGATCGTATTCGAGCTTCTCACGCGTCTGCTCGCGCGATGCGGCGTAATCGTAGTGAATCTGTCCCCAGCCGGTGATGCCCGGGCGCAGGCCGTGGCGCTGGTTGTACATCGGCACCGCGGTGAGGAACTCGTTGACGAAGACGCTGCGCTCGGGCCGCGGTCCGACGAGGCTCATGTCGCCCTTGATCACGTTCCACAGCTGCGGGAGCTCGTCGAGGCGCCAGCGCCGGAGCCAGCGGCCGATCGGCGTGACGCGAGGATCGCGCTCCGCCGCCCAGACCGGACCCGATTCGTCCTCGGCGCCGACGACCATCGAGCGGAACTTCACCACCGTGAACGGGCGATTGTGCAGGCCGATGCGCTCCTGGCGGAACAGAATCGGGCCCTGGCTCGCCAGCCTGATCGCGACGGCAATCGCCAGCAGCAGCGGCAGCGAGACGATCAGCAGCACCGTCGCCAGCGTGAAATCGACCAGCCGCTTCAGCCGGGTGACGTAGAGCGACGAACGCCCCATCAGACCCCACAGCAGCCACAGCTCGGTGATCTGATCGCAGGGGATCCGGTTCAGGAAGCGCTCGCACACCGTCGCGAGATCGACGATCTCGACGCCGCGATTGCGGGCCACGATCAGCGGCTGCAGGTAGCGGTTCCAGCAGTCCATGCTGCTGCTGACGATCACGGTGTCGATCTTGCGCCGCTCGATCAGATCGTTCAGGTCGGCGCCGTCGCCCAGCCACGGCGCGGTGTTCGGGGCGCTCATGTCCCGCGCCGGGGCCACGTAGCCCCGGATCTGATAGACCGACGACGCCGCGCGCTTGAGCTCGCCGAGGAGCTGCGCGCCGACGCCGCCCGAGGTGACGACCAGCGCCTGCCGCCTGAAGAAGTCGGTGCCGAACAGGCTGTAGCCGGCGCGGCCGAGGGCCGCGATCGCCACGAACACCGCCACGTTCAGCGCAAAGATGCCGCGGCCGACCAGCGGCTCCGGGCGGAAGAAGAAGATCAGCAGCTCGATCAGTCCGGCGAGCAGGTAGCCGCCGACCAGCCTCCGCATCTCGGCGAAGCTCGCGTACGGGCGCCGCGGATCGTAGGTTTCGAACAGAATCGCGGCGATGAGGAAGATCGCCGCGTGAAGGGCGAACTGCGTCTGATGGTTCAGTCGGAACTCGTTTCCCCAGTACGCCCCCAGCCGCCAGTTCGACGCGACGATCCAGCCGGCGACGATGGCGCCAAGGTCGAGCGCGACCAGCGCGAGCGTCCGCACCGTCATCTGCGTGCGCGGCGTCGGCACCATCAGGCCGCCGCTCCTCTCGCAGTCACGCGCGTGCCGCACGCGACCAACGTCCAGAACATGCCCATGATCTTGTACGAGACGAACGTGTCGACGAGCACCGCGCTGACCGACGCGGCGATCACCGCGAGCGCGGCCGCATACACGATAGCACGCCGCATCGCGTCCGTTTCCCGGCGGGCGCCGTCGAACAACACCCAGGCGAGCGCGCCGATCAACAGCAGGAACGCCGAGAGTCCCAGCACTCCGCTGTCCGCGAGCACGCGCACGTACCAGCCGTCGGGCGAGGCCGGCAGATCGTACTGTCGCGTATACGACAGGTAGCCGCCGAGGCCGTCGCCGACCCAGGGCCGCGCCCGCCAGTGATCCATCGCGAACGACCAGTTGCGGAGGCGCAGCGCGAGGCTCGGATCGGTGGCAAACGCCTGGCGGATCACGTCGAGCTTGAACGTCGTCATCAGGGCGACCACGCCGCTGACCAGCGTCAGCATCTTGCGCGAGCGGACGAGGTACGGAGCGGCGACCGCGGCCGTGCCGATCGCGGCGAGCGCCCACCAGCGCGCGCGCAGCGCGACGTCGATCGCGATCACCAGCGCGAGCCCGAGCAGCGACGCCCGCGACTCGGAGTTGACCGTCACGAACGCGCCCGCCGCGAGCGCCGCCGTCGTCGCGACGCTGCGGCTCGCGCCGGTGCTCCACACCGCGTAAAGAAGCACCGTCGTCAACATGACGAAGCCGCCGAAGTCGTAGGTGGCTGAGAACGTTGGAGACAGCGTCGCCCACGGCGTTGCGGCGTTTGCCGGCGCGTGCGTCCAGTGCTGGCCGATCCAGATCGCGACGACCAGCAGCAGCGCGGTGCGCACGACCTCGACGAACTGCGGAAGCTCGTCGGGATTGATCGACGTGTAGACCAGGTAATAGATCAAACCGTATTCGATCAGCCGGCCGACGTGCAGCAGGCCGGTGAGCGGCGTGGTCGTCAGCGCGGCGATGCCGACGAGCGTGCACGCCGCCGCGATGCCCCAGTAGAGCAGCAGGAAGAGTGATGCCGGCGACGGCGGGATGCGCGCGTCGTCGCCAGCCGGCGCGAACAGGCGCTGCGCGATCCAGGTGCCAATCACGACCGCCAGCACGAGATCATCCACGCGCAGCGGCGTCGTGTTGCCGGGCACCACCGCGACCGCGACTTTCGGCATCAGCGCGACGAAGAGGATCAGGAACGCCCAGACGCGCCTGACCCGCGACAGCTGATACCCAGCGGCTGCGACACAGGCGAGAAAGAGAACGGTGTAACCCATCAGCCGCGCGTCGTCTGCCGAATCGCGACGAGTGCGCTCGCGGCGAGCACACCGAGCGCAAAGCCGACGCTGAGGTTGACGCCGAGCCGCGGGTACGCGGGCGCCGACGGCAGGGTGGGTGGATCGATCACCATCATGATGCGGCGCAGCTCAGGCGGGGCGACGTTCGCCTCGTCGTGCTGGTTGATCGCCAGCCCGCGCGCGACGATCGCCGCGGCGAGCTTGTGCGCGGCGTCGGCGGTCGGCTGCCAGACGACCAGACGAATCAGGTCGGCGCCTTCGATCCGCTCCGCGGTCACCCAGCGCGCCGCCTGCTGATCGTCGAGCGACGCCGCCGGCGGCAGAATCCCGGCATCGTGCGCCGCGAGGGTGACCAGCCCAGGCGCCGTCAGGCGCGGCGCGTACCGTCCCGGTCCGGTCTGCCGCTCCGGATCGTTCGCGTCATACAAGTGGCCGTCGGGTCCGAGATACGGACGCTTCGTGCGCAGCGCCTCCGCGACGACGTCGGCCGGAGGCTTCACGCTGAGCAGCGCCTGCGACGCGTACAAGGTCGGCTGCATGACGGTCACGAACCCCGCAGCCGCAGTGGCTGCGACGACAACAGTCAGAAAGGCGATGCGGTCGGTCCACAGCGCGCGCAGGCACCGCTCGGCCGGCGAGGACGGCCGGGTGACTGGCATCCGGCTACGTTCCGGGAATCGCCGAGACCGGTTCGCCGGCCATCTCGCGCAGTTCGTCGACGGTGAGCCAGTGTCCGTTGCGATCGCTGGCGTACGCGAAGCCTTCTTCCACGGTGCGGCCACCATTCGCCGCGTGATCGAACGTCGTCCACTCGTGCAGCGTTGGCGCGATCACGTAGTGCGTGTCGTACTCGAACGTCGACCGTGATTCGTCGGCCGGGATCATCACCTCGTGCAGTTTTTCTCCGGGACGGATGCCGACGATCTCGAGCCGGCACGACGGCGCGATCGCGCGCGCGAGATCGATCACCTTCATGCTGGGAATCTTCGGCACGAAGATTTCGCCGCCGTGCATCCACTTCAGCGCCGCGAGGACGAGCGCCACGCCCTGGTCGAGCGTGATCCAGAAGCGCGTCATGTCCGGATGCGTGATCGGCAGCACGCCGGAGGAGCGGCGCGACAGGAAGAACGGAATCACGCTGCCGCGGCTGCCGACGACGTTGCCGTAGCGGACGCAGCTGAATCGCGATCCGGCCGCGCCGCCGTACGAGTTGCCGGCGACGAACAGCTTGTCGGCGCACAGCTTGGTCGCGCCGTAGACGTTGATCGGGTTCGCCGCCTTGTCCGTGCTGAGCGCGACCACCTTCGGCACGCCGACGTCGAGGGCGGCGTCGATCACGTTCTGCGCGCCGAGCACGTTCGTCTTCACGAACTCGAACGGGTTGTACTCGGCGGCCGGGACCTGCTTGAGAGCGGCGGCGTGAATCACCACGTCGACGTCCTGGAAGGCGCGGCGCAGCCGGCCAGCCTCCCGGACGTCGCCGAGGAAGAAACGGAGGCGCGGATCGTGATTGAAGTGCTGCGCCATCTCGCTCTGTTTCAGTTCGTCGCGGCTGAGCACGACGAAGCGGCGCGGGTTCCCGTAGGCGAGCGCGACCTCCGTGAAGCGGCGGCCGAACGAGCCGGTGCCGCCGGTGATCAGCACGGACTTGCCGGCGAAGCAGCCGTCGGCGATTTCCTCGAGGTTCAGCGATCCGATGTACGGACGGCGGGCGTGAATGAAATCAGTCAAAGGCCTGTAACAGCGAGGTTTACGGTGTCGGAACGACCTCGAAATGTTAGTGGCCGCCGCGCGCCGTTGTCAACGACGCCCGCGCCGCCCGCCCGTTTGTCCACAGGGGGGTCGGGAAGGGTTTCGAGACTCGAGACCCATCGATTCGAAAACTCTTCCCGACCCCCCGGGTGGAAATCTTCAGCGACCGGGCGGTCACCCGCTGCGCTCGACCGACAACGATTCCCGGCCCCCCTGGACCGCCTGGATGCGCCGCAGCGCGCGAATCACCAGCGGCAGACTGAGCACACCGATCACCACCAGCGGCCAGCCGCCGAGCGTGCTGGCCGGCCACGGACCGGGCGGGACCAACCACTCGCTCACCACCGCCGCGCCCAGCCATACCGCGGCCGTCGCGCACAGCAAGCCGATCTCGACGGCGACCGCCCGCGCGCTCGAAAAGTGCGACAGCGCGTACGCGTTCACCGCGATGAACTCGACGACACACGCGAGCGCGATCCCCGTGGCGACGCCCACGAGTCCGTACGCCGCACCCGCATACGCCGCCACGAACCCGAGCGCGGTGCACGGCAGCGCGAGCAGCAGCACCGGCACCTGCTTGCGGATCGTCAGCAGCAACTGTCCCCCCGGCGGCGCCAGCGAGATGAAGTAGGTCGCGACCAGCATCACGCGCAGCGGCGCGATCGCGCCGCTCCAGTCGGCCGGGAAAAACGTGCGGATCGCCGCCGGCAGCGCGACGAAGAGGACCGCGATCGCCGCGAGCAGGACGTCGGCGAGCACGTGCAGCTGCAGCTCGACGAAGCGCCGCAGCGACTCGGTGGATTGCGTCTGCCCGTAGCGCTCCTGAAAGCGCGGATACATCACGATCGCGAGCGCGTTCGGCAGGTAGTACAGCCCCTGGCAGACGATCGAGGCGATGCTGTAGACGCCGAGCGACGTCTTGCCGAGCGTTGCGAGAATGACCGTCTGATCCGCGCCGCTCGCCCCGCCGGGCCGTAGCGTTTCGAACGCGAGGCCACCGGCGAGGATTGGCAGTCCGCCGGCGACCAGCGCGGGCAGTCGCGCGGACTCGAAAACCGGCGCGAACGTCTCGCGCAGTCCCCGCGCGAGCACGGAGACGAGGACCGCGAAGCTGGCCAGTTCCGCCGCGAGGATCCCGTACAGGCCGAACGCGGTCCCCGCCGAGACGAGCAGCACCGCCTTGACGAGATTCGCCGCGCCCTGACGCCCGCTCAACTCCACGAAGCGTGTGCGGGAGCGGTAGAGGACCACGAAATAGGTCGCCACGAGCTGCGCCCAGACACACGGCGCGTAGACCAGGAGGCCCACGAACGTCTCGCGCGACAGGCGATCGCGAAGCAGCAGCGCGGCCGCCAGCGTCAGCGTCGAAAGCGCTATTCCGAGCGCGTTCGTCGTCCAGAAGAGTGTGTTCTTCAGCCCGTCGAAGTCGCGCGTGCGGCCGGCGCCCAGCAGGAACGGCAGCTCGCGTTCGGCCGCGTTGATGACGCCGAGATGCGCGTAGGTCGCATAGCCGGGCAGCAGCTCGAGCGCCGTCCACAGGCCGGCGACGTACGGGCCGACGAAGCGCCGCAGCCACAGGTTCGTACTGAACAGCAGCACGAGTGACAGAATGTTGACCGCGGAATAAATCGAGAAGTCGCGCGCGACCGAGACATGTTCGCGTCGATGCACGCCGAGGCGCGCGAGCAGTCGGTTCACGCCGGTACACTATACCGTTCAACCGGCCGATGCCGCCGCGGTAAGCTAGTCCACGTGCCAGAGGATTTGAAGGCCGCGCAGCTGGCGCTGCATGGCGGCGCGCCGGTTCGTGCCCGGCTCCTGCCGTACGGACGCCACACCATCGACGACGACGACGTCGCCGCCGTCGTGCGAGCGCTGCGATCGGACTGGCTGACGAGCGGACCGGCGGTCGAGCAGTTCGAGGCGGCGTTGGCCGGCGCCACCGGCGCCGCGCACGCCGTCGTCGTCAGCAGCGGCACGGCAGCGCTGCACGCGGCGATGTTCGCGCTGGGCATCGGCCCCGGCGACGAGGTGATTGTCCCGCCGATCACGTTCGCGGCGTCGGCCAACGCGGTCGTCTACCAGGGCGGCACGCCGATCTTCGCCGACGTCGATCCGCGCACGCTGCTGATCGATCCCGACGCCGCCGCGAAGCTGATGACGCCCCGGACGCGCGCGATCGTCGCCGTTGACTACGGCGGCCAGCCCTGCGAGTACGATCGGCTGCGCGCGATTGCCGGGCGCGCGCCGGGCAGGTCGCCGGTTCGCATCGTCGCCGACGCGTGCCACTCGATTGGCGCGCGCAACGACGACGGCGGACGGGTCGGGACGCTGGCCGATCTGTCGGTGTTCAGCTTTCATCCGGTCAAGCATGTCTCGACCGGCGAAGGCGGCGGGGTCGTGACCGGCGACGAAGCGCTCGCGTCGCGGATGCGATCGTTCCGCAACCACGGGATCACGGTCGATCATCGCGACCGGAGCGCGCGCGGATCCTGGGTCTACGAGATCGTCGAGCTCGGCTACAACTACCGGTTGACCGACATTCAGTGCGCGCTCGGCTGCAGCCAGCTCGCGAAGCTGGCGGCGGGCATCGCGCGGCGGCAGGCGATCGCTCGCGAGTACGACGCGGCATTCGCGCAGATTCCGGAAATCACGCCGCTGGCGGTCCGTCCGCGCGTGGCGCACGCGTTTCACCTGTACGTGGTGTGTGTCGACACCTCCGCGCTCGCCTGCGATCGCGCGACCTTCTTCAGCGCGATGCGCCGCGAGAACATCGGTGTCAACGTCCACTACATCCCCGTGCACTATCATCCGTTCTACCGGCAGCGGTTCGCGACCGGTCCCGGCCTCTGCCCGCATGCGGAAGCGGCCTACGAGCGGATCGTGACGCTGCCGCTGTTCCCGGCGATGTCGGCCGCGGACGTCAGCGACGTGATTGAGGCGGTGACGAAGGTCGTCTCCGCATTCCGCTGATGGAGGTGCGGTTCGTCGCGGAGGTCTCGAGCAATCACGGCCGCAATCTCGACCGATCGCTCGCCTTCGTCGAAACCGCGTCGCGGATCGGTTGCGCGGCGGTGAAGTTCCAGCTGTTCAAGGTAGACGAGCTGTTCGCGCCAGAGATTCTCGCGAAGAGCCCGACGCACCGCGCGCGCGCGCAATGGGAGCTGCCCGAGGAATTTCTCGCGCCGCTTGCGGCGCGGAGCCGCGAGCTCGGCATTCAGTTCGCGTGCACGCCGTTTTCGCTTCGCGCGGTGGAGGTGCTGGCGCCGCACGTGGACTTCTACAAGGTCGCGTCGTACGAGCTCGTGTGGGACGATCTGCTGCGCGCGTGCGCGGCGACCGGCAAACCGGTGGTCGCCGCGACCGGAATGGCGACGATGGACGAGGTGGCGCATGCCGCCGGCGTGCTGCGCGCCGCCGGCTGTACCGACCCGGTGCTGCTGCATTGCACGTCGGGGTACCCGACGCCGGTCGAGCAGTGCAACCTCGCGGCGATCGACACGATTCGCGCGGCGACGGGGGCGCGTGTGGGGTGGTCCGATCACAGCGTCAGCGCCGCAGTGATCTATCGCGCGGTTCATCGCTGGCGCGCGGAGATGGTCGAGTTCCATCTCGATCTCGACGGCACCGGCGCCGAGTTCAATGCGGGTCACTGCTGGCTGCCGCGCCAGATTGCGCCGGTGATCGAAACGATTCATCACGGTGTGGCCGCCGACGGAACGGGCGACAAGCGGCCGGTCGATGCGGAGGCGGCCGACCGCCCCTGGCGCGCGGATCCGAGCGACGGCCTCCGGCCGACCCGGGCGTTGCGCGGGACATGGATTCCGTGACGGAGCTCGGGGCTGGGGGCCAGCTGAGGGACATCATCAATGAGCGTGAACGTGAAGGTCTCGACGGCCAAAGGGCAGGAGCTGTACCGGCGCGCGAAGAGGCGCATTCCGGGCGGGACGCAGCTGTTGTCGAAGCGGCCGGAAATGTTTCTGCCGGAGCAGTGGCCAGCCTACTTCTCGCGCGCGCGCGGCGTCGAGGTGACCGACGTCGACGGCAACACCTACGTCGACATGTCGATGATGGCGATCGGCGCGTGCGTCCTCGGCTACGCCGATCCCGATGTCGACGCAGGCGTGAAGGCCGCCATCGATGCCGGATCGGCGTCAACGCTCAACGCACCCGAAGAGGTCGAGCTCGCGGACCTGCTCTGCGAGCTGCACCCGTGGGCCGAGATGGTGCGCTTCGCGCGATCCGGCGGCGAGGCGATGATGGTCGCGGTCCGCATCGCCCGCGCGCACACACGCCGCGACATCGTCGCGTTCTCGGGTTATCACGGCTGGTGCGACTGGTACCTCGCGGCAAACCTCGGCGACGACCGTGCACTCGACGGCCAGCTGATGCCGGGGCTCGAACCGGCCGGCGTGCCGCGAGGACTCAGGGGATCGGCGCTGCCCTTCCACTACAATCGGCTCGATCAGCTGAAGGCGATTGTCGACGCGCATCGCGGCGAGGTCGGCGTCATCGTGATGGAACCGCAGCGCGGCGAATCGCCGGCGCCGGGGTTTCTCGAGGCGGTCCGGGACATCGCGAACACCGTCGGCGCGGTGCTGATCTTCGACGAGGTGACCACCGGCTTCCGGATGACCGACGGCGGCATCCATACGCTGCTCGGCGTGAATCCCGACATCGCCGTATTCGCCAAGTCGATGGCGAACGGCTATCCGATGGCGGCGGTGATCGGGCGCGCAGGCGTGATGGAGGCGGCGCAGTCCACGTTCATCAGCAGCACGAACTGGACCGAGCGGATCGGGCCCGTCGCCGCACTGGCGACGATCCGCAAGTTCAGGCGGGAGCGCGTCGCCGACCATCTGAGGACGATCGGCAATCTGGCTTTCGAGGGATGGAAGCGCGCCGCCGCGAAGACGGCTCTGCCGATCCACACCGAAGGCCTGCCCAGCCTCACGCACTTCGGCTTCGATCATCCGGACGAGCCGACTTTGACGACGCTGTTCACGCAGGAGATGCTGGAGCGCGGCTATCTCGCCTACAACCAGTTCAAGCCGTCGTTCGCGCATCAACCGTCCCACGTCGCCGGCTACATGACGGCGGTCGAGGCCGCCTTCGCCACGATCGCCGACGCCGTTGCCGCCGGTGACGCGGCGTCGCGGCTCAAGGGCCCGTGCGCGCGGCGCGGGTTTTACAGACTGACGTCGTAATTAAGAATTAGGAAGTAAGAATTGAGAATTCGTGACCACAGGTCGCGGAACCCGTCCACGAATTCTTAATTCTCAATTCTCAATTCTTAATTATTGTCACTGTGCAGTACCGCCCGTTAGGCACCACCGGCCTCACCGTGAGCGCCGTCTCGCTGGGGACGGTTGCGCTCGCGGTCGACTACGGGATTGCCGCGCCAGGGGACTTCGGGCGGCCCGATGAACGCGATGCGATCGCGCTCGTTCGCGCCGCGCTCGACGCCGGGATCACGTTGATCGACACCGCGCCGGCGTACGGCGCGAGTGAGCGCATCGTCGGGGCCGTGGCCGGCCGCGATCCGCGGGCGATCGTCGCGACGAAGGTCACCGTGCCGGCATCGACGGGGTTGCCGGCACCGGCAGGCGTCGCGACTGCCGTCGCCGCCTCTCTCGAATCTTCCCTCCGTACGCTCCGCCGCGACATCGTCGACGTCGTGCAGATCCACAACGCGACGCGCGAGATGATCGAGGACCGGCGCGTCACGGACGCCCTGCTCGACGTCAAGCGTCGCGGCCTGGCGCGCGTGATCGGCGCCTCCGTCTACGGTGAAGACGCAGCGCTGGCCGTGATCGCGTCAGGCGAGTACGGCGTTCTGCAGATTGCGCTGAACGCGCTCGACCAGCGCATGTGCGAGCGGGTGCTGCCGGCCGCCGCCGCGGCTGGCGTCGGCATCATCGTCCGCTCCGCGTTCCTCAAGGGCGCGCTGACGCCCAAGGCGCAGTGGCTGCCTGAACCGCTTGCGCCGGTGCGCGACGCCGCTCGGCGCGCGCGCGATGTTCTGGCCGACGGGTCGTGGGAGCGGCTGCCGACTGCAGCGCTCCGCTTCTGCCTGTCGGTTCCAGATGTTGCGAGCGTCCTCGTTGGCGCACGAACACGCGGCGAGCTCATCGCGGCGGTTGACGCGGAGCGTGCCGGTCCGCTCGAGCCGACCCGACTGGCGGTGGCGTCGCAGCTGGGGCTGGCGGATGACGCGCTGCTGAATCCATCACGGTGGCCGATTCAGTGACCTGTCAATTTTCACGGCAGCTTGACTGGTAAGAGCGTGATAGCGTGACCGCTCTCCGCCATCATCGCTTCAGCCGAAGTGGCGCGTGGCACGTCGGGCTCATATGAACGCACCGCGTTGCCGAAGGTTGGACATGAGGAGTAGAGGTGCTGAACGTCATGCTGAATCTGACGTTCGGAATGTCGGCAGTCGACAACAAGTCCGGCTTCGTCATGGCCCGCCGCGACAGCATGCTCCTGCGTCTTCGCTTCCGGTATCGACATGCTCACGTGCTCGTGGCGGCGGCGGCGCACGCGAAGGGCTTTACGCTGCGAGAAGTCGAGACGCTGTTCCAGAGCCGGCACGCCGGCAAGTCGTTCATCAAGGACTGGCCGG
>DATFWL010000604.1:0-30273 GCA_035259385.1 Vicinamibacterales bacterium | reverse complement strand
GGCGCCGGCGCTGCGCGCATCCTCGCTCGACCTGCTGGCCTCCCTCAAAGACGCGACGCGGGCGTCGCCGGGTACGGGTCGCCGCCTGCGATCGGCCCTGGTCGTCGCCGAAGTCGCGCTCGCGCTCGTGCTGCTGACCGGCGCCGGCCTGGCTGTGCGCAGCTTCGCGGCGCTGACCGCAATCGACCTCGGCTTCGATCCGTCCCACGTCGTGACGATGCGCATGGCGCTGCCGAGCACGCGGTACCCCGACGTGACCAGTTGGATCGCGTTTCACCGCGAGCTGGTGCAGCGCGCGTCGGCGATCCCCGGCGTCGAGGCCGCGGGGCTGAACAGCGCGGTGCCGCTCGAAGGCGGCGGCTCGGAGTCGGAAGTCCGCTATGAGGGCCAGCCGCCGCCGCGCTCCGTGAGCGAGGAAGCGACGATGTGCCTGTTCCAGGCGGCGACGCCGGACTACTTCCGCGCGATGGGCATCGCGATCGTGCGCGGCCGTTCCTTCGACGGCCGCGACACCGCTGACGCGGCCCGGGTCGCTGTCGTCGAAGAGGCGCTCGTCCACAAGTTCTTCGGCGATGCCGATCCGATCGGCAAGCGGATCGCGTTCGAGTTCACCGGTCACGGACCGGCGGCTCAACCGCTCTGGCGCCAGATCGTCGGCGTCGCACGGCACGTGCGGCACTACGGCATCGTGCGCGAGCCGGCGAACATGGAGGTGTACGCGCCGCTCGAGCAGCTGCCGATCTGGTTCCGGGAGCGGCGTCCCGGCCTCACGCTCTTCGTGCGCACGCCGCTCGATCCCGAGCAGGTGGTTGCGACCGTCAGGCAGACGGTCTCGAGTCTCGACCGCGAGATTCCTTTGTACTCAGTCCAGACGATGGACGATTACGTGGGCCAGGCGACGGAGCAACCGCGCCTCAACATGACGCTGCTCGGGTTGTTCGCGGCGCTCGCGCTCGTGCTCGCCAGTCTCGGCATTTACGGCGTCCTGTCGTACATCGTCGGACGGCGCACGCATGAGATCGGCATCCGACTGGCGCTGGGTGCGACGCCGGGCGACGTCGTGCGGTTGGTGGTCGGTCATGGGATGAGGCTGGCGATTGCCGGCATCGCGGCTGGTCTGGCCGCCGCATGGGCGGTCACGCGGACGATGGAGAGCCTGCTGATTGGTGTCTCGCCGCACGATCCGGCGACGTTCGCGGCGATCGCGGCGTTGCTCGGGGCGATTGCCTTCATCGCGAGCTACGTGCCCGGCCGGCGCGCGACGCGTGTCGATCCGGTCGAGACGCTGCGTGCGGACTGAAAGAGCGATCCACTCATGACCTGGAAGGCGCAAACCGGTTACGACCTCGACGAGGAGATCGAGCAGCATCTCGACGATCGATACCGCGAGCTGGTTGCCGGCGGGATGTCGCCCGAGGATGCGGCGCGGCTCGTACGCGACGAAGTCCGCGGATGGACGCCGCGCCGCGCGCCGCTCGACGGGATCGCCGCCGACTTCCGATTCGCGATCCGCACGCTGAGGCGCAACGCCGGTTTCACTGCCGCGGTGCTGCTGACGCTCGGGCTCGGGATCGGCGCCAACGTCGCGATTTTCTCCGTCGTCAACGCCGTCGTGATCAGGTCGCTCCCGTATCCGGATGGCGACCGTCTGGTCGTCGTGTGGGGCAACCTTCATCGGCCCGGCCTCGAGGAGAATCCGGCGTCTGCCGGAGAGTACGTCGACTATCGCGAGAGCACCCGCGCGTTCGACGAGATCGCCGCCTACGACACGACCGGGTTCAACCTCACGGGCGCGGGAGAGCCCGAGCGCGTCGAGGGCGCGCTGGTCAGCGCGAACTTCTTTGCGACACTCGGCGCGCTTCCGGAGATCGGCCGGACGCTTCGTCGTGAGGACGAGACGCCGGGCCGGAACGACGTCGCCGTGATCGGCCACACGCTCTGGACCCGCCGGTTCGGCGGCGATCGCGCCATCGTCGGCCGGAGCGTGTCGATCGACGGCCGCGCGGTGGAGATTGTCGGCGTCCTTCGTCGCGGGTTCCGCTTCCCGGACGAGACGACCGAACTGTGGAAGCCAATCCTGTTCGACGCCGGCGCACTGAGCGCCGACAACCGCGGGTCGCATGGCTTCACGGTCATCGCGCGCGTGAAGCGCGGTGTGACGATCGACCAGGCGCGGAACGATCTCGACCGCGTCGCGTCCGCGTTCATTCCGCGTTTTCCCTCCAACTACCGCGCCGGTTTCTCGACAGTGGTGAGGCGCCTGCAGGACGAGATCGTCGGCGAGACGAGTCGCGCGCTGTTCGTGCTGTTCGGCGCCGTCGGCCTGGTTCTGCTGATCGCGTGCGCCAACGTCGCAAACCTGCTGCTCGCCGGTGCCGCCTCGCGGCGCAAGGAGATGGCGTTGCGGACGGCGCTCGGTGCGAGCCGGGGGCGGCTCGTGCGTCAGCTTCTCACCGAGAGCGCGATCGTCGCGCTTGCTGGCGGAGCGGTCGGGCTCGTGATCGCGGCATGGGGCGTGGACGCCCTGGTGTCGTCGTCGCCGGACGGCATTCCCCGTCTTCGCGAGGTCCGGGTCGATGCACAGGTCGCGGCGTTCACCGCCCTGGTCTCGCTGGCGACCGGCGTTCTGTTCGGCCTGGCGCCGGCGGTGAAGGCCTCGCGGCTCCCCCTCAGCGACGCCCTCAAGGAAGGTGGACGCACGGCGGCCGCGCATGGCATCGGCGGACGGCTGCTCGTCGTCTCCGAGATCGCCGTGTCGATCGTGCTGCTGATGGCCGCCGGCCTGTTCATTCGGAGCTTCGCGCGGCTCCAGGACGTCGAGCCGGGCTTTGCCGCCGATCACCTGCTCACGCTGCGTGTCTCGCTGCCGCCGTCGCGCTATACGACCTTCGCGAAGGGCGACGCCTTTTTCGACGATCTGTTCACGCGCCTGCGGGCGAGGAGCGAGATCGGCGGCGTTGCGGCGATCAATGCGCTCCCGTTCAGCGGCGTGGGCGGCAGCCGCTCGTTCCGGATTGAAGGCCGCACCGTGGCGCGGCCCGAGGATGCGACCGAAGAGCAACTGCGGATCGTGACCGACGGCTACTTCCGCGTGATGGGCATCCCGATGCTGCACGGCCGCGAGTTCGCGGCAGACGACTCGCTGCGCGGGCGCCGCGTCGCCGTCGTCAACGACGCGTTTGCGCGGAAGCATTTCGCGAAAGGCGACGCGCTCGGCAGGCGGGTGTCGTTCGAGAACGACGCGCCGGTCTGGTACGAGATCGTCGGCATCGCCGGCAACATCAAGCATCGCGGCCTCGATGCGGCCGACCGGCCCGAGTTGTACGTGCCATATCGACAACCGCTCTTCCCGAACTGGACGGTCCGCCCGATGCACGCCGTCGTCCGCACGAACATCGATCCGACCGACGCGGTCTCGAGCGTGCGGCAGGAGCTGGCGCGCGTCGATCCCGACCAGCCGGTGTTCGACGTGCGGACGATGACGGGGCGCATCGATCGGTCGCTGACCGGCCGGCGCTTCAACGTCACGCTGCTGGCGCTGTTCGCGGCGCTCGCCCTGACGCTGGCGGCGGTCGGCATCTACGGACTGCTTGCGTACTCGGTGAGCGAGCGGACGCATGAGATCGGCGTCAGGCTCGCACTCGGCGCGACACGCGGCGCGGTTGTGACGATGGTGCTGCGGCAGGGGATGACCCTGGCGGCGCTCGGCGCGGCGATCGGCGTCGTCGCGGCATTCGGAACGGTGCGGCTGATCGCCGGGTTGCTGTTCGGCGTGAGCCCGGCCGACCCCGCGACGTTCGCGACGATACCGATCCTGCTCATCGCCGTCGCGCTCGCGGCGTGCTATGTCCCCGCGCGGCGCGCGACGAGAGTTGATCCGATGGTCGCGCTAAGGGTGGAATGAGACAGTCCCCCAGTCCCCTCGTCCCCGTCAGCTAGCCCCTAGCCCCGAGGCCCCAGCCCAGATAGACTTCGGCCATGCCGGACCTTGCCGACCAGCTGCGGTCTTTGCACCGCACGCCGCCGATTTTCGTTCTCCCGAACGCGTGGGACGCTGCGAGCGCGCGCCTGTTCGTCGCCGAGGGATTCCCCGCCGTCGCGACGACGAGCGCCGGAGTGGCGGCGTCGCTCGGCTACCCCGACGGCGGCGCCGTGCCGGCGCGCGAGATGTTCGAAGCGGTCGCGCGAATTGTGCGCTCGGTCAAAGTGCCGGTCACCGCCGACATCGAGCACGCCTACGCCGCGACGCCCGATGCCGTCGCCGACAACGTGCTGCGCGTCATCGCGGCCGGCGCCGTCGGCATCAACCTCGAGGACTACGTGCCTGGCGCGACCGATCTCGAGCCGCTGGTGCTGCAGGTCGACAAGATCAAGGCGATCGTCAAGGCGGCGAACAAGGCCGGCGTGCGGATCGTGATCAACGCCCGCACCGACGTCTTTCTGCGCGCGCTGGGTCCCGCCGAAGTTCGTCTCGGCACGGCAATCGAGCGGGGCAAGGCGTTTCTCGCCGCCGGGGCGGACTGTGTCTTCGTACCCGGGGTCCGCGATCCCGAGACGATCAGCGCGCTCGTCACCGGCATCGGCGGCCCGCTCAACGTGCTGGCGGTCGCCGGCTCGCCGTCGATTGCGGAGCTCGAGGCGCTCGGCGTCGCGCGGGTCAGCGTCGGCTCGGGTCCGATGCGAGCGACGCTCGCGCTGGTCCGCGACGTCGCCCGCGAGCTGAAGGAGCACGGCACCTACTCGGCCTTTACCTCGAAGTCGATGGCCTTCGACGACGTCAACGAGCTGATGAAATAGCGTCCGGTGTACGCCGTCGATCTCGCATACGTCCACGACGCCGGTTTCGGCGACCTCGCGCGGCAGGCCGCGCCGGCGATCGTTCGCCTCCTGCGTGCGCGCGGGATCCGGCGCGGCCATCTCGTCGAGGTCGGCTGCGGCAGCGGGATCTCGGCGCAACACTTCTGCGCCCGCGGCTACGCGGTAACCGGAATCGACGCGTCGGCGGCGATGATCCGTCTCGCGCGCGGTCGAGCGCCGCGCGCGCGATTCCGCGTCGCCGGCGTCGAGCGCACGCGGCTTCCGCCGTGCGACGTCGTCATTGCGGTCGGCGAGGTCGTCAGCTACATGCCGGGTGGCGTGCCGGCGCTGCGCCGATTCGTTCGACGCGTGCACGACGCCCTGCGGCCAGGCGGTCTGTTCGTCTTCGACTTCATCGAATCTGCAGCCGGCCGGACCTACAGGATGCGATCAACCGCCGGCGACGACTGGGCTCTCACCGCCCGCGCAACCTTTGCGCAGTCGCGCGCGACGCTCACCCGCCGCATCGCGGTCGAGCGCAGGATCGGCGGTCGCGTCCGTCATTCCACCGAAATCCACCGCGTCCGCGTGTACAGCCGCGGCGTCGTCCGCGACACGCTCCTCCACGCCGGTTTCCTCGTCAGCATGTCGCGATCCTACGGCCGCTACCGGCTGATGGCCGGCGACGTCGCCGTCGTCGCCAGCCGATCGGCGAGAACGGGCTCATTTTCCTGACTTATGATCACGCCCATGAAACCGACGCTGCCCGCCGCCGCTGCACTTGCCGCGGTGGCGCTCACGACCGTTGCCGCCCAGAAGATGCGGCCGCTCGCCGCGCCGCCGACGGCCCTGCACGGATTCACTGTCGTCGAAGCGACGATTCCAGACATGCGAACGGCGCTGGAACAGGGACGGGTCACCTCGAAGGATCTCGTGCAGCAGTACCTGATCCGCATCGCGACCTACGAGGATCGCCTGCACGCGGCGATCACGGTGAACCCGCGTGCGCTCGAAGAGGCTGAGGCGCGCGATCGCGAGCGCGCGCAGGGCCGGATCAAGGGACCGTTGCACGGCATTCCGGTTGCGCTCAAGGACAACGTGCACACCACCGACATGCGCACCACCGGCGGCGCGCTCGCGTTCGAGAACCTCGTCCCGCCCTACGAAGCGACGCTCACGAAGAACCTGCGGGAAGCCGGCGCCATCATTCTGGCGAAGACGGCGCTGACGGAGCTGGCGAACTGGGTGGCCGGCGCGCCGACGCCGATGCCAGGCAACTACAACGCCGTCGGCGGCCAGGGCTACAACCCGTACGATCCGCGCAAGGATCCGCGCGAGGCCACCTTCGACGGACGGCCGGCGCTCAACACGGGCGGCTCGAGCTCCGGCGCCGGCACGACGGCGAACTTCTGGGCCGCCAACGTCGGCACCGAAACCTCAGGATCGATTCTGAGCCCGTCGAACCAGAACATGCTCGCGGGGATCAAGCCGACCGTCGGCCGCATCAGCCGCCATGGCGTGATTCCGATCACCGCCGATCAGGATACGGCCGGACCGATGGCGAAGAGCGTGACCGACGCCGCGATCATGTTCGGTGCGCTCGAGAGCGCGTCGCCCGATCCGGACGATCCGGCAACGCGGGCCTGCACGCCGCCGCCCGGCCGCGACTACACCAGGTTCCTTGACCGCGGCGGCCTGCGCGGTGCGCGCCTCGGCATCCCGCGCGCGTTCTACTACGACAAGGTCACGGCGCCGGGTGAGACGAATATGCGCGGCGGACTCACCGACGAACAGCAGAAAGCGATGGCTGACGCGATCGCCGTCCTGAAAACGCAGGGCGCCGTCGTCGTCGATCCCGCGGACGTGCCGAGCGTCGTCGACCCGGACCCGAAGAACAACTTCCTGCTGTGGAGCCAGTGTTCCGGCGCGAACGAAGGGCGCGGGACGGACGAGAGCTGCTCCGTCGATCTGAAGTACGGGATGAAGCGCGATTTCAACGCGTGGCTCGCGTCGCTCGGCGCGACGGCGCCGTTCAAGACGCTGACCGACCTGCGCGCGTTCAACACGGCGCACGAGAAGGCCGGCTCGATCAAGTACGGGCAGTCGAACCTCGACATCTCCGACGAGATGGATCTCGAGCGCGACCGGGCGCGCTACGAGGCCGACCGCGGCAAAGACATCCGCGTCGGCGGCACGCACGGCATCGACGAGGTGATGAAGGCGCAGCGGCTCGACGCGCTCGTGTTCCCGGGCGCGAGCGGCGCGGCGCTGGCGGCCAAGCCGGGTTACCCGACGGTGATCGTGCCGTTCGCGCTCGTGGCAAACGCGCCGACGCCGGCGTTTCCCGAGGGCTTCAACGCGCGCCCCGGCCCGTTCGGCGTCAGCTTCACCGGCATGGCGTGCAGCGAGCCGAAGCTGATCGAGCTGGCCTACGCGTTCGAGCAGGCGACGAAGAAGCGCGTGCCGCCGCCGCAGTTCCCGTAAGCGCAGAGGCCGCAGAGAAAGCAGAGGCCGCAGGGGCGCTGAGGCCGCCGTGGGCGGTAACGTCAGCGGTCCAGCAGCTTCACTGCTTCCGGGCCGTACTGCGCCAGCAGGTCGCGCAGCGTGCGGCCGGGCTCGTCGTCGAACGCGTCGCCGAGCGCCGGCTCGCTGATCCGATCGACGCGGAAGTTGCGGAACGCGGTGCGCATCTCGCACCACGCGGCGAGCGTCCAGGTCCGGCCCCAGAAGAAGACGCCGAGCGGGCGCACCGTCCGCTCCGATGCGTCGCCACGCTCGTTCGCATAGCGGAAGCGCAGCCGCCGGCGGGTCACCAGCGCCTCACGCGCGACGGCGAGGCCGTCGGCCGATCGGTTGCCGCTCAGCACCGAGGGCACGAACAGCTTCGTGTCAGCGAGCAGCGGCTCGAGCTCTTTCGGCAGCACCGACGCGACCTTCGCGAGGATCGCGTCGCTCGCGCGCGCCAGCGCCGGATCGCCGAACTGCCGGACGATCCGTGCGCCGAGCACCAGTGCCTGAATCTCTTCGCGATCGAACATGAGCGGCGGCAGATCGTAGCCGGGGCGAATCCGGTAGCCGACGCCGGCTTCGCCTTCGATCGGCGTGCCGGCGAGGATCAGATCGCGGATGTCGCGGTAGACCGTCCGCTCGGAGACCTCCAGCTTCCCGGCGATCTGCGCCGCCGTCGTCACCGTACGGCGCCGGCGCAGCAGCTGGATGATCTGGAACAGACGGTCGGCGCGTCGCATCGTCAGTATTCTGCGCCCAACGATCCGGACGAAGCCGGACGTCGCCCTACGATGGTTTTGCCTCGACCAGGCCGATCACGTGCCCCTCGGGATCCTCGAAGACGCCGAGCGTCACATCGGGTAACACCATGCGGGGCGTGACGATGCGTCCGCCGAGCGCCCGGGCCTGTTCGAGCGACGCCGTCACGTCCGGCGTCTCGACGTAGAAGGTGGACCATGACCGCGTGCCGGGTATCGTCTGCCCGACGCCGCCGGGAATGCCGCGTCCTTCGCGCATGTTGGTCATGCCGTACTTGATCGGCTCGATCAGCTCGAACGTCCACCCGAACAGCGCGCCATAGAACTGCTGGAGTTTCGGACCGTCGTCGCCGAGCACTTCGAACCACATCACCGGGTGAGCCATCGCAGCCTCCTGTGCTGGCGGGCGGCATGCCCGCCGTTCGAAGGCCACGATAGCCGGAGGCTCCTGACAGCATTCTGTCAGGAGCGTAGGAATTGCGGCGGGCCTATAATCTCGTCCACTGATCGGAGGACCGACATGGTGAAGGGTCCCTTGCTCTCGATCGCGTTCGTGGTGGCGCTCGTTGCGGTGACTCCCGCGCAGCAGGCGTCCGATCTCCAGGCGTCGGTCGCGCTGTTTCAGCGGGTTCGCGCGGTGCCGAACATCGTCTACGCGCGCGCGAACGGGTGGGAAGGCAAGCTGGACGTCTACGCGCAGCGGACGCCGCCGAACAGCCCGCCGACGCCGGTCGTGATCTTCATTCACGGCGGCGGCTGGGTGCAGGGCACCAAGGAAGGCTCCATGGTCCGCGGCGTCCTGCCCTACGTCGCGATGGGATATTCGGTCGTGAACGTCGAATACCGGCTCGCGAACGTGTCGCTCGCGCCGGCGGCGATCGAGGATTGCCGCTGCGCGCTGCGCTGGGTCATCGCCCACGCCAAGGACTACAACCTCGACGTCAACCGCATCGTCGTCTCCGGCGAATCGGCCGGCGGTCATCTGGCGCTGACCACCGGCATGATTCCGGCGAGCGCCGGCTTCGATCGCAGCTGCTTCACGACGAACGAGCCGCACGTCGCGGCGATCGTCGATTTCTTCGGCATCACCGACATCGCGGATCTGCTCGACGGGCCGAACAAGAAACCGTTCCCCGAGAGCTGGCCGTACACCGTGCAGTGGCTCGGCAACCAGCCGAACCGCGCCGACGTCGCCAGGGAATCGTCGCCACTCACCTATGTGCGCGCCGGCGTGCCGGCGACGATCTCGATCCACGGCGACGCCGATCCGCTGGTGCCGTACGCGCACTCGACGCGCCTGCAGGACGCGCTGCAGAAAGCGGGCGTCGTGCACGAGCTCGTCACCATCCCGAGCGGCGGACACGGCAACTTCTCGACGGCGGAATGGCAGCGCGCCTTCGCAGCGGTGGAGAAGTTCCTGTCGGCGCAGCTCGCCGGGGCGAAGCCGCCGTCGACGTCGCCGCCGCAGTAGCGACCGTCGATCCGGTATTCTCTGCGCATGCCTCTCGACATACAGACTCGAGCCGTCGGTGACGTCTCCGTCGTCGGCTGCACAGGTCGCATCATCGAGGGCGATGAAGTCACCGCACTCGAGGGCCACGTGCGCGAGCTCCTCGACTTGCGTCGCCGGCATCTGCTGCTCGATGTGCGCGAGGTCTCGTTCGTCGACAGCGCAGGACTGGGGCTGCTCGTCCGGCTGCTCGCACGCGCCCGCGCGGCCGGCGGCAACCTCATGTTGTGCGGAACCTCACCACACATCCAGAAGACGCTTCGCGTCACGAGATTGCACCAGGTTCTGGCGTCCTTCGAAGGCGAAGCCGACGCGATCGCCGCGCTGTATCGGCCGGAAGCCGGAAGCGCTGCCGCGGCTCCGGCAGCGGTCGACATCGTCTGCGTTCACCCGTCCCACGATGTGCTCGCGTATGCGCAGCAGCTGCTCCGGCAGGCCGGATATGGCGTCGTCACCACGACCAATCGAGCGGACGCGGCGACGCTGCTTCGCGCGACCAGGCCGACGATGCTGCTCGTCGACGCCGTCTCGTCGGCAGCGTGGGACGGCGGCGTGGATCGACTCGTCGGTGGCTCGCCTTCCGGTATTCAGGTCGTGGCGCTGCCGGCGACATTCGCGACCGACGATCCCGGCGCCGCAGGCGAGCGCCTTCTCGCTGATGTCGCGCGGGCGGCGGCGGCGAGACTGTAGCAGAGCGCGGCACGCTACCTCCTCTGCGCGGCCTCAGCCGGTTCGTTCCCTGAACGGGCGCGCTGCAGAGACGCACGTCCGATCCGCTGCTCCGGATCGATGGTGAGCCAGGCAATCCCGCCGCTCGTGTAAATCGCCGCCGTCACGTAAAACGGAAACGTCCACGAGTGCCATCGGTCGACCGCGATACCGACAACCAGCGGGCCGATCAGCCCGCCGAGGTTGCCGAGCGTGTTCATGAAGCCGGTGACGACGCCGGCGTGATCGGGTGCGACGTCGACCGGAACCGCCCAGCAGGCGCCGAGCGCCAGATCGGCCGCCGCCAGCGCGGACGCGAGCAGCACCGCCTTCGCGACCGCCGGGAGCGGAAAGGTTGACGCGAACACGAGGCTCCCGCACAGCGTGAAGGCTGCGAATCCCAGGTAGCAGCGCCCGACGCGAAGGCCGTACCCCCGCGTGAGCCGATCGGTCAGCCAGCCGCCGATCAGATCGGCGATTCCCGCGAGCACGAACGGCAGCGCCGCAAACACGCCGCCGCTGAACACCGAAAACCCGAGCACGCTGATCAGGTAGGTCGGCAGCCAGGTGAAATAGAAGTACAACCCGTAGCCGAACGCGAAGTACATCGCGCAGATCGCGTAGAGATTGCGGGTCGCCAGCAGCACGCGCCACGGCGTCGACGCACGAACGTCAGGTGCGTCCGGACCGCTGGTGCGAGGGTCCATCTCGCGGTCCTGATGAATCCAGGCGAGCTCCTCGGCACTCACCTCCGGCCGGTCGTCAGGACGATCCCGGTACCACGCATACCACGCGCCGGCCCACGCGATGCCCAGGCCGCCGAACGCGACGAAGCTCGCGCGCCATCCCCATCGCAGGACGATCAGCAGCGCGATCGGCGCCGACAGCATGCCGCCGACGCGCGAGCCGAGGAACATCACGCCGTTGGCACGGCCGCGTTCACGGCGCGGAAACCACCGCGAGAAGGTCCGCGCGATGTTCGGAAACGCGCCCGCTTCGCCGGCGCCGAACAGAAACCGGATCGCGACGAGCGACGCGTAGCCGCGGGCGGCCGCGGTGAGCATGGTGAACAGCGACCACCACAGCACGATCCGCGTCAGCACGCGCCGCGGTCCGAGCACGTCGCCGAGCCAGCCGGACGGAATCTCGAACAGCGAGTAGGCCAGCGTGAACGCGCTGAACACCACGCTCATCTGCAGGACGGTCAGGTGCAGGTCGCGCATGATGTACGGCGCCGCCGCCGAGATGCAGATGCGGTCGAGGTAGGTGACGACGGCGAGGAGGAACGCGAAGGCGAGCACGCGGGCGCGGACGCGGGTCGGTGCCATCGTGCGACGTCGTCCAAACGGCCAGCGGACTGCGCGCCTCAGGCCGTCGGCGGTCGGCTGGTGAGATACGAATGGAGTGCGACGGCGACGTTGTGCCGCGTGTCGCGGGCGCCGAACAGCAGCGTCACCCTGCCGCACTGCACCGCGCCGGCGAGCGCCTTCACCGCCGGCGAGCGCTGGCCGAGCGCATCGAGCTCGTCGGCGTAGCGCTGCAGGAATTCCGTCCAGCGCGCGGGATCACGGTTGAACCACTGCCGCAGCGAACGGCTCGGGCCGATGTCTTTCAGCCACAGATCTACCGCCGCCTCTGTCTTGGACAGGCCGCGCGGCCACAGCCCGTCGACGAGCACACGCACGCCGTCGTTCTTCGACGCCGGCTCGTAGACCCGCTTCACTTGAATCGAGGCAGTCAGCATCGAAGGACGATACCCGGTCGGGCATGAAGAAAAAAGCTGATCAATTTTTTTTCTCTCTTTTTTCTATGGCTGCGACGGCGGCGCGCGCTTGAGGTGACGCTCGAAGAATTCACCGGTCGCCGCCGTCACCAGCTTCCAGCTGCGATACAGAAGGAAGTCGTGAATGTCATCGGCGATGACCAGCTCCTCGACGCTCACGTGGTTGTCGACGAGCCGGCGTTTGAGATCGACGGTCTGATGAAACTGCACGTTGCGATCGTCGTCGCCGTGAACCAGCAGCACCGGCGAGCGCCAGGTCGGCACTGCCGAGATCGGAGACGACTCGTAGGCCACCGTCAGCGCCCGGCGATACTCGGCCTCGCTGATCCCGTCGCCGGCGATCGCGCGGGCGAGCGCCTCGCCGTTCACCGCGGGAATGCGATCGTGAACGCCGTGGATGTCCACGCCGGCGGCGAAGATGTCGGAGTTGCGGCCGAGCGCGAGCGCCACGAGGTAGCCGCCGTACGAGCCGCCCCAGATCCCGATGCGCTTCCCATCGACGTCCGGCCGCGCCTGCAGGTAGCGTCCCGCCGCAGCGACGTCGAGGTATTCCGATGCGCCGCGCAGTCCGGCGCGTTCCGGGTTGTGGAACGCGAAGCCGTAGCCGATCCCGAGCCGGTAGTTCACCGACAGCACGATGAAGCCGCGGCTCGCCAGATATTGATTCACCGCGTAATCGTTGGCGTAGTAGTCCATGTAGTGGAAGCCGAGCAGCATCTGCCGCGGCGGTCCGCCGTGGACGTAGACGAGCGCCGGCCGGCGCGCCTCGCCGCCGCCGGCCTTGAACAGCTGGCCGTGAATCTCGAGGCCGTCGCTCGACGTGAAGGTGACCGGCGCGGGCGTCACCAGCTGGGTCAGCGGAAAGGCTCCCGGGACGCGGTTGGCGGCGATCACTTTCGGTTCGCCGCCGTTGATCGGCAGGACGGCCGGCAGCGGTGGACGCTGCGCGGTCGCCCCGAGAAACGCGACGGTCTGCCCGTCGCCGGTCACCACGGGACTCCACTCGATCCCCGTCCCTCGCGTGAGCGCGACCGGCGGCGTCGATCCGTCGACCGCCACCTTGAACAGGTGCCGCCGATCGAGATCGCCCGCAGCCCCGCCGATGTTGGCGCTGTACAGTACGAACTTGCGGTCGGGCGTGAGCGACACGTGCTCGACCATGAATGGCCCCGGCGTGAGCAGCGTCGGCCTGCCGCCTTCGCCGGGATGGTGAATCGCGTACAGGTGCGGCCAGCCGTCGTGGTACGAGACGAAGACCAGCCGATCGTCGTCGGCCCAGTGAAGGTTCGCGCCGCCCTCGGTTCGCGGGACCGAGTCGACGAGCGCGCTGCCGCTCTTCCACGACTCGTACGCGCCGTCCGTCCCTTTCTCTGAAGGTTTCGCGTCGGCGACGACGATCGACCACGGCTGCGGTTGCTGGACGAGTGGCGTTCGAGGCACGCCGCCGCGACCGGGCTGGCGTACGAACGCGATCGTGCGCCCCTCGGGCGACCACCGCGGCGACGAGTCGCGCGACGTCGACACGGCGAGATAGCGGATCGGCGTCACCGCGTCGGTGAAGATGCTGATGAAGCTGTGGTCGTCGCGATCCGAGACGAACGCCAGCGAGCGGCCGTCGGGCGACCACGCCGGCGACTCGCCGGTGCCGCGCGCGAAGAACGCCGGTTCGGCCGGCCTCGAACCGTCGAGCGGCGCGATCCAGATCCGGCGATCGTGCACGAACGCGACGCGGTCGCCGGTCGGCGCGATCGCCGGTTCGTCGCCCTCGCCGAGGAGCTTCGGCGATGCGTCGCCGGCGGTCGCAATCGAGAACACCTGCATCCGCGCGGCGACCGGCACGCTCGTCGGATTCGGCTGCACGTTGCCGTCCGCGGGCCAGTTGGCGCCGTGGTCGCCGCCGCGCACGTAGACGATCGTGCCGCCGTTGCTGGAGAACGAAAGGTTCGTCAGCTCCTGCCCGTCGTCCACCGTGTACGGCGTGATCCGCCTGGGCTGGTACGCCGGCCCATCCGCGACGTAGACGTTTCGCACGCCGCGCTCGTTGAAGGTCCACGCGATGCGCGTGCCGGTCGGCGAGGCGATGAGGTTGTCGGGAAATGGAAAGCCGAGGACCTGATCGAGCGTGAACGTCGGCGCCGCCGGCTGTGCCAGGGCGCCGGCGTGCAGGAGCGTGCATGCGGCAGCCACGACAGTAAGGAGCCGCGACTTCATCGGCGGATTATAATCGTGAGTCTTGCTTCCTTCGCTTCTCGCCGACATCCGGTTCGCGCTCCGCTGGCTTCGCAAGAGCCCGGGCTTTGCCGTGGTCGCGGTCGCCTCGCTGGCCATCGGCATCGGCTTCAACGCGGCGCTGTTCACGATCGTGGACGCGCTGCTGTTCAGGCCGCTGCCCGTCAGCGCGCCGGACCGGCTGGTCGACCTGTTCACGAGCGATTCGAGCGGGACGAACGATTTCAGCACCTCCTCGTATCCCGACTTCCTCGACCTCCAGGCGCACAACGACGTGTTCGAAGGCGTCGTCGGCTACAGCCCGATGATGGCGGCGCTCAATCTCGACAGCCGCTCGCGGCTGGCGATGGGCGAGATCGTCACCGGCAACTACTTCCAGGTGTTCGGCGTGCACGCGGCGATGGGGCGGACGATTCTGCCGGAAGACGATGTGCCCGGGGCGCCGCGAGTGGTGATGGTGTCGCATCGCTACTGGACGCGCGAGCTCGGATCGGCGCCGGACGCCATCGGGCGGGGCATCCGCATTCGAGGATCCACGTATCAGATCGTCGGCGTCGCACCGCGGCTGTTCAACGGCATGGTGCCGGTCCTCGCGCCGGAGCTGTGGCTGCCCGTTGCGTCGTCGCTCGACGTCGAGCCGGTGGGGATGCACGACACGCTGCCGTCACCGACCGGCACGACGCGTCTCGACCGGCGCGCCGATCGCTGGCTGTTCATCCGCGGCCGGCTGAAGCCGGGCCTGACGATGGAGCCGGCGCGCGCGAACCTCGCGCTGCTGATGGCGCGCATCGACGCCGACAACCCGATCACGAACAAGGGACGCCGGCTGTCGCTCAAGAAGACGAGCGACGTCCATTTCCATCCCGTTGCCGATCCGATCGTCGTGCCGATCGCCGGCGGGCTGATGGTCGTGGTCGGTCTGGTGCTGCTGATCGCGTGCGCCAACGTCGCCAGCATGCTGCTCGCGCGCGCGTCGAGCCGGCAGAAGGAGATCGGGATCAGGCTGGCTCTCGGCGCGAGCCGCGGACGGCTGGTGCGGCAGCTGGTCACCGAGGCGGTCGTGTTGTCACTGCTCGGCGCGATCGCCGGCACGCTGCTGGCGACGTGGCTCGCGTCGCTGGTCGCCGCGGTCAGCCTGCCGATTCCGATTCCGCTCGCCTTCGACCTGCGCATCGACGGCCGCGTGCTCGCGTTCACGCTGGTGGCGACCGGCCTTGCCGGGCTGCTCGCCGGTCTCGCGCCGGCGATGCAGGCGCTGAAGCCGGACGTGACGATGGATCTGCGCGGAGACACGTCGCTGTCGCGCGTCGGCGGACGGCGCTGGTCGCTCCGCGACATCCTCGTCGCCGGTCAGATCGCCGTCACCGCGCTGCTGCTGATCGTCGCGGCGCTGCTCACGCGCAGCCTCGCCGCCGCGCAGCGCACCGATCCGGGCTTCGCGGCGAGCCGGCTGGCGGTCGTCTCGACCGACACGGCGATGCTGCGCTACGACGACAGGCGCAGTCATCAGTTCTTCGATCAGGCGATCGCCAGGGTGGCCGAGATTCCAGGCGTCGAGTCGGTGGCGCTCGCGTCGCGCGTCCCGCTGCAGGTGAACGCGAATCGCTGGGAGATCTGGATTCCCGGACGGCACCGCCCCGGCGATCAGGGCGACACCGTCGAGGTGACCACCGTCTCACCCGAGTTCTTCAAGACGCTCGGCGTCGCCATCGTCGAGGGGCGCGGCTTCACGGACGACGACCGACCGGAGACGCCGCGCGTGGCGGTGGTGAACGAAACGCTGGCGCGGCGCTTCTGGCCCGGCGAGAGCGCTGTCGGCAAGGTGTTCCACACCCGCGGCGGCGACGGACCGGCGTTTCGCATCGTCGGCGTCTCGTCCGATCACAAGGTGCTGACGCTCAGCGAGCGGCCGACGCCGTTTCTCCACGTCGCGCGCAGTCAGCGTCCAGCCTCGTACTCGGCGATCCTGGCGCGCACGCGCGGCGACGCGAACAGCCTGCTGCGCGACATGCGGCGCGCCCTGCTCACCCTCGATCCGAACGTCGTCTTCGTCGAGAACCAGACGATGGAGGCGGAGGTGGACGCGACGCTGCTGCCAATGCGCGCGAGCGCCTGGCTGGTGAGCGGCGTCGGCCTCGTCGCGATGCTGCTCGCGGCGATCGGGCTCTACGGCGTCATTGCCTACTCGGTCGCGTGCCGGACGCGCGAAATCGGCATTCGCATCGCGCTCGGGGCGCATCGCGGCACCGTCGTCCGCATGATCATGCGGCAGGGGCTGCTGGTCGCGGTGACCGGCTTCCTCGCCGGCTGTGTGCTCGCGATTGCCGCCGCCCGCGCCATAGCCGGCGCGCTTTACGGCATCACGGCAGCCGATCCGGTATCCTGGCTGTCCGCCGCCGCGGTGCTTCTCGGCGTCGCGTCGGTCGCGAACTTCATTCCTGCGTCACGGGCCGCCCGGGTCCAGCCGACTCAGGCGCTGCGTACCGAATGAACGAAGGCCACCCTGAAAGGGTGGCCCTACACGTGTTCGGTTCAGCTCCCGTGTGCAGGTCCGGCCTTTCAGGCCGGACGTGGCGACAGCCGATCGGCAATGAACCCTGCATGCCCCTGCTCCGTCTGAATAGCCGACCCCACGCGGGAGACTCATGTGCAATCGTTGATTCACGATCTGCGCGTCGGCTCGCGGCTTCTGTGGAAGGACCGCGCATACGCCATCACGGCCGGCCTGACGCTGGCGCTCTGCATCGGCGCCAATACCGCGCTGTTCTCGGTCGTGCACACGGTGCTGCTGCGGCCGCTGCCGTTCCCGCACGCCGAACGCATCGTGCTGATGGGCAATCACTACCCAGGCGCCGGCGCCGACATCGGCGACAACTCGGGTGCTCCCGACTACTACGATCGCCTGCGCGAGACGACGGTGTACGACGAGCAGGCGATGTACAACTCGAGCGACGTCAGCATCGATCAGAACGGCACGCCGACGCGCGTGCGGATCATGAACGTCACCCCTTCGTTCTTCCGGCTCCTGCAGGTCGCACCGCGGCTCGGCCGCACGTTCACCGACGCAGAGGGGGAAATCGGGGCCGAGAAGAAGGCGGTCCTGAGCTACGCGTTGTGGCAGTCGCAGTTCGGCGGCGACCCGGCGGTGGTCGGCCGCGACGTGCGCATCGACAGCCAGCCCTACACCATCGTCGGAGTGATGCCGCAGGGTTTCCGCTTCATCACCAGCGACGTGATGCTGTGGCGGTCGCTCGCGTTCACCCCCGAGCGCAAGCAGCAGCGGCACAGCAACAACTGGCGGAACGTCGCGCGCCTGAAGGAAGGCGCCACCGTCGCGCAGGCGCAACAGCAGATCGACGCGCTCAATGCCGCCAATCTCGATCGCTTTCCTCAGTACAAACAGCTCCTGATCAACGCGCGCTTCTACACCAAGGTGGTGCCTTTGCAGGACAACCTGGTGCGTGACGTGCGCACGACGCTGTACCTGATGTGGGGCGGCGCGCTGTTCGTGCTCCTGATCGGCTGCGTCAACGTCGCCAATCTCGTGCTCGTCCGCTCGCGCGCACGGCTCAAGGAATTGGCGACGCGGCTCGCGCTGGGCGCAGGAAAGGCCCGCGTTGCCCGTCAGCTGATTACCGAGAGCGTGCTGCTGACGCTCGCCTCGGCCGCCGCCGGTCTCGGCGTCGGGTATGCCGCGCTGCGTCTGCTCGAAACGCTGAGCATCCAGGAGCTTCCCCGCGGCGGCGAGATTGCCATCGACGGAGTCGTCGTTGCGTTCACGCTCGCCGTGGCCGCCGCGATCGGCCTGCTGCTCGGCCTGATCCCGGTTGCGAGCGTGCTGCCGGCGAACCTGACGTCGGTGCTGCGTGAAGAAGGGCGCACCGGCACGAGCGGCCGCGGCGCGCGATCGCTTCGGCGCGTGCTCGTGGTCGCGCAGGTCGCGTTCGCGTTCGTCCTGCTGGTCGGCGCGGGCTTGCTGCTGGCCAGCTTCCGCCAGCTCCTCGCGGTCGACCCCGGGTTCAATCCGCGCGGCGTGCTCACCGCGTCGGTGAGCCTGCCGCAGGCGCGCTACAAAGACGCCGCGGCGCTGAGCGCGTTCGCCGACGAGGCGCTGCGGCGGCTGCGCGCGCTCCCGGGCGTCCCGGCGGCCGGCGCGACCGATACGATTCCGTTCGGCGGCAATCACAGCGACAGCGTGATCCTCGCCGAGGGTTACCAGATGAGTCCCGGTGAGTCGGTCATCTCGCCGAACCAGGTCGACGTCTCGCCCGGCTACTTCGAAGCGATGGGTGCGAAGCTGGTGCGCGGTCGGTTCTTCGACGATCGCGACGGGCCGAAAGCCCCGAAGACGGTGATCGTCGACGAGAAGCTGTCGCGCCGGTTCTGGCCGAATCAGGATCCGATCGGCCGGCGGCTGTATCTCCCCGAAGACATCAACAACCTGCTGGCGATTACCGAGAAGACCGTCTTCCTCACCGTCGTCGGCGTCGTCCATGACCTCAAGCTGGCGGACCTGGTCGAAGGCAACGGCGCGGTCGGCTCGTACTTCTTCCCGCTCCAGCAGGATTCCTCGCGGCTGCTGACGTTCACGCTGCGGACCGCCACCGATCCGGCGGCGCAAGCGAATTCCCTGCGCGAGGTGATCACCAGTCTCGATCGCGAGCTGCCGGTCTACGACCTGCAGACCATGGAAGAGCGCATGGACAAGTCGCTGATCACGCGCCGGTCGCCGATGGTGCTGTCGCTGGCGTTCGGCGCCGTCGCGCTGTTCCTGTCGGCGATTGGCATCTACGGGGTGCTCGCCTACCTGGTCACGCAGCGCACGAAGGAGATTGGCATCCGCATCGCGCTCGGCAGCAGCGCCCGCGGCGTCTTCGAGCTGGTGCTGCGCGAAGGCCTCCTGCTGATCGTCACCGGCTTCGGGTTCGGCGCGGTCGGTGCGTTCGCGCTGCGCCGCACCATGGCAAGCCAGCTGTTCGGGGTCAGCGCCGGCGATCCGCTGGTGATCGTCGCGGTCAGCGCGCTGCTGGCGGTGGTGGCGATCGCCGCCTGCGCGCTGCCGGCGCGGCGCGCGACGCGCATCGATCCGATCGTCGCGCTCGCGGAATGAGGTGCGTATAATCCGCCGGTGTCCAGCGAAGGGCTTCGGCGGATTCCCGATGCGACGCCGCCCGCGGTGGCGCCGGTCCTCGCTGACGCCGCGCGCGTCGTCGCGAAGGTGCGCCGGCGCCTGATCCCCTTCCTCTTCCTGCTCTACATCGTCGCGTACCTGGATCGCATCAACGTCGGCTTTGCGGCGCTGCAGATGAACGCGTCGCTCGGCTTCTCGTCGACGGTCTACGGCCTCGGCGCCGGCATCTTTTTCCTCAGCTACACGCTGTTCGAGATCCCGAGCAACATCATGCTGGCGCGAATCGGCGCCCGGCTGTGGATCGCCCGCATCATGATCTCGTGGGGCATCGTGTCGTCGGCGATGATGTTCGTGCGTACCGCGCCGGCGTTCTACGCGCTGCGCTTCCTGCTCGGCGCCGCTGAAGCCGGCTTCTTTCCCGGCATCATCTTCTATCTCACGCTGTGGTTTCCCGGCGCCGAGCGCGCGCGCACGGTCGCAGCGTTCATGACCGCGGTCCTGATGGCCGGCGTGATCGGCGGACCGCTCTCCGGCGCCCTTCTCTCGCTGCATGGCGCCGGCGGGCTCGCCGGATGGCAATGGCTGTTCCTGCTCGAGGGGCTGCCGGCGGTGGTGCTGGGCGTCGTCGTGCTGCGCGTCCTCGACGAGCGGCCGCGCGATGCCGCCTGGCTCAGCGCGGCCGAGCGCGACGCGCTCGTCGCGTGTCTGCGCGACGACGACGAACGCCGCCGCGTCGAGAGCACCGGCCGGGCGCTGCGCAATCGCCGCACGTGGCTGATTGCAATCATCCACATCGTCATCCCGGTGACGCTCTACGGCATCGGCTTCTGGATGCCGCAGATGCTGAAGACGTCCAGCGGCGCCAGCGACTTCGTGGTCGGCCTGCTGAGCGCGATTCCGTATGCCGCCGGCGCGATCGCGATGGTCGTGGCCGGGCGGCACTCGGATCGGACGGGCGAGCGCCGGTGGCACTTCTTCGTTCCGGCGGCGACCTGCGCCGGTGCGCTCGTCGCGAGCACGCTGTCGTCGGGCGCGGTGTGGACGGTCGCGGCGCTGACGGTGGCGATGGCCGGTCTGGCGTCGATGTTCGGTCCGTTCTGGGCGCTCGCAACGTCCCAGGTTGCCGGCGTCGGCGCGGCAGCGTCCATTGCGCTGATCAACTCGGTCGGCAACACCGGCGGCTTCTTCGGTCCCTATCTGCTCGGCGCGATCAACGACGCGACGCACAGCTTCGCCGCCGGCCTGTTCGCGATCGCCGCGATACTGGTGGTCGGCGGCGCGCTGGCGCTCCGCGTCCGTGACGGTGTCTGACAGCGGCGCGACCGGACGAGACAGCCTTTCGTCTCCCCAAACCGGCAGTCCGTCGCAGAAACTGACGTCGACGATCGGGTGGGGTGACAAGATGTGGCCATCGCGATGCTGACCGTGAAGAATCTGCGGAAGTCGTTCGGCGCGCTGGTCGCCGTGAATGACGTGTCGCTCTCGCTCGCCGGCGGTGAGATCCTCGGCCTGCTCGGTCCGAATGGCGCCGGGAAGACCACGACGGTGTCGATGGTCGCCGGGCTGCTGACGCCTGATCGAGGGGAGGTGCTGATCGCCGGGCACCGGCTCGCGGGCGACACCGATCCGGCCAAGCGCCGCATCGGCCTCGTCCCTCAGGATCTGGCGCTTTACGACGAGCTGACCGCGCGCGACAACCTGCGCTTCTTCGGCGCCCTCTATAACCTGACCGGCCGCGTCCTCGACGAGGCGATTGCGCGCGTGCTGACGCTCGTCGGCCTCGCCGATCGCGCGCGCGACGCGGTCAGGACCTTCAGCGGCGGCATGAAGCGTCGCCTGAACCTCGCCGCCGGCCTGCTGCACAACCCGGACATCCTGCTGCTCGACGAGCCGACGGTCGGCGTCGATCCGCAGAGCCGCAACGCGATCTTCGAGAATCTCGAAGCGCTGAAGGCCGAAGGAAAGGCACTGCTCTACACCACCCACTACATGGAGGAGGTCGAGCGGCTCGCCGATCGGATCGTGATCGTCGATCACGGCGCGGTCGTGGCCGACGACACGCTGGCCGGCCTCCAGTCGCGCGTCGCCGCCGCCGGCGGCGGCCTGGCGACGCTGGAGTCGGTCTTCCTCACCCTGACCGGAAGGAGCCTGCGCGACTGATGGCACTCGTCCCGCTTGTCGCGATGGTCCGCAAGGACCTGCAGCTGTTCTTCAGCGATCGCCGTTCGGTGATCATGAGCTTCCTGGTTCCGATCGCGATCGCCTCGTTCTTCGGCTCGATCTTTTCGGGCCCGTCGCGCAATGCCGAGCCGGCGCGGATCGCGGTCTCGATCGTCGATCAGGACGACAGTCCGATCTCGCGCGGCATCGTGGCCAGCGCGCAGACCGACCGCAACCTGAAGCTGACGCTGCCCGGCGAGGCCGACGCGCGCGAGGCGGTGAGACGCGGCAAGACTGTCGTCGCGGTAGTGATTCCGAAGGGCTTCGGCGAGGCTGCCGGCGCTGCGTTCTTCTCCGACGGCGAGAAGCCGCCGCTCGGCGTTCTCTACGACCCGTCGCATGCGATGGAACTGGCGATGGTGCGCGGCGTGATGACCGAGCACGTCATGGAGGCGGTCAGCCGTGAAATGTTCGGCGGCGATCAGGGACGGGCGCTGATCGAGAAGACGCTGCCGCAGGTGCAGAGCGCGACGATGCCTGACGACCGGAAGCGGCTGCTGCTCGAGATGCTGGGATCGGTGCAGAAGTTCTACAACCAGACGCCGGGAACGAGCGGCGCGACGACCGCGCGCGGCATCACGATGCCGTATACCGTGCGCGAAGAAGCGATCACCGCCGGATCGAATGTCGCCTACAACGGCTACGCGCACTCGTTCGCGGGCATGGGCATTCAGTTCCTGCTGTTCGCGATGGCCAACCTGGGCGTCGAGATGCTGCTCGAGCGCCAGAGGGGCCTCTGGAAGCGGCTGCGCAGCGCCCCGGTCTCGCGGGTGACGCTGCTCACCGCCAAGGCAGTGAGCGGCGCGATCATCTCGCTGATGACACTGTGGGTGTCGTTCGCGTTCGCGATGATCGTGTTCCGGGTGCGGATCGAGGGCAGCGTGCTGGGGTTCGTCGGCATTTCGCTCGGCGTCGCGTTGATGGCGGCGTCGTTCGGCCTCCTCGTTGCCGCGCTCGGCAACACGCCGGCGTCGGCTCGCGGGGTCACGAGCTTCGCGATCCTGATCATGGTGATGCTCGGCGGCGCCTGGGTGCCGACGTTCGTGTTTCCGGCGTGGCTGCAGCAGTTCACGCTGATCGTGCCGGTGCGCTGGGCAGTCGACGGGTTCGACGCGATGACCTGGCGCGGCATCGGCCTCGGCGGCGCTGCCACGCCGATAATGGTGCTCGTTGCGTTCGCCACCGCGTTCATGCTGATCGCGGCGACGCGCTTCAGGTGGGAAGAAGCCTGAGGCGCGGTTGCTTTTCTTCTACGCTCCCGCGTTAAGATGGCGCGCATGACGCCACATTTCATGCGCGCCGCAGCCGCCGCTTCGGCGTGCGCCGCGTTGCTTGCGGTCTTGATTCAGACGCCCGCCGCGCAGGACGCGGCGGTGTCCGCGCGCGCCCGGCAACTCCACGACCGCGCGATCGTCATCGACTCGCACGACGACACGACGCAGCGCATGCTGTTCGACAAGACGTTCGACATCTCGGTGCGCCACAAGGACGGCAACATCGACGTCCCGCGCATGCGGGAGGGCGGGCTCGACGCGCTCTTCTTCTCGATCTGGGTGCCGAGCGACGTCACCGGTCCGCCGGCGGTGAAGCGCGCGATGGACCTGATCGACTGCGTGCGCGAGGCCGCCCGGCTGCATCCGAACGACCTGATGCTGGCAACGACCGCCGCGGACATCCGCAAGGCGGCGGCCGAGCACAAGATCGCGGCGCTGATGGGCATTGAAGGCGGCCACATGATCGACGACGACGTCCGTCTCCTGCGCCTGTATGCGGCACTCGGCGTCCGCTACATGACGCTGACCCATTTCAAGAACAACAACTGGGCCGATTCGTCCACCGACAAGCCCGCGCACAACGGCCTCACCGCCATGGGCAAGGAGATCGTCAGCGAGATGAACCGCCTCGGCGTCATGGTCGACATCTCGCACGTTGCCGACAAGACCTTCTGGGACGTCATCGAGACGACGAAGGCGCCGGTGATTGCCTCACATTCGTCCGTCCGCGCGATCGCGAACCACCCCCGCAACATGACCGACGACATGATGCGCGCGCTCGCCAAGAACGGCGGGGTGATGATGATCAACTATCACGCCGCGTTCCTCAGCGAGGAGTTCCGGGTCGCCAGCGAGAAGCGCTCCGGCACCGTCGACCAGGCGATGGCGGCGATGTCGAAGAAGTGCGGCGGCAACGAGGCGTGCACGACGATGGAGAGCGAGCGGATCGACCACGAGGCGATGGCGAAGGGCGAGCTGCCGAAGGTGAGCTGGGAGAAAATCGTCGAGCACATCGACCACGCCGTCAAGGTCGCCGGCGCCGATCACGTCGGCCTCGGCTCCGACTTCGACGGCGCGACCATGCCGCTCGGGATGGAAGACGCGTCGAAGCTGCCGAAGATCACCGACGCCCTCCTGAAGAAGGGCTATTCGGACGCCGACGTCGAGAAGATTCTCGGTGGGAACATCCTGCGCGTGATGGAGCAGGTCGAGAAGGTCGCGGCGGCGACGAAATAGACCGAGGTTGCTGGCCTGGTGCGGGCTGAGAGCCCGCGCCTAGACGTGAGCGTGGCGCGCCTCCAGCGGTACCCACTGCCGATCGCGCGGACCTTCGTACTCCGACTGCGGGCGGATGATCCGGTTCGCCCGCTGCTGTTCGAAGGCGTGCGCGATCCAGCCGCTGACGCGGCCCATCGCAAACGTCGGCGTGAACAGCGGCACGTCGAGCCGCAGCCCGTGCAGCAGCAGCGCCGTGTAGAACTCGACGTTCGTCCGCAGCCGCCGTCCCGGCTTGTACTCTTCGAGCAGCCGCAGGGCGGTCGCCTCGACCGATCGCGCCAGCGTGTAGAGCTGCATGTCGCCGGCACGCGTGTAGAGCTGCTCCGCGGCCGCGGACAGCACATCCGCGCGCGGATCGCGCACGCGGTAGACGCGGTGGCCGAACCCCATCAGCTTTTCGCCGGCCTCGATCTTCTGCCGCAGGACGGCCTCGGCGCGCGACGCCTCGCCGATCTCGAAGACCATGTCGAGCGCCGGCCCGGGGGCGCCGCCGTGCAGTGGTCCCTTCAAGGCGCCGATCGCGCCAACCACGGCTGAGACGAGGTCCGAGCCGGTGGACGTGATCACGCGGCAGGTGAACGTCGACGCGTTGAGCCCATGATCGACCACGGTGCTCAGGTAGGTCTCGAGCGCGCGGACGCGCGCCGGGTCGGGCACCTCGCCGTCGAGCATGAACAGGAAATTGGCGGCGTGCGAGAGATCGGTCCGCGGCGCGATCGGCTCCTCACGCCGGGCCTGGCGCCAGAACGCCGCGATGATCGTCGGGCAGCGTGCGACGATCGCGTTCGCGCCGCTGCCGGCCATCGAGATCGTGTCGATCGCCATGCGCAGGGCGTCCATCGCATCGACCCCCGCCCGGGCCGCCTCGCGGAGCAGCGCCAGCGTCGCCGGTGGCAGCGCGCGCTCGCCGGCGAGGGCGGCGCGGAAGGCGGCCAGCTGCGGCGGATCGGGCAGGGCATCGTGCCAGAGCAGCCAGGTCGTTTCCTCGAACGTGGCGTGCGCGGCCAATTCGGCCACCGGGAATCCGGCGATAATCAGTTCGCCGCGCTCCCCGTCGACGTGGCTGAGACGCGTCGCCGCGGCAACGACGCCCTCGAGACCGCTGTGCACCATGTCGCGAACGTACCCGGCACCGGCGAAGTGTGTCAACGTTGATCCAAACATCAACATGAGTACTGACGGCTCGTGGATGTCCGCGTCAGACGCGTGCCGCGTCCTCCGGATCACGCCCGCGACGCTGTACGCGTACGTCAGCCGCGGGTTCGTTCGCTCGGAAGCCACGCGCAGCGCGTCCCGGCAACGCCGCTACTCGCGCGACGATGTCGAGCGGCTGCGCCGGCGGAAGGAGGGCCGCCGTGATCCGGACAGAACCGCCGCGGAAACGCTGCGATGGGGCCTGCCGATCCTCGAATCGGCCATCACCCTCATCGCCGACAACACGCTGTTCTACCGCGGCCACGATGCCGTGGAGCTGGCGCGAACGCGATCGGTCGCCGAAGTCGCGGCGCTGATCTGGACCGGCACGTTCGACGATCCCTTCGCGGCTCGCGTCCGGTTGCCGAAGCTCACCTCTGCTGGCGATGGCCGGCTGCCGTTCACCGCGCGCGCGCAGCGCGCCCTCGCCGTCGCGTCTGCACACGATCACACGGCCTCCGATCTCCGGGCCCCCAGCGTCGCGTTGACCGGCTGGCGCATTCTCTGGCTGCTCACCAGCGTCGCCGCCGACGCGGCGCCGGCGGGACCGCCGATCGAGCAGGCGCTCGCCCACGCCTGGCGTGTCGAGCGACGTGGGCTCGCGGCGCTCCGCGCGGCGCTGATCGTGTGCGCCGATCACGAATTGAACGTGTCGTCGTTCACCGCGCGGTGTGTCGCCTCGGCGGGTTCCACCCCGTACGCCGTCGTCAGCGCCGGCCTCGGCGCGCTCGAAGGCGTGCGGCACGGCGGCATCAGCCTGCGGGTCGAGTCGATGCTGACTGCCATCCGGCGGGCGCCAGGCGTCCGCGTGGCGCTCGCCGAGCGCCTGCGGCGCGGCGAATCGATCGACGGCTTCGGCCACCCGCTCTACCGCGATGGCGATCCGCGCGCCTCGACCGTCCTCGACCTGCTCCGCGACGCCTACCCGCGGTCACCGGAGCTCGCGTTCGCCCGCGAAGTGGCCGACCGCGCCGCGCACCTGATTCGCGAGCGCCCGACCATCGATTTCGCGCTCGCCGCGCTCGCGCGCGTGCTCCGGCTGCCGCAGGGCGCGCCGCTCGTGCTGTTCGCGCTCGGCCGGACGATCGGATGGATCGGCCACGCCATCGAGCAATATGCCACCGGTCAGATCATCAGGCCGCGGGCGAAGTACGTCGGCGTCGCGCCGGACCGCGAACGGTCGTCGCCATCCGGCGGTTCGTGATACACACTCTGATGGATGAAGCGAACAGCTGACGTCGTCGTGATCGGCGGCGGGTGCATGGGCGCGTCGGTCGCGTATCATCTCGCGGGCCGCGGGATCACGGATGTCGTCGTGCTCGAGCGCGAGAAGATGCTCGGCACCGGGTCGACGGGGCGGAACGCCGGCGGCGTCCGCCATCAGTTCTCGAACGACGCGAACATCCGGCTCTCGATCGAGTCGATCGCCCTGTTCGAGCGCTTCGCCGACGAGGTCGGCCAGACGATCGACTTCCACCAGGATGGATATCTCTTTCTCCTCTCGTCGCCGCAGAGCGTCGAGACGTTCAGACGCAACGCGGCGCTGCAGCGCAGCCTCGGCGTCGACGTGCAGTGGCTCGACGCCGCGGAGGCGGCCCGCCTCGCGCCGGGTCTGAGCACCGACGGGGTGCTCGGCGCGACGTTCTGCCAGCGCGACGGCATCGCCGATCCGAACGGCGTCACGATCGGCTTCGCCAAGGCTGCTCAGGCGTACGGCGTCGCGATCGAACGCGACACCGAGGTCACCGGCATCCGCGTCGAACGCGATGGCATCGCCGGCGTCGAGACGACGCGCGGCGCGATCGGCACGCGCCGAGTGGTGAACGCAGCGGGCCCCTACGCACGTCAGATCGGCAGGATGGCCGGCGTCGAGGTGCCGGTCGAGCCGTACCGCCGGCACATCTTCATCGCCACCATCGATCCGGCCGACAGCGGCACGAGGATGCCGGCGTCGCGCATCATGGTGATCGACTTCGACACGACGTTCTACTTCCATCGCGAAGGCGCCGGCATGCTGTTCGGGATGGGCGACAAGAACGAGACGCCGACATTCGATACCACGGTGCAGTGGGATTTTCTGCCGCAGGTGGTCGAGGTCGCGGTCACGCGCCTGCCGGCGCTCGCCGACGCGTCGATCTCTCACGCGTGGGCAGGCCTCTACGAAGTGACGCCCGACGCGAACCCGATCATCGGGGCCGCGCACGCCGTCGCCGGCCTGTTCCTGATCAACGGGTTCAGCGGCCACGGCTTCCAACACTCTCCCGCGGCGGGACGTGTGCTCGCCGACGTGATCGCCGGCCGCGATCCCAAGATCGATCTTCGACCGTTTGCGGCAGACCGCTTCGCTGCCCGTCCTGCCGACGCGGCCGAGGCGCCGATCGGCGCGACGTCCGGCGAACGGTACTTCGTGTGAGCGGCGTGAGACACGCGATTCGCTCGCTGTCGAATGCCAAGGCGTTCAGCGCCGTCGCCATCGCAACCATCGCACTCGGCGTCGGCGCCAACACGGCCGTGTTCAGCGTGGTCGACGCGGTCCTCCTGCGGCCGCTGCCGTTCACGGACGCCGACCGCATCGTCACGCTCACGCACCTGAATCTCAAGCGTGACATGCGCGACGCGACGATCTCGTTTCCGTCATTTGCCGATTTGCTCGCGCGCGAGCGGCGGTTCGCCCGCCTGTCGGCGTACACGTACGACAGCTACAACCTGACGGGCGGCGACGCGCCGCCGGAGCACCTGCCCGGCGTGCGCGTGACGGCGCGCTTCTTCGACGTCCTCGGCGTCGCGATGGCGGCAGGGCCCGGGTTCACGTTCCGCGACGACTTGCCCGGCGGACCGGCCGTGGTCGTCCTCGGACGACGATTCTGGTCGCGCCGGTTCGCGATGACGCGCGAGGCGATTGGCACGACGCTGACGCTGAACGGCGCACCGCACGTCGTGGTCGGCGCGCTCGGCGTGGATCTGCCGCCGCCGTTTGCGAACATCGACGTCTGGACCACGCGCGTCGACCAGGTCAACGGGTTCACGCCGGCGCAAGTCGCCGCCGGAATCGGGTACTTGTGGGGCATCGCGCGGCTGCCTCCGGGCGTGCGCGTCGAAGACACGCAACCGGAAGTCGACGCGATCGTGCGCGGCTACGCCCGCGCGAATCCCGGGAACACCGACGCCGATCCCGAGGCGAGCATCCGAATGGTTCCGATTCGGGAGCGCAGCGTCGCCTCCGCCCGGCCGCCGCTGCTGATGCTCGCCGCTGCGGTCGGTCTGGTGCTCCTGATCGCCTGCGCCAACGTCGCCAACCTTCTGCTGGTGCGAGCGACCGCCCGCGCGCACGAAACGGCGGTCCGCGCGGCGCTCGGCGCGAGCCGCGGCCAATTGCTCGCGTGGCTCGGACGGGAAACCGCCCTGCTCGCGGCGGGCGGCGGCGTGCTGGGGACGATCCTCTGCCTGTGGCTCGTCGATCTGGCGTCGACCTCCCTGCGTGACCTCCCGCGTGGATCGGACGTGCAGGTGAACGCGACCGTGCTGGCGTTCTCGCTGCTGGTAACGGTTGTCGCGGGTCTGCTCTTTGGCCTGGCGCCGGCGCTTCGAGCGGCAAGGCAGCAGCCCGTTGACGCACTGCGTGCCGGCGGCCGGACGGCGTCGGGCGAGAGAGGACGCCTTGGCGCCGCGCTCGTGATCGTCGAGGTCGCTCTGTCGCTGACGCTTCTGGTCGGAGCGGGTCTCCTTCTCAAGAGCCTCGTGCGGCTCGTGAGGGCGCCGGTGGGATTTCAATCCGAGGGTCTCGTCGCGATGAACGTGTCGCTGCCGACGGCGAAGTACGGCGATCCCGCCGCAATGCGTTCGTTCATCACCCGCGTGCTCCCGGCAATCGACGTCGTCCCGGGCGTCGCCGCCGCGGCCGCGTCGATGTCGTTGCCGCCGACCGTGAACGTCGTTGCGCCGTATCTGGTCGCCGACGGGCCCGAGCTCCCGCTCGCGCGCCGGCCGTTCGCCGCGTGGAGCGGTATCTCGCCGTCGTACTTCCAGACGATGGGCATCCCGCTCCTCGCGGGCCGCCGGTTCACGGCGGCCGACGACGAGCGCGCGCCGCTGGTCGTCGTGATCAGCGAGTCGCTGGCGCGGCGCGGCTGGCCGACCGCATCGCCGATCGGAAAGCGGCTGCTGGTCGGTCGTTTCCCCGGCTTTGCCGAAGTCGTCGGCGTCGTCGGCGACGTGAAGAACGCGGGCCTCGGCCAGCCGCCGCAGCCGCAGGCCTATACGCCCTATTCGCAACGTCCGTGGCCGAGGATGACGCTGGTCGTCCGCGCGGCCGCCGGCGATCCGCTCGCGCTGGTGAACGCCGTGCGCGCCGCGGTCTGGTCGGTCGATCGCGAACTGCCGGTGACGGACGTCGAGACCGTAGCGATGTCGATGTCGGACTCGATCGCGACGACGCGGCTGACGGCGGTCCTGCTCGCACTGTTTGCGTTCGCGGCGCTGGTCATCGCGGCGATCGGCCTCTACGGCGTGATCGCGCAAACGGTGGTGCGCCGGACCCGCGAAGTCGGCATCCGCATCGCGCTGGGCGCCGACGCGCGGTCGGTGGCCGCGCTGGTCGCGGGCGGCGCGCTCCGGCTGGTAGCCGCCGGCATCGGGCTCGGCGTCGTCGCGGCGGCCCTCGCCGTCCGCGCGATTCGGGGCCTCGTGTTCGACGTGTCGCCCCTGGATCCGGCGACCTGCGCGGCGGTCATCGTCGTGTTCATGCTGACGGCGGCCGCCGCGGCGATTCTGCCGGTGCGCCGGGCGTTGCGGGTCGATCCGCTGATCGCGCTGCGCGCGGAGTGACGCCGATGCAGCTGACGCTCGAGCGCTCGGTCGTGCGATCGTGGAGGGCGTCGGACGCC
>DATFWL010000603.1:0-8935 GCA_035259385.1 Vicinamibacterales bacterium | reverse complement strand
ACCGCCACTCGAGCGGATCCCTCGTCTTCGGAGCGGGCACCGTTCAATGGTCGTGGGGCCTCGATACGCATCACGACACGAGCCCTGATACGGGCTCGGCGACGCCCGATCTGAATATGCAGCAGGCGACGGTGAATCTGTTCGCCGACATGGGCGCGCAGCCGCAGACGCTGCAGTCCGGGCTGATCGGGTCGGGCGCGAGCACTGATGTGGCGCCGCCGACATCGACAATAACCTCGCCGCTCAACGGCGCGAGTGTAGCGACGAACACGACGGTGACCATATCCGGCACCGCGACCGACACGGGCGGCGGCGTCGTTGGCGGCGTCGAAGTGTCGCTCGACGGCGGCGCGACCTGGCGCCGCGCCAGCGGGAGGGCAAACTGGACGTACAGCTGGATTCCCGGCACTCTCGGCACGTTCTCAATCGTCAGCCGCGCCGTTGACGACAGCGGCAATCTGGAAGTACCTGGAACGCCGATTTCGGTGACCGTCACGCCCGGGAACTGCCCGTGTTCGCTCTGGAGCTCGTCGGTGGTGCCGTGGGCCGTCAACGGCAGCGATCCGAATTCGATCGAGGTCGGCGTGAAGTTCACGTCAGACGTCAACGGACAAATCACCGCTCTGCGTTTTTACAAAGGCTCAACAAACACCGGGACGCACACCGGCCATCTCTGGACAGGAACCGGTACGCTCCTCGGGAGCCTCACGTTCGCTGGTGAAACTGCATCGGGATGGCAGCAGACGAGCTTTGCCACACCGATCTCGATCACGGCTGGTACCACCTACGTCGCCTCGTATCACACCAGCGGCAACTATTCGGTGGACAGCTATTACTTCGGCAAGACGGGCGTCAACCAGTGGCCGCTGCACTCGCCTTCCTCGCCATCGTCAGGCGGAAACGGCGTCTATGCGTACGGGGCCAGCTCCTTCCCGTCGCAGGTCTATCAAGGAGAGAATTACTGGGTCGACGTCGTCTTGGGCCCGATCGATTCGGTGCCGCCGACCGTGAGCATGACTGCTCCGGCGAACGGGGCGTTGATCACGGGCGCGGCCGTGACCGTTTCGGCGACAGCGAGCGACAACGTCGGCGTCGCCGGTGTGCAGTTCAAGCTCGACGGCGTCAATCTCGGCGCCGAGGACACCGCTGCACCATACTCGATCTCGTGGAACAGCACTCTCACGGGCAACGGCACGCACACGCTCACGGCCGTCGCGCGTGACGCCTCGGCGAACACGACGACATCGGCACCAATCACTGTCACCGTTAGCAACCCGGACACTGCTCCGCCGACGGTTGCGATGACGGCGCCGGCGAATGGTGCGATCGTCGCGGGTAGCGCCGTTACCGTGTCCGCAACCGCTTCAGACAACAACGGTGTCGTCGGTGTGCAGTTTCTGCTGGACGGCGCGGCGCTCGGAGCCGAGCTGACAAGCGCGCCCTATACGATTTCGTGGAACTCCATTGCTTCTGCCAATGGCTCGCACGCGCTGTCGGCACGGGCACGCGACGCAGCGAACAATCAGGCGACGGCCGCCGCCGTCAACGTAACCGTGGCCAACGGGGCGCCCGTAATGGACGCCACCGTGTCTGCGGACAAGTCGACCGGCACTGCAACGATTACATCGCCAGCTTTCTCGACAGCCTCGCCAAATGAATTGCTGTTGGCGTTTGTCGCCGCTGACGACACGTCGGGGTCGAACACGGTCACGGGAATTACTGGAGGCCCAGCGACGTGGACGCTCGTACGGCGGACGAACGTGCAGCGAGGCGTCAGTGAGATCTGGCGCGGGTTCTCGGCGGCCGCGCTGAGCAACGTAACCGTGACCGCAACGCTTTCCCAAGGTGCGGCCGCGAGCATGACGATAATGAGCTTCTCGGGCGTCGACACCTCAGGCACGAACGGTTCCGGCGCAATCGGAGCGACGGGATCGGGCAATGGGCCTTCCGGCGCACCCACAGCGACGCTGACCACGACGCGCGCCAACTCCTGGGTCATTGGCGGCGGCAACGACTGGGATACGGCAACCGCGAGAACGCTTGGCGCCAATCAGACGATGGTGCATCAATACCTCGCCGCGATTGGCGACACCTTCTGGGTGCAGCGGGCCAGCGCTCCAACGTCAGCCAGCGGTGTCTCTGTGACCATCAACGATACGGCGCCGACCGGCGACAAGTGGAACCTGACGCTCGTCGAAGTGCTGCCGCCGGCTGTGCCGACCTGGACGATCTCCGGCACCGTGAGCCCCGCGGCGAGCGGCGCCGGGACGACCCTCACGTTGAGCGGCGGCGCGAGCGGCACAACGACCGCTGATGCGTCCGGGAACTTCTCGTTCGCCGGTTTGGCAAACGGCACTTACACGGTCACGCCATCGAAGACCGGCTTCACGTTCAGTCCGGCGAGTCAGACAGTCACGGTGAGCGGCGCGAACGTGACCGGCGCGAACTTCACGATCACACCGATCCCAACCTGGACGATCTCCGGCACGGTCAGTCCTGCCGCGAGCGGCACCGGCACGACGCTGACGCTGAGCGGAGCCGCCGCCGGTACGACCACGGCGGACGGGTCGGGGAACTTCTCGTTTGCCGGCCTGTCGAACGGCACCTACACGGTGACGCCGTCGAAGACCGGCTTCACGTTCAGTCCGCCGAGTCAATCGGTCACCGTCAGCGGCGCGAACGTCACCGGCGTGAACTTCACGATCACGCCGATTCCGACCTGGACGATCTCCGGCACCGTGAGCCCAGCAGCGAACGGCACCGGAACAACGTTGACCTTGAGCGGCGGCGCCAGCGGCTCGACGACCGCCGATGCCTCGGGGAACTTCTCGTTCGCCGGACTGGCCAACGGCACGTACACCGTGACGCCGTCGAAGACCGGCTTCACGTTCAGTCCCGTGAGCCAATCCGTGACGGTCAGCGGGGCGAACGTCACCGGCGTGAACTTCACGATCACGCCGATTCCGACCTGGACGATCTCCGGCACTGTGAGCCCCGCAGCAACCGGCACGGGAACAACGCTGACCTTGAGCGGGCCGGCAGGCGGCACGACGACGGCGGACGCCTCCGGGAATTATTCATTCTCGGGCTTGGCGAATGGCACCTACACGATCACGCCGTCCAAGACCGGCTTCGTCTTCACGCCGACGAGCCAATCGGTGGTCGTGAACGGCGCGAACGTGAGCGGCATCAACTTCACCATCCAGACGCCGCCGACGGGGCTCGCCATCGACGTCAACGTCTCGGCGGATCAGCCGTCGACAGCTGTGACAACCGTCACGAGCCCGACGTTCTCGACGAGATCGGGCAACGAGCTGCTGCTCGCCTTCGTCGCCGGAGACTATCTGACTGGTCCCAACACGACGGTCACGAGCATGACGGGTGGTGGACTCACGTGGCAGCTGGTGGTGCGCACCAACGTGCAACTGGGCAATAGCGAGGTCTGGCGCGCATTCGCCACGACGCCGTTGACGAGCGTCTCGGTCACCGCAACGCTCTCGCAGCCGGCGGTCTCATCGCTGACCATCTTGACGTTCACCGGCGCCGACACCTCGGGGACCAATGGATCGGGAGCGATTGGCGCCACTAACCAGTTCAGTTCGCCGAGCGGAGCGCCGACTGCGTCGGTGACGACGACGCGCAACAACTCGTGGGTCATGGCGGTCGGCAACGATTACGACAATCCGATTGCGCGGACGCCGGGCCCGAACCAAACGGTGGTCCACCAGTACTTTACGCCGACGGGGGACACGTATTGGGTGCAGAGACAAAATGCGACGACTCCTGTTGCCGGCACAGTCGTGACCATTAACGATACGGCGCCGACAACAGACCGATACAACCTGGCCATCTGCGAAATTCTTCCGGCTCCAGGTCCGTGAGGTTCATTCGTCGCATTCCGCTGACGTTGATCCGCGGCACGGGATTCGACAAGTGAGGTTGAGCACTCGAGGCGCAACGAAATGCAAGAGGCAGTCGCGTCCGTCGGAAAGCAGGTCCTGATCGTCGACGACGATCCAGCGTTCCTGGACCTCGTCCGAAAATGGGTGTCAGCCGCCGGCTACACGGCAATTGCGTGCAGGCGCTTCGAAACCGCGAAGGAACACCTGATCGGCGGCGCGCCGGACGTTTTGCTGACCGACATCCGTCTGGGCGTCTTCAACGGTCTGCAGCTCGTTCTTCTCGCGAAAGAGCGTGGACCTCAGACGGTCGCGCTCGTCATGTCCGGCTTCGATCACGCGGCGCTTCGCAAAGAGGCGTTGCAGTGCGGCGCCACCTACCTGCCCAAGCCGCTCACACGCGAGCAGCTCCTTGGCGCGCTTCGCGCGGCGATTGACGCTGTGTTGAACAAAGCCACTCCAATAGAGAGATCCGCGCTCCAAAACGGTACAATCTCGTAAACGCAGCCGTAATAGCGCTTTAGTCCGCAATTTGTTATTCTTGTGTCCAATTACGTCACTGGATAACAAGTTTGTCGTATCCTGAACAGAGTCGGGCATGCCCTGAAAGTGCTCGCTTTTTCAGCGATTTGCCTGCATCTGATCGCCTGCGTTTTGAGTGGTAACACTGTTGCAGCGAGCGGGACACAGACGCGTAAACCCCCTTGATCGACGTCCAGTGTCGGACGTTGGTTACTGCTGAGCTGTCGTGTGGTCATAGGAATGGCAGGCGCGCGCGACGCGGACGTCAAAACGAACGGACGCCGACGCATTCGGGCGCGTCGGTACGACGTCCACACTCCTGTTCGCTACCGCACCGACTCCAACGAAAATTGGCACTCCGCCGAGACGAAGAACGTGAGCCGTTCGGGGGTGCTGCTTCGCACGGATGAGCTGCTGGATCTCGACATGCCGATCGAGCTCATCCTCGACCTGCCCACGGTGATCACAGGCGAACCGGCTGCGACCGTTCTGTGTCACGGCCGCGTGGTGCGCGTCGGTCACGCCACCGACGAAAGGCCGCTCGTCGCTGCCGAGTTCTCCTCGTACCGATTCGTTCGCGGCTCGTCGGACTAGAGCCGCTCTCTTACGCACGCAACTCGAGAAGCGTCGCGTCGCCGTCCGCGAGCGTGCGTACGAGCTCGTCGTGAAAGTGATCGGCGCGCTGGCGGATATGCGACGGGACGCGCTCTTCGTACATCACACGGGCGCGCGCGATTTCGCCGCCGAGGCGGGTCGCCAGGTCGCGGTCGCGGCGCCCCTCGATCACGGCCGCCTCGTGATACAGCTTGATCTCGGACACGAGCAGGCGCGCGTAGCGCTGCGCCGCCACGTGATCCTCTGCCTCGTCCGCCGCGGCAGCGACCTGCGCAGGATCGGTGCGATCGGTCAGCGCGCGTGCAGCCTTGAATGCGGTCAGCGCCTCGAGCCGGCTGGCGGCGTGACGCGCGAGGATCTCGATCTCGCCGCTTGGAACCGGCGACGCGCGGTTTGTGACATACAGCACGCCCACCACGTGTCCGCCGATCGCAAGCGGTGCGGCGAAGCCGTCGTCCCAGGCGGTCGCATTCGCGCGAGCGGCGTCGGCGAGCGCGCGATGAGAATCGAGCGGAACATCGGCGTCCGGTTGATCGATGCCGGTCGAGCGCCAGTGCGTGAGCGTGCGGCTTCGAGCGAGCCACACGCCGGCGCCGATCCCCTCGCGAAGGGCCGATGCGATCAAGGCGTTCAGAATCTCCGTCAGCGAACCCGCACCATCGATGGTGCGCACGGCGTCGAGCAGACGGGTGACGGCCGTGCTGTCATCGACCAGCGGCTCGACAGGCTGCGCGACCGGCGATGGGGCGTTCACGAGCGTCGGGGCCGAGGCCATCGCCGCCTCGACCGCGGCCTCGGTCGCGGTCCGGGCCGAGGCAGACACCTCGTCCATAGCCGCCTGCACCTGGCGGTCGATTTCGGCGCGCAATTGGTCGGTCAGCGCATCGAACGCTCGCCTGAGCTCATCGTCGAAGGTCATGAGTGAACCCCAACAAGTTCAATGCACAGAGTCGTTTGACCAGGCTTGCGGCTGCTCGTACAATGGCAGGGCACGACTGCGGAGCCACACCTCTATATATATCGGTCGCTCACGTATGGGGGCGAAACGGTTTCGACGGGGGTAAAGACTCGCGGGATGCATGCCGAGCGCCATCGCCTCGTAAATCCGGTGGAACACAACGTAACTGCGGACACGCAGCTCGCTCTCGCTGCTTAATTAAGCAGCGACGTCCCCCGCGTCTTCGCCTTCGGGGCGCGGGATGGATGTCATAACTGAAGGCTGGTCGCCGCTGGCTGCTCCGACGGGCGGCGACGAGAAGCATCGGGGCTAGCGATCGCCGGTTTCCGCCGCGCTTCGACGGCGGTCGCGAACTTTCAAGAGCGGCTACGCATGTAGAGTCCTGCGACGGCGTACTCTCGGACGCGGGTTCGACTCCCGCCGCCTCCACCAATTTCCTTCAATGAATGATTTCGCGCGTCCCTTTAACGGCGTGGTCGCGATGGAGCGCCGTCCAACGATGCATCAAAGCGTCCGGATCAGGAGATGACTCGGGCGGTCTCCCCGCGCTGGAGTTTAGGAGCGCTGCCCGGCGCAGAAGCGTCGTGCCGGTCCATTCGTTCCCGCGATGAGTAGCGACGAACAGCGCTTTGTCAGATACCAGTTGGCGAACGATAGAGGCCATCTCTGCTCGGCTGTCGATCGAGTAGCACATCTGAGGCGAGCTGAAACGCACCCAGAGATCGCCTTGGAACGTGAAGATGACAAGGGCGCCAGCCTGAGAACCTCGCGGTGCGCGACGGCCGTCCGGCGAGGTGCGCGCAGGCACCGTCAAGGCCCGAAGGCCACGTGCGGACACGCGCGTGGGCGGAGCGAAGCGACGAGCCTTGCACGGTGCCGAGCACAGCTCGAAGCTTTGCTTGCGTGATGGCCAGTGTCAACGCCGGTCCAAAATCCGACAGTTCCGCCGGTTGAAAATCCGACAGATCGGCGAGGGGACGAGCCTCAGGTCGTCGGGGCCTCCTGACGAACCGGAGTCCGGCGGCGGCGGCCGCCGGCGGATTCCGGTTCGTGCGCCGCGTGCAGCGTCTGCCACAGCTCGGTGTGCTGCCGCATCCGATAGCTGTTCCCGCGAATCGTGACGAGGTGGCAGTGGTGCACGAGCCGATCGATCAGCGCCGCGGCCATGACGTCGTCGCCGAAGATGTCGCCCCACTCCTCAAAGCCTTTGTTCGACGTCAGCACGGTCGACGCGTGCTCGTAGCGGCGCGTCATCAGCTGAAAGAACAGCATCGCGCCAGTCCGCGTGATCGGCAGGTACCCGATCTCGTCGACGACCAGGAGCGCGGGATGCGTGAGCACCTTCAGGCGCGCCTGCAGGCGGCCCGCGGCCTGCGCCTCTTCGAGGGACGTGATGAGATCGGCGAGTGTGCCGTAGTAGACGCGCCGCCCGCTCTGGGCCGCCGCGATGGCCAGGCTGATCGCCAGATGCGTTTTGCCGACGCCAGGCGGGCCGAGGAAGATGACATTCTCGCGCCGCTCGACGAAGCCGAGCTCGTGGAGGCTCTCCATCTGCTCGCGCCGCAACGAGGGCTGAAAGGTGAAATCAAACTCGTGGAGCTGCTTGACGACCGGCAGCCGGCTGGACCGCATCGCCGCCTGGAGCCGTCGATTATTGCGGAGCTGAATCTGCGCGGCGAGCAGCTGCTCGATGGCATCGGCCGCGGTCAGCGTGCCGCCGTCGACGCCCTGGAGAATCGCGTCAAGGGCTTCAAGGCCACCGGGCATCCGCAAATCGGCGAGCATGTGCCGCAGGCGATCGCGGCGCGAGAGCGAGGCGGCCTTCATGCCACACCGCCTGTCAGCTGCGCATACGCGGCGAGCGATCGCTTCTCGACCGTGACGAGGGGACGCGGCGGCCGCCGCGCCGCCGGGTCCGCCGGTCGGTCGAGCACCAGCGACGTGTAGCGACGCAGGGCCAGCGGCTGCAGCAGCACGCGCTCCTCCCGATCGAAGCGGTCGCGTGGGCGCTCGCGCGTCGTCGCGTGCATGCGGACATTGGCCACGCGCTCGAGCCAGTGATGCCGCTGGTGATCGAGATCCGCGTCGTGGAGAAACGTGCGTCCATACACGAAATTGCCGCGAACATAGCGGACCGGCCGCTCGACCTTCCCCTTCGTCTGCGCGCGATAGGGACGGCACGCGCGGGCGGTAAAGCCCCAGTGATGCGCAAAGCGGAGAAACTCCGCGTTGCGGATCAGCGCGCCGCCTTCGAGCCGCAGGTCGCGCGTGATCACCGCTTTCATCTGATCGAAGAGCAGCTCGTGCGGCACGCCGCCGAAATAGACGAACGCGTCTTCGAGACCGTCGATCAGCGTCGCCATGTCCTGGCGCGGATAGAACCGGCACCACAGCAGCCGCGAGTAGCCGAGCACTACCAGCAGCGCGTACCGGATGCCCCACGGAAAGCGAAACCGTGCGAAGTCGACCTGCGCCTGGCGGCCGGCCGGCGTCTCGAACCGGATGACGGGATCGGGGGCCGGCGTCGGGCGCACGCGCCGCACGAACGCTTTCAGCTGCGTGTAGCCGCCGGCATACCCGGCCGCGCGGATCTCGTCGAGCACGCGCACGGCCGACAACGCCGGATAGGCCGCCAGCCGCGCCTCAATGATCGGTTTGAAGGCATCGAGCTTGGTCGGCCCCGCCGCCCGCGGTCCGTACCGCACCGGCGCCTCGTCGAGATCCCGATCGAGATCGCCCGCGCGTATCCAGCGATGAATCGTGTCGCGATGGACACCGAGCTGGCGCGCCAAGGCGCTCTTGCTGGTCCCTTGCTCCAGGTAGTGCCTGAGTAGCATCCGTGTCTCCCGTCCGAACATCGCGCCTCCGCTCGTCGCAGAGACGCCCTGGTGAATGGAATCACCGGCCGGGAGCTACGCTCTCAGCCGGCAGCCAGACCGCG
>DATFWL010000602.1:0-2744 GCA_035259385.1 Vicinamibacterales bacterium | reverse complement strand
CTCAACTGCCTCGCGTGCCGTGGCATCGACTCCTGAACGTCTGATTTCTGTCAGGTCGATCGTTCTCATTTCAGGCGGCGGGACCTGGCTCCCATAACTCGCCGCCTCCTCGGCGTCCCGAAACCCGAGCAGCACCACGTCTGCGTCGCGCACCAACGGCCGATAACCCTCGAACGTCGTCATGATGTCAGGTCCTCGGCCGGTCGCCAGCGCGAGATCGGATGACGCCGCTTCTCCGTTGGTATTCGCCTTCGGCTGATAGAAGTCTGCGTGCCCATCGACATAGAGCAGCCCATACCGGCCAATGCGCCGCAGCGCCAGCAGGCCTCCAAGGACGATGCTGCAATCCCCACCGAGTACCACAGGAAAATCGCCGGTCTCTAAGATCTTCCCGATCGCATCGGCAAGCTTGCGCGTGTATTTGGCGATGCCCTGCGCATTGAGCATCAGCGTTTCGGAATCGCGACGGTGGTCGTAGGGCGGCGGCTCCACGCGCGCGGCGCGGCGAGCCCGCAGCTGCGCGTCCAATCCTGCTCCCATCAGCGCGTCCGGCAGTCTTTCGACTCCGGTCGGCCGTAGCCCGAGCACAGATGGCGCTTCGACAATCGCATACTGGCGCGTCACCACGTCAACTCCTCGACTACGTCCGGGTCGGCTTCCGTGATGAGCGTGCTCGCGACCGACTTTTTCATCGCTTCTTCCGCTTCGCCACTTGAGGACATATGTTGCGTCGGTACGGCACCGAGCGGAGGGCCACGCGTCGAACGCCGACTCGCTCTCGAAGCTCTTGATGCGGCGCCGATCGGGAACCACCGAGGCCATGATGTCGAAAACGTCAACTTCCGTGCGTCGAACAGAGCTCGACGAGCACACCCTCGTCGTCGCGCACAAAAGCGATCGTCGGGCCCCATGGCCTCTTTTCGGGTGGCGCGACCGAGGTGCACCCGGCGTCGATCGCGCGCTGATAGGCCGCCGGCACGTCATCGAGGAGGAAACCGATCTCGATCGCGGCAGGAGGCCGCTCGGGCCGATTCGCGACAAAGTCGTGGACGTAGGCTTTGGCGAAGTCCTCTTGCACGAATTGAATCGGCACCTCGCCGTGCATCTCGCCGTAGACCTCGCGCTCGGCGAGACGCTTCTTCTGCAGGCCGAACGCGCGTTCGTAGAACGCCATTTTCTTGGCGACGTCGCGCGTGTACAGGATCACGAATCCCAGCTGGGCCATGACATCTCTTCCCTTCTTGGGTGCTTCGCGACGATCAGCTGGTCGCGCCTCGCCGTCCAGCAGTCAACGAGCCGTCGAGGGAGCGACCACGCTTCCTCGGTTTCAAAACGCTTTAGTCGCTGATCGACCGCATGGTTGCGACCAGCTTGGCGATCCTGCGTTGTCGGGTCTCCGAGGCCTTCGCTCCCTCGACGGCGGCCACGTGCTTGCGCTTGAGACCAAACGGCAGGCGGTCGAAGGCCGCTCTCGCTTTGGGTTCGTCGCGCAAAGCTTTGGCGAGGTCCGGCGGCTGAGCGACGACCCTCGGTGCGGTATCAAGCTCGAGATCGACCACGACGACGTCGCCTTCGGTGATCCCGCTCGCGGTACGGTTCGCGGCGCTGATCCCGATCAGGCACTGCCCGCGCATCACCGCGACCCTGCTGCGCCACGTATGCCCGTTGATCGTGGCGGTGATCGGGGGCCGACGGCCGGAACGCAGCGCCTCCACGACCTTTTTCGGAATTTCGACACCAGTCGCGTTGCCGGAAGGAATGACCTTGGCTTTGAACTTCATGTTTGCGTCCTCATATCCCTATAGCGACCCAGAAGGTACGCCTTCACGGCCTCATCGGTGGTCAAGCCCATCGCAACGGTCAGCGCGTGTGCGGCGGAGGCACAGTCGCCAGCGAGGGCCAATAGGTGGCCACGCGCGGCCCAGTAGGGCTGGTAGGTGAGCATTCGCTTGTCAGACTCGAGCGGTGCCAGATCGGCGAGTGCTGCGTGTGGACCATCAAGCTCTCCGCGTGCGACGGCGCGGTTGAGGATGACGACCGGCGAGCCCGTGAGCGCGAGCAGATGATCGTACAGGGCGACTACTGCCGCCCAGTTGGCAACACCGCTCAGACGGCGAGCGACATGAGCGGACTGAATCGCTGCCTCGATCTGATAGCGGCCGCTCGGGCCCGTGGCGTTCGCCTCATGAAGGAGATGCTCGGCACTTGCGATCATTGTGCGGTCCCAGAGATTCGTGTCCTGTCGTTCGAGCGGCACATAAGTGCCGGCGACGTCGTGCCGCGCCGCGCGGCGACCGGTCGTGTAGAGCATCAGCGCCAGCAGACCTTTCGCCTCCGGCTGGTCCGGAAGCAGTGAGACGGTCAACCGACCCAGCCAGATCGCCTCGTCGGCAAGTTCAGACATGCCGCCGCCGCTCACCTCGTTCCAGCCTTTGGTATAGGCGGCATAAATCGCGTCGAGTACAGCGGCGAGGCGCTCGGAAAGTTCGTCCGCGTCGGGTACGCGAAAGGGAATGCCGGCGTCGCGGATGCGCGCCTTGGCCCTGACAAGCCGCTGACCGATCGTCCGGGGTGGAAGGAGAAAGGCCGTGGCGATCTCCTCAGCGGTCAGACCCAGGATCGTCTGAAGGATCAGCGGCGTGCGCATGGCGGAGTCGATCGCCGGATGCGCGCAGGCAAACATCAGGGCGAGTCGACGATCGGGAATCGCTTCTTGCTTGTCTGCCATCGCTTCGATCTCGCTG
>DATFWL010000601.1:0-5579 GCA_035259385.1 Vicinamibacterales bacterium | reverse complement strand
GAAATGGACACGAAAATCATTCTGCGACAGGTAACTGCCGCCGCCGCGGACTTCCTGCCACTGCTGCACGCCGCCGGCGACGGCATGAACCCGTGCGCCGATCGCGTCGCGGTTCGATTGCACGCCAACGAGTTTCACGGTAATCCAGTGATTCGCCGGGTCCCCTTTCAACCGGAAGAGATCCGGCTGGTCGTTGACGTTGGCGATCGCCACGTCGATCTGCCCGTCGTTGTCGAAGTCGCCGAACGCCGCGCCGCGTCCGGCCTTCGGCGTCGTCGCTGGCGGTCCCAGCCGGTCGGTGACGTCCGCGAAGCGGGTGTTGCCGAGATTGCGATAGACGATCTTCCGTTGCCGGTACGCCGCCTCGGCCTTGGCCTGCACGACCTCCGGATAGACGTGGCCGTTCACGAGAAACAGATCGAGCCAGCCGTCGTTGTCGAGATCGACGAACCCGGTCCCCCAGCCGAGCCATCGCGTGTTGAGGCCGATGCCGGCGGCGAAGGTTCGATCCTGGCAGAGCCCGTCACCCGAGTTGGCGTACAAGGTGGAGGTGTCCCCCGCGAAATTGGTCTTGAACACGTCCATCGTCCCGTTGCGATCGTAATCGCCGATCGCCACGCCCATCCCCGCCTGCGGCTTGCCGTCCTGACTATAGGCGCAGCCTGCGGTGACCGCGATGTCGGTGAACGTCCCGTCGTGATTGTTCCGGTACAGCGCGCTCGGATTCGAATCGTTGGCGACGTAGAGATCGACCCATCCGTCGTTGTCGAAGTCGAGCGTGCTGACGCCGAGGCCGTAGGTGCCCGACGCGCGGGTGATGCCCGCCCGGTCCGAGACATCCTCGAAGCGGCCGTTTCCGCGGTTGTGATAGAGGATGTTCTTGCCTCCAGCCAGGCCGGGCGGTCCGCATGCGACCTTGATCCCCTTGTAGCGGCACAGCCCCGAGTCGGGCGTCGGCGCTGTCGCGAGATCGAGATCGATGTAGTTGGCGACGAACAGGTCGAGCCGGCCGTCACGGTCGTAGTCGAGAAAGGCGCAGCCAGTGCCCCACCGTGTGCGGGTGCCGAACACGCCGGCCGCGCGCGTGGCATCCTCGAACGTGCCGTCGCCGCGGTTGCGGTACAAGCGGTTCCGGCCGAAGTAGCTGACGAACAGATCGTCGCGGCCATCCCCGTCGTAGTCGCCGACACAGGCGCCCTGCCCCCAGCCGCTCGCCGCGAGGCCGGCGCGCCGGGTGACGTCTTCGAAGGTGCCGTCACCGCGGTTGCGGTACAGGTGATTGGTTGGCGCCACGTCCGCGGGAAATCCTTCGAGCGTCGTCCCGTTCACGAAAAAAAGATCGAGCCGGCCGTCATCGTCCGCGTCGATGAACGCGACGCCGGTGCCGGTCGTCTCGAGCAGGTACTTGTTCGACGACGCGCCGCCGAAGACCGTCGTGTGATTCAGTCCGGCCTCGCGGGCGACGTTGGTGAACGAGAACGCGAGCGCCGCCGGATCCGGTGCGCGCGCCGCGCGCGGCGACGCCGCCGCGAAACAGCCGATCGCCAGCGCCGCGCAGACGAGATGTCTCGCCGCGAGCCGGATCATGCGCGCATGTTAGCGCATGATCCGGCTCGCGCCGCGCGCAGCTGGAAGGCGTCAGGGTACGGCGGCTGGTCGAGGGTGAATCATGGAGTCCCTGGCGGCCTGAGGTACGGCGCCAGGCGCCTGGCCGCCGCGAATTCCCTGTTCGCCTCGTCGCTCCGTCCGCTGCGGCGCAGCGCGAGCGCGAGCTGAAAGTGCGCCTGCGCGTTGTCGGGCGCGAGCTGGACCGCCTCGCGGAATTTCGCGATCGCGCCGCCGAGATCCTTTCGTTTCAGCTGTTCGAGTCCGGCGTTGAGGGCAAACGCCGCCGCCTGCGCGTCGGCCTTGACCCTGTGCAGGCGTTCGGCTTCCGCGAACGCGGCGCGCGCGCCCTCGGCGTCGTGGTTCGACTGCAGAAGCTGGCCGAGCGTCGTCTGTGCCTCGGCCGACGTCGGATCGATGGCGATGGTGCGGCGCACTTCCTCGAGCGCCACATCGAGCTGTCCCTGCTGCTTGAGAACGGTGGCGAGCATGTAATGCGCCTCGGCGTAGTCGGGGCGCCGGGCGATCGCGTCTTTCAGGATCGGGATCGCCTCCTCCGCGCGCCCGGTTTGCCACAGCACAACACCGAGCGTGAAGGGCGCTTCGGCAAGTCCCGGATCGAGCCGCATCGCCTCGGTGAGCGCGGCGGCCGCGGCATCGAAGTCGTCGCGCTGTTTGAGTGCGAGGCCGAGATCGTAGAACCCCTCCGCGTTCTTCGGATCGCGGCTGGTGAGCTCGCGCAGTTCGGCGACGGCCTCGTCGAGCGATCCGCCCTGCATCAGCGCGATGCCGAGATTGAGACGCGCCTCGGAGAAGTCGGGCGACGCCGTGACGACGTTGCGCAGCGTGCGCGCCGCCGATTCCGCATCGCCCTTCTGCATCTGCGCGAGCCCGAGGCTGTTGCCCGCGTCCGTCAACGACGGATTCAGCGCGAGCGCCTGCTGGAACTCCGCGATCGCGCCGTCGAGATCGCCAAGCTGCTGGAGGACGACGCCGAGCTGCGTGTGAGCCGGTGTCAGCTTCGGATCGTGCCGCAGCGCGATCCGGAAATCATCGAGTGCGGCGGTCAGATCACCCTGCTGCCGTTCGGTGACCGCCAGGTAGTAGCGCGCCTCGGCGTGCGCAGGCCGCAGTGTGACGGCGCGCTGGAGCTCGGTCCGGGCGCGATCCAGCTGCTTCGTCCACCAGAGCGTCGCGCCGAGATGGTAGCGGGCGTCGAACGAGGACGGCTGAAGCGCTATCGCCTGCTCGAATTCCGCGATCGCCTCCGCGGTGTGCCCCTGTAGACCGAGCACGAACCCGAGGCGGTCGTGCGCTTCGGCGAGACCGGGTGCGCTCGCGATGGCGGCGCGGTACTCGACGGCCGCCGCTTCCAGGTTGCGCTGTCGCTCGTATTCGAGGCCGCGGAGGTAATGCGGGTTGGCGGGCGGCGCCCCGGCCTGGGCCGCGGCCGTTTCTGCCGTCAGGCAGATCCCGAAGACCGCCGCCGTCGCCCCCGCCAGCAGCCACGCGCGCATGGTCAGCGATGCGCGGCGAAATAAGCGCGAACGATCTCTGGCATCTCGATCACGCGCCGCTGCTTGACGGCGAGCGCCAGGCGGACGAACTGGGCATGAGACCACGCGAGCGGCGTCGCCGATCCCGTGCCCTCGCCGAAGCGCAGGTGGGGCGGCGGCGGGCTCTCGGGGCGATCCCACACCTGCTCGGGGAGCATGCGTCCCGCGTTCGCGAACTTCAGCATCGCGTCGAGCAGCGGCCGCGCGTCGCCGCCGCGCGCCGTTTCGTACTCGCCGCGCTCGCCGGTGAGAAGGGGCCAGAGTCGTCCCACGCCGGTCATATCCCAGCCGCGCCCGTTTTCCTTCTCCCCGTAGCCGTCGTGGTTGTACCGATACCACCCCGGACCCTTCGGCGTGTCCACCTTGATCGTCCTGTCCACGATCGCGAGCGACGTCACGATGCGCGGATCCGTTGGCGGCCGGATTCCGAGCCGCACGAGCTCGAGAAATCCGGCGTCGACGATCAGCCGCTCGTCCCACGTGCCGCCGCCGTTGTTGATCTCGAGCGGCTCGCCGCCATCGGGTTTGCCGTGCTGCGCGACGCGGATGTAGTACGGCTCGGGGGAGAGCGGACCCGTGTGCGTCATCGTCCACGCATCGAGCTGCCGCATCCACGTGTCGGCGGTGCGCCGATATCGCGACGCGGCGTCGCCGTCGCGATTGCGCTCCGCGATCGACGCCGCGCACACGAGCCCCGCGACTTCGGCGGCGATCGTCGACGGCGAGTAGCCCGATTCCTCCTCCCAGCGCTCCTGCGGCGTCGCCGGGCCATGCGCGACGACGAACTCCGCCGCCGGACGCACGTGGTCGCGATAGGTCGCCTCGTCGGTCCGGCCAAGCTGCTGCGCGAGGACGAGCGGATACGAGACCTCGTCGAGCTGCAGCGATCCCCAGTAGGGGCGCCCGTCGAGCCATGAGTTCTGCGGAAACGAGCCGTCCGGCTTCTGCTGCACGCCGAAGAGGTAGTCGAGCGCGCGAAGGGCAGCGGCGCGGTCGCCGATGCCGACGAAGGCGGTCGCCACCTCGTAGAGATCACGCGCCCAGACGAGATGGTAGCCGCCGACGTTGCCCTCGCCGGCGTCCACCTCGTGTCCCCACGGAATGGTCATGCTCGCGATGATCGCGCCGCGGAAGGTCTTGTCCTCGTGCGCGCGGAGCACCATCGCCGACATCGCGTACTCGTCGGCGTACGGTGCGTCGACCGGCTCGAGCCGCGCGACATAATCGCGCCAGCCGGTGGCGTACGCCTGAAACGTCGCCTCGGCCGGCTGCGCGAGCGTCGCGCGCGCCTCGGCCACCGCGCCCTCGGCGCTCGACCCGAACCCGATGGCCAGCACGAAGTCGAGCGGCGCACCGGCCACCGCCTGCCGGATCTCGGCCACTTCGGCGACGTTGCCGTCGGTCGCGCGATCGAAATGCTGCACGAGGCGGCCACTCGATCGCAGGTCCGCGACACCATCGTTGACGCCGACGAAGCCGCAGCTCTTTTCGCCGAAGCCGGTGGAACTGACCACCGCCATGACCACGTTGCCCTGCGCCGCAACGAGCGCGTCCCCGCTGACGTCGGCCGTGTCGTGTAGGCCGCTGTTGTCGACGGCGGGATCGACGTACACGTACACCTTGAGCGGCGATCCCGTCGGCTCGAAGCGCACATGGATCACGATCGTCTGGTGGGCCGGATCGGTGAAGGTCTCGCGGACGATGCGGTAGCGGCCGGAGCGGCTGGTGTTCGTCTGCCGGAATGCCAGCACGTCGCGGGCGATCACCTCCACGCGATGATCGGCGTCGGCGCTTTCACGCTCGAAGAATCCTGCGCCGTCCGTCACGAGCAGATCGAGCAGGCGCAGGTTGGCCTTGTCCACAGTCGGGTAGTACGCCTCGGTGAGCACGCCCTCGCCGAGCGTGAACCAGACCTTCGAGATCGGGGCGATCGCGGTGCCGATTCCTTGCTTGTTACCGTTGGTCCAGGTCGCCGGCTGGCCGGGTCCGCCCGTGGCCACCGAGAGCGGCGGCGATGCGGGCGGCTGCGGTGAGGCACCGCTGGCGAGAACGATCGCGAGGGCTGGCGCGAAGGCACGGCGCAGCATATGACCGCTCCTCGGGACGATCGGCGAGCGCGCGATTATACTCCGCCGCCTCAATGCGTACGAGGTCTTCAGCATGCACACCCGCGGCACACTGAAGACGTGCACGGCCTTACTCTCGCAGCGCAACGACGGGATCGATGCGCATCGCACGCCTCGCCGGGATGTACGACGCGACGAACGCGACGACGGCGAGCAGCGCGCCGACGCCGGCGAACGTGAGCGGATCGCGCGCACTGACGCCAAACAGCAGTGTCCGCATCAGTTCCGTCAGCGGTATGGCGACGGCCATGCCGATCACAAGACCGACGCCGACGAGCCGTCCGCCAAGGCC
>DATFWL010000600.1:0-2374 GCA_035259385.1 Vicinamibacterales bacterium | reverse complement strand
CATCGACCGGCGAACGATTCACGTCGCAGACATCCTGGCAGGAGCGGATGAATATCCGGAGAGTCGGAGGCTTGCGCTGCAAATCGGTTATCGCACTGTGCTCTGCGTCCCTCTAGTCCACGCGGGCGAGGCAATTGGCCACATTTTAATCCGACGCGCCGAAGTTCGCCCATTCACCGAACGCCAGATCGAACTCGTCAACACCTTCGCAGACCAGGCCGTCATCGCCATCGAGAACACTAGGTTGTTCGACGAGGTGCAGGCGCGGACGCGCGATGCGACAGAGGCCCTGGAGTATCAAACGGCAACAAGCGACGTGCTCGAGTCGATCAGCCGATCGCCAACAGATGCCCAGCCCGTGTTTGAAATGATTGCGAAGAGTGCGGCGCGACTATGTGCCGCTCAATTTTGCCACGTCTTCCGCTTCGATGGTGAGCTGATTCACTTCGTGGCGTCGTATGGGCATTCAACCCAAGTTGCTGAGACGATGCAGATGGGCCGTTGGGGCGGATATCCCATGCATGCCGGTAGAGGTACGGCGGCGGCTCGCGCGATTGCCAGCGGCTCAATCGAGGAGATCTCAGACGTCCATGCGGACCCCGAATACGTGCACGGTAACATCGCCGCGATGGCAAGCATTAGCGGGATCGTTGCGGTTCCTATGCTCAAAGACAATCGCCCGATCGGCGTGATCGCCGTAGCGCGGTCGCAAGCCGGGCGCTTTCCGGTGCGACAGATCGAACTTCTCAAGACCTTCGCTGACCAGGCCGTCATCGCGATCGAGAACACGCGGCTGTTTGAGGCCGAGCAGGCAAGCAAGCGCGAGTTGCAAGAGTCGCTCGAATACCAGACCGCGACCAGCGATATACTGTCAGTCATTTCGCGCTCGCCCAATAAATTGCAGCCCGTCCTGGATGCAATCGTGTCGACGGCGTTCCGGCTGTGCCCATCGGATCGTGCCCTCATCATGCTTCCCAGCCGGGGTGGTTATCTTGCCGCGGCCAGGGCGGGATTCACTCCGGCGGAGGTTGAGAAGCGGATGAGCCAGGGCACGATTCCGGTTGATCGGGGTTCCGTGTTCGGTCGTGTTGTGCAGGAGGGGCGCACCATACACGTGGCCGACGTCAGAAGTGATAGTGGTTACACGCTCATGCCTGGTCTCATTGTGGACGACCGGCGGACAGTGCTGGGCGTGCCGCTGGTGCACGAGGGCGAGGTGGTGGGCGTCATCGTCCTCATCCGCACACGCGTCGAACCCTACAGTCAGCGCCAAATCGAGCTGATCGAGACCTTCGCTGACCAAGCCGTCATCGCCATGAGTAACGCGCGGCTGTTCGAAGAAATCGTCCAGAAGAGCCGCGAACTCGAGATCGCGAGCCAACACAAGTCGCAGTTCGTCGCCAACATGAGCCACGAACTCAGAACCCCGCTCGCGGCCATTCTCGGGTATGCCGAACTCATCCAGGAAGGTTTCTACGAGCCGCAGGGACCGAAATCTCTCGATGCCCTCACCCGCATTCGCTCCAACGGCAAACACCTACTCGGTCTCATCAATACCGTGCTCGACATTGCCAAGATCGAATCCGGCCAGTTCACCCTGAACATGACCGAATACGCGATTGAGAGCGTGGTCGAGACGGTGCGCGCAGCCACCGAGTCGCTCGCCCAGAACAAGAAGCTTACGCTTACGACGTCCATGGACAAGCCGCTCCCGGTCGGGTTCGGCGACGAACAGCGCCTCACGCAGGTGCTGCTCAACCTGGTGGGCAACGCTATCAAGTTCACCGACGCAGGCCAGGTGAGCATCGCCGCTGCCCAGCGGAACGGCCATTTCGCCGTCTCGGTGACAGACACCGGCCCCGGCATACCGCTTGATCAGCAAGATCGGATCTTCGACCAGTTCCATCAGGTCGACAGCTCGATCAAGAAGGCCAAGGGCGGCACCGGTCTTGGACTCGCCATCGCGAAACAGATCGTCGAGATGCACGGCGGGCGCATCTGGGTAGAATCGACGCTTGGTAAAGGCTCGATGTTTCAGATGAAGCTGCCTATCCGCGCCGAGATCCGCAGGGGAGCCAACGTATGACCAGGCGCATTCCGCAGTGGAGGACCAGGCACAGCGCTAATGTCCGGAATGTGGGTCCGGTTTCGGGTTGAAATGTAAATGGGAGAAACTTCTCTTATGGTCGGGATAGAGGTACGGCGTGCGCAACCTTAGGTAAAGGCTTGGCTGTTTCGGCGTTTCCGCTTTCCGTGCCCGTTTAGCCTTTTCCATAGCCCACGTTTCCGTACGCCCCCCGTGTTATCCCGGACGGTCACGTTTCGCGAGTCCGGTTGGCGACCATGACTGTCCCTGCACGATCTTCCCTGGCTC
>DATFWL010000599.1:0-7924 GCA_035259385.1 Vicinamibacterales bacterium | reverse complement strand
ATCGCCGCCCCGAGTGCCGCAGCCGCCACGATCCGCAGCACGAGCAGCGATTCGCCCGCCACGTGCCGCACGATCCACAGCACCGCGATCGACAGCGGCGGCTGGTCGACGTAGCCCCATGCCATGCGGCGCGAGCAGGCGAGATAGTAGAACTCGTCGCGGAAGTAATGATCGACGCTCGCCGTCATGGCCAGGACGGCCATGACAGCGAAGACGATGGCGGCGCGCACGGTCATGAACGCTCAGTGCCGTGTTCGGCGCCGGTTACCAGACGCGGACCGATTCGATGCTGTCACGCCACATGCCGTGCAGGTCGCCGACGTCGCGGCGGACTTCTCCGGAGCGGCCGTGGTAGTCATGGTCGGTGAACACGCGCACTTCGGCGGGGCGCACGCAGAAAGTAGCGTCCGCCATAGGTGATGTTCTCGTAGAAGCACGCGCCCGCCTTGGGCCGGCGCTCGCGCCCCACGACTGCGCCGACGCCATCCCCGCCACGCCGAGCCACACTACGCTGAAGAGAAAGACAACCGGTCGTGTAAGCATGCGGCGGATTCTAGCGCAGAGCCCCGCGCGGACGTGCGCGTCTTTCCGCGGACACGCGCGTTTCTATTCCTGCGACGTGGTTATCAGTGGACGGACCGCGGTTTAACGGCTCGGGTGAGTGGAGTGCTCCCTCTGACGTTAAGAAATCTTTCGCTGGGCAGATGGAGATGGGAGGGTGATGCGGACGCTGGCTACATCCAGAGCACGGCGTTCAATACGACACAGCCGAAGGCTTACTTCATCGCGTCGTCGTCAGGTCTTGATGGCCGGCGAGTTCCTGAATCGCTCTCGCGGGCGCACCACGCATCGCCAGATGCGAGCAGAACGTGTGGCGAAGGCGCTGCACACCGCTGACGTTGACATTCGCCCTTCGCGCCGTGCGGCGCACGGCATCGCTGACCAGGTTGCGCGTCAACGACGATCCATCGGCCTGGCAGACGACCAACGGTCCACGCAGGTGGCGATGGTCGCGCAATGCCCTGGCCAGTCGGATCGTCATCGGCAGGTGCCGCACGCGGCCGCCTTTCGGCACGCCGATGTGCCCGCGCCATTCGGATCGCTGCACGCCCAGGTGGCGCTTGGCGAGATCGACGTCGCTCCACTGCAGTCCGATCATCTCGCCGCACCGCAGGCCAGCCTCGCCGCCGAAGCCTGTCGGCAACGCGTGCTGCCGCCCCGACGCTGTCGGTAATCACGAACAGCGACGATGTGACCGACCGAGATACTCGCCTGGCGCTTGCCCTTGCCGCCGTCCCAAAGTGTCGTACGTTCTGCACGACTTGGTGGTTCAGCTGCCTGACAATGGAGGCGACTTGACGGCGGACCCGTCGCGACACTCGCCGGGCTCCTATTCCTGTAGGCAGGAAGCGGATGGATTGTCGCTCGCGCGCCACGCAGGGCCGTCACGGCGAACATCGCTGCCGCGATCGCCCCAGCGCTGAACGCCGGGATCTCCATGTCATAGACCGTGTGTCGGCGGCAGCATCCGTCAGAACGCAAGTTTCACGCGGAAATCGATCGCCTGGCTATCCGTAGCGAAGTGTCCACTGTCGGTGTCCTTTTTCGTCGTCCAGATGTAGAGCGCCTCGAAGCGCGTGTTGAAATTCACACGGTAACCGACGCCGTTCCGCAGGCGCCACTGATTGACACGGCCCTGTTGCGGATCGTCGCTGACCGGCACGAACAACTCAGTGTCGGATGTGAGGTAGGTAGCCCCGTTCAGCGTCAGCTTCGCTCGATTCAGCGGATACGCCAGCTCGACGCGCCCACGAAATCGCCAGGATGCCGACGTCGGCGAGTCGCTATGCAGGAGATCGCGATGCTCGAAACGGAGCAGCGTGGCGATCGTGCCGCGGCGCCTCGGCTGCGCCTCGCGCTCGGCACCGCGGCGTGCCGCCCGCTCCTGCAGCAACCGCGAGAGAATGTGCAACCGAACGCCCATCCGCTCGGTGATCTCGGTCGTGTTCGAGTCGTCCTGCTCGTTCGTGAATCCCGTGAGGAATTCACCGTGGGCATCAAGCCATCCCGATACGGCGAACTCGACGCTTGGCCAGACGTCGAGGTTGGCAAACCGCGATTGGTCTGTCATTGCCGTCACCTGCACTTTCGGCTCGACGTCCAGCGTGTAGGTGAGGCGTTCGCTGGCTAGCCAGTCAATCGTCAGGTTCCCCCAGAGTTCGCCGATCGACTGCGCCCGCGCCGTCGAGGTGAGCCCGAGGCCGAGCACGAACACGATCACCGCACGGCGTGACGGAGTGATCACCATGTGGTGTTCGTCACCGAAGCAGGCACCTGGTCGCGCTATCTGGGAAGCATCACCGTACGGAATCCGAGGTGGTTCGTCCCCGTGCTGACCTCTCCCCTGCCACGTGTGGCCGCCATGTAGCGCGAGCAGTATTGATCGGTGCAGAGAAACGATCCGCTGCGCATCATGCGCTTCGGCTCGCGCGGCTCGTCGGGATCGAACGACGATTGCGGACCCGTCGGATGGCCCGACGCCGCCGGCCGCGGCGAGCTGCGCGTAGCTGCGATCGCGACAGTACTACGGCGTCGCCGGACCGGCACGGAAGCTGACCGATGCGATCGACCGCGATGTTCGCGTCCCTTTCGCGTTGCCATGAGCCTTCGATGCCTTTGACACTCGTTGTCGGCTGGTTGAATGGACCGCACGCTCTCGCGGCCGGAGCCGCGTGATGGCGCGGGACATTGCCGTACTCAGCCGGACGCGTTCTATGCAATTACGGCAGGTGAGCCTCCTTACGATCGCGATGGCCTTATACCGTCGGCGATGCCCTCACGGCGCACGATCATCAATGGGTCCACGCGAACAGCGTCAGCGGTTACCGGTGATCTACTGAGGCGACCCTGGCGCCTCGAGCGCAGCGAGGACCTGCGACCTCCCCGACGGCGCACGCGCGCCGAGGGTCGACACGACTGCCTTGGAACCGCCTCGACTATCGATGTCGCGCATCGGTCCCTAGACCGTCGTTCGTGAAGCATGGGCTTCAGCCGCCCCGCCGTCTCACATGCCGAATTTGCATTGTTGGCCTTGTTGCCGGCATGTGAGATCTCCACCCCTATGCCGAGCTCGTGGACGTTGTCGAACGCGAGAATCGAGCCTCTTTCGTCGAGCATCGGGCAGCCGGAGGCGCTCGACCTGATTCGGTGTGGCGACGGCTGGGGTACGGACCGTGTCCGCGCAGGATGCCTGATCGCGCTGCTGCCATTCGCGCTCATGTCGGCACCGGTCTACGCGCAGGTCGATGCGGTCGTGACCGTCCCGCCGAATATCGTGCTGACCAACTACGACACCGTACCGGTTGGCCCATTCGGCGGCCTCGAAGGCGCCGCGGTGGTCGCGCGCGTCGGCGATCCGTCGGCGGCGTGGTTCAATCCAGCCGGGCTGGCGCGACAGAACACCGCGCAGATCAGCGGCAGCGCCGGCGTCTATCAACAGACATCGATCACACCCGAAGCGCTGCCGAACAGCGGCGGTTCGCTCCAGCAGCTCCCGAACTTCGTCGGCGTGACGTTCGCGGTGAATCCGCGGATCACCGCAGGCGCGGCCCTGCTCACGAACAATGCGTGGACCCAGGAGACCGACTCCGAGCTGATTTCGACTGTGGCAAGCGGGCAGCAGCGCTTTGCGTACTCGGCCGACTCCGATTTCGAGCGTCGCGTCCTGGCGTTTGGCGCCGGATACCACGGGGACGGACCGTGGCGGCTCGGCGGCGGACTGGCCTTTTCGATCATGAGCCTCCGGCTGGTGCAGACGGCCAGCGACCGCATTGGCGACTCCAGCGGGTTGAAGTCACTGCTCGTCACGGCGCGCGCGTCCGGATCGGCCATCCAGCTGCGCTCGCAGGCGGGCGCGCAGTACGACACATCGCAGTGGCGATTCGGCGCCGCGATCCGGACGCCCGGCCTGACGCTGCATCGGAGCGGCGGAGTGACGCTCGACGGCGTCCTCGACGCCGGCGCCAGCTCGCTCGGCGCGTCGGTGTTCGATGCCGACGCCGCGTTCGAGTACCACCTGCCCTGGGAATTCCAGACCGGTGCGGCATGGCTCCGCGATCGGTTCGAGGTGGAGCTCGATCTCGACGCCTTTTCGTCGATCGCCGCCTACCCGCTGATTGCGACAGACAAGCCGGCGGTGATCTACGGGGACGCGGCCGCCGGCCGCCCGCCGACGATCATTACGCAGCCGTTCGCCGGATTTACCAGCGCATCGGATGGCGTATTCAACGTCAATGCCGGGGGCCACGTCCGCCTCGTCAACGGTCGCGATGTCCGCCTCCACGCGGGCGTCGGCAACAGTCAATCGCCGGTCGCTGCCGACGACATGGTGTTCAACAGAGTCGATCTGGTCACCTGGACGCTCGGCCTGAGCGGAACATTCGGGAAGTTTCAGTTCGCCGCAGGGTTCAATCAGCAGCGGGGCACGGCGAACGACGTCACGCTGCGCAATCTGCTCAACGGGCGCGTCGTGCAGTCGGCGATGGACGTGCGCATGTCCGGCTTCATCTACTCGCTCGCCTATCAGTTCTGATCGCGATTCGGTACATACGCTGGTCAGCCTCGGCCGCGAAGCCGCACGTCGACAACGAGAGAAAGGCAGATATGTTGAAAAGGATATTTGGTTTTGTTCCGGCCTTGACCGTACTCGGGCTTGCGGCCTGTTCGCAGCAGGCTGGAGCCCCGACGGCGAGCGCGCAGGCACCCAGATCCGACAACGAGTTCAAGGGCGTCATCAAACTGGATGTCCGCGATTCGAAGGCGGACTGGGCACCGTTCACGCCGAAGAAAGCGCCCGACGGAGCGCCCAACTTCCTGTTCATCCTCTACGACGACACCGGTCTCGCGGCATGGTCGCCCTACGGCGGCCGCATCAACATGCCGACGCTGGACAAGCTTGCAGCCAGCGGCCTCACGTACACGCAATGGCATACGACCGCGTTGTGCTCGCCGTCGCGGTCGACGATCCTCACCGGCCGCAACCACCATGTGAACGGCATGGCGGCGATTACCGAGGCCGCGAACGGGTTCCCTGGCGCGAGTGGCCGCATTCCGGACCAGGCCGCGACGATCGGGCAGATTCTGCAGGACGGCGGCTGGAGCACCTACTGGCTCGGCAAGAATCACAACGTCGCCGAGCAGGATGTCGCGTCCGGTGCGAGCCGGAAGCAGTGGCCGCTGCAGAAGGGCTTCGATCGTTTCTACGGCTTCCTCGGCGGCGAGACGAACCAGTGGTATCCCGACCTGGTCGAAGACAACCGCTTCATCGATCCGCCGTACGGGCCCGAGCAGGGCTACCACTTGTCCAAGGACCTCGCCGACAAGGCGATCGAGATCATTCGTGATCAAAAGGCGAGCAATCCCTCGCGGCCGTGGTTCATGTGGTACAACCCGGGCGCCAACCACGCGCCGCACCAGGCGCCGAAGGACTACATCGCGAAGTACAAGGGGAAGTTCGACGACGGCTACGAGGCCTACCGGACGTGGGTGCTCGACCGGATGATCGAGAAGGGGATCCTGCCGAAGGGCACGCAGATGACCCCGCTCAATCCGCTCCCGGAGGACGTCGCGAACCAGGCCGATTACGTGCGCCCGTGGCATTCACTCACCGCTGATGAGAAGAGACTCTTCTCGCGACTGGCAGAGGTCTACGCAGGATACTCCGAGTACACGGACGTGCAGATCGGCCGCTTGATCGACTACCTCCAGGACAGCGGCCAGCTCGAAAACACCGTAGTCTTCTACGCGGCGGACAACGGCGCCTCCGGTGAAGGCAGTCCGAGCGGGTCGGTCAACGAGAACAAGTTTTTCAACGGCTATCCCGACATTGTGGCCGAGAACATCAAGTATCTCGACGTGCTGGGCGGGCCGGATACCTATGAGCATTTCCCGACCGGCTGGGCCGCCGCGTTCTCCACGCCGTTCCAGATGTTCAAACGCTACGCGGAGTACTCCGGCGGCACCGCCGATCCGCTGATCATTTCATGGCCGAAGGGCATCAAGGCGCGCGGCGAGATCCGCCATCAGTACCACCATTCCACCGACATCGTGCCGACGATCCTGGATATCGCCGGCCTCGAGATGCCGAAGGTCTACAGAGGCGTGGATCAGTATCCACTCGCGGGCGTGTCGATGCGTTACACCTTCGACGCGAAGCCCGACGATCCGACGCACAAGAAGCGCCAGTACTACGCCATGCTCGGCACCCGCGGCATCTGGGAAGACGGCTGGCTTGCCGCTGCCGTGCACGCACCGATCACCGGCAGGGGGCACTTCGACAAGGATGCCTGGCAGCTGTATCACGTGGATCTCGACCGATCCGAGTCGAAGGATCTTGCCAAGGAGAATCCCGACAAGCTGCAGGCGCTGGTCAAGGCATGGTTCGAGGAAGCGGACAGAAACTTCGTGCTGCCGCTCGACGACCGATCTGCGGTCGAGCAGCTCGGCGTCGAGCGGCCGTCCGACGAGCCACCGCGCGAGCGCTACCTCTACTATCCGAACACCGCGCCGGTCCCCGAGGGTGTGGCCGCCAACATCCGCGGGCGGTCGTACAAGATTCTCGCGAACATCGAGGTCGCCGATCCCAGCGCGTCGGGTGTGATCTTCGCGCACGGCTCGCGCTTCGGCGGCCACACGCTGTTCCTCAAGGATCGCAAGCTTCACTACGTCTACAACTTCCTCGGCATCAGGCCGGAGCAGCACTTCGTCTCCAACGCAGCGATGACGCCGGGCAAGCACACCATCGGGGTCGAATTCACACGCGAGAAGAGCGGGGAGACGGGCGAGGCGCTGGGCGCGACCAAGCTCTATCTCGACGACAAGGTCGTGGCCCAGGGGCCGATGAAAACGCAGCCCGGCAAGTTCACGCTGTCGGGCGATGGCTTATGCGTCGGGTACGACAGCGGCGACGCGGTGAGCCAGGAGTACAAGACGCCGGGGACGTTCAAGGGCGGGACGATCTTCCTCGTCGGCGTCACCGTCGAGAAGGGACAGTACCTCGATCTCGAGCGGGAGGCAAAACGACTGATGATGGCTCAGTAGATAGAAAGGACGAGAGTCCAAGTACGTCAAGAACGCCGCCGACGACGCGGAGCGGAAGAAGCTGCAGGACTTGGTCAAGATGTTTCGGACCTATGGCGACCAGTACAAGGTCGATTACTTGGTGATGGCGGCGCAAGGCTACCAGGAGTCCGGACTCGATCAATCGGTGAGGAGCGGCGTCGGTGCGATCGGCGTGATGCAGTTGATGCCGGCGACCGGCAAGGAACAGGGCGTCGGCGACATCACGCAGATCGAGCCGAACATCCACGCCGGCGTGAAGTACTTCCGCTTCATGATGGACACTTTCTACAAAGACGACGCGATGGACGACCTGAACAAAGGCTTGATGACGCTGGCGTTCTACAACGCAGGCCCGGGCCGCATCCGTCAGCTGCGCGCCGAAACTGCCCCGGCGGGGACTGAACGCGAACGTCTGGTTCGGGAACGTGGAGCGGGTGGTATCAGACCGCGTTGGCCCGGAGACGGTGCAATACGTCGGGAACATCTACGAGTACTACGTGGCGTACAAGCTCGTCACCGAACGAGGCGAGGCGCGGGACGCTGCCAGGGGCGCCGTGCGTAAGCAGCATTGACGTGCCTGACCTTCAGGCTCGGGCGACGCGTCAGCGACCAGCGGCTCGTGGATGCCGCCGAAGGTGATCAAAGTCTGACGCAAACGCTCTGAGCTGCCGCGCCTCAGCTCAGATTTCCGTCATCGGCATCCAATTCCGACCGAGCAGTGACGCGACCAGGAGGGAGGCGTCGATGTCGGGCTCCACGATCACGATTTATGGCCGGTTGTTCCTGGCGACATGGATCATGAACC
>DATFWL010000598.1:0-2949 GCA_035259385.1 Vicinamibacterales bacterium | reverse complement strand
CGTCAGGATCGCAGCCCACGCGGTTCGGCTCGAGGCGGGCCTCGCGCCGTCACCCTCTACAGCGTCTGCCGCTGCGATTGCGCGTGTGACGCGAACGGTCCGGATGGTCGAGCGGCAACTCGATGGCGAGTTGACGCTCGTGATCTTGCCGGCACGGCGAAATTGAGCCCCTTCCACTTCCTGCGCACATTCGAAGACCTGACCGGAGTGACGCCGCATCAGTTCGTCATGCGGACGCGCCTTCGCCGGGCTGCCATGCGTCTGGTGATGGAACCCGCCAGGATTCTCGACATCGCATTCGCCAGGGATTCCACGATGTCTCGAACTTCAACCGCGCATTCCGCGCGGAATTCGGCCTCAGTCCACGCGCGTACCGTCAAGCCGTCCGAACTCCACGGGGTCGAGTTCAGTCTCGTGGTGAGCCGGCTCAGGCTCAAGGCGTACCCGTTCCTAGTCGGTAGAAGGCACGTTCGAGCCGGGGGGCACGCCGTGTCCGCGGACCAGCGGCAGGTACACTTCGTCGACGATCTCGACGAGGACGTAGTCCGGCGCGGCCGGAATTCCGCGCGTCACATACTCGTTGCGCAGCAACACGATAGCCACGGTGGCGACGCGCGGGTGGAGCGCTTCCGGCCGCGCCTCGCCGCGCGCGACGGCGCGCCCGAGCATCGTCAGCCAGAGCGCTGAACCCGCATCGTTCGCCCGCTCCTGAATCATCGCGAGGAGCTTCGGATCGTCTGCAACGCCGGCGAGCAGGCTGCGCTGCACGCTGCCGACCGGCGACGACCAGGCGCGATTGCCGCGACGGAGCAGCTCAAGGGCATCGTCGCGGAGCGTGCCCGTGTCGGGGAGCGGCAGATCGCCGCCCGCCATCTGCCGGTATGCAGCGACGGCGAGTACGGCGCGGCTCGGCCAGCGGCGATAGATCGCGTTCTTGTTGGTGCCCGCGCGCTCGGCGACCCGGTCCATCGTCAGCCGGGCATAGCCGACGGCCAGGAGTTCGTCGATCGCGGCGCGCAGAACCGCCTGTTCCAGCGCGGCCCCGCGGCGTCGGCCTCGCGCGGGTCGGCGTCGTGGGCGCAGAACCTTAGCCACGTCCACTTCCCTTTACAGGAACCATTAGTACCCTAACGTTGTCACTCATCTTACACGGAATCGGCCTACTTGACATCTTCAAGGTACTGACAGTGCCTTATTGAACAACCAGCAGCGCGACAAGGGTCGGCGCAGTAAGGGAGGCAGAATCATGCGAGCCAAGGGTATCAACTACGACACCGGCTTCCTCAGCGCCGGCACCAGCACCCATGAACCGTTCGACCCGGAGGTGATGCGGCGTGAGATGCGGATCATCCGCGACGACCTCCACTGCACGGCCGTGCGCATCACCGGAGGCGACCCTGATCGCCTGGAAATTGCGGCGACGCACGCGGCCGACGCCGGTCTCGAGGTCTGGTTCTGCCCGTTCACGAACGGCCTGACGCAGGACGTTCTACTCGCTCTGCTCGCCGACTGCGCCGGGCGCGCTGAGCGCTTGCGTCTACGCGGTGCCGAGGTCGTGTTCCTCACCGGCTCGGAGCTGAGCCTGTTCACGGCCGGCTTCCTTCCCGGCGAGACCCTCGCCGAACGACTCGCGCTGGCGACCGATCCGCTTCGCGTCCGGCCGGTGATCGGCGAGATCCGCGCGCGCCTCAACGATTTCCTCCGCCGGGCCGTCGACGCGTGCCGCGCGCGGTTCGGCGGACGCGTGAGCTATGCGTCGCTGCCGCTCGAGGGCGTCGACTGGACGCCCTTTGACATCATCGCCACCGACGCCGCATATCGCTCCGCCGTGACCGCCCCGCACTTCCGTGAGAACGTCCGTGGATTCGTCGCGCAGGGACACGCGCAAGGAAAGCTTGTCGCAGCCACCGAGTTCGGGTGCGCGACGTACGTCGGTGCGGGCAACGGGGCCAGCTACATCGACCAGATCATCCTGTGGGACGATGCCGGTCGCGCCAGCGGCTTGAACGGTGACTTCGTGCGTGACGAAAACGAGCAGGCCACATATGTGCGCGAAGTGCTGGATGTCTTCGCGGCCGAAGGGATCGATGCCGCGTTCGTGTATACCTTCGCGCGCTACGACCTCCCGCACCGCAGCGACCCGGCTGAAGATCTCGACATGGCGAGCGCCGGAGTGGTCAAGGTCCTCGATGGCCCGAGGGCCGCGCGTAATCCGCGCAGTCGGCGGTATCCCGACATGCCGTGGGAACCGAAAGCCGCGTTCGACGCGGTGGCCGATTGGTTCGGCCGCTGACCACTCTACAGTTCGCGTAAGGCAGCTGCGATCGGCAGTCTCGCTGCCCGGACAGCTGGAAACAATCCTCCAATGAGGCCCATGAGAAGGGCGTAGAAGAGACCCATCGCGAGCAGCTGCGGGGTGACGCGAAACGCGAACGCCACCTGGCTGAACGTCTGAAAATTCATCGTCGAGGTCTCGAACCCGTTGAAGCCGACGTCCGCGACGACCGCGCCGATCGAGCCACCAATCGCGCCGAGCGCCAGCGATTCTGCCAACACCGACGCGAGCACCGATGTCGTGTTGAATCCGAGGGCGCGCAGCGTTGCAATCTCGCGCGCCCGGGAGGCCACGGCCGTATACATCGTGAGAATCGCGCCGAAGACCGCACCGATTCCCATGAGCGCGGCGATCGCGAACCCAATCGTTTGAATCAATCGTGTCATGGCTGCGGACTGGTCGGCGTAATATTGGCTTTCGCGCCGAACGCCGACTTTGACCTGAGGATTCGAGGTCAGCCAGTCCCGCAACTGGTCGTAGCGGTCGGTCGAATCGAGCTGAACGAGCACCGATTGATACGTGCTGCCTCGTTTGTACGTGCCCTGCAGCGTGCGTGCGTCGCCCCAGACCTCGCTTTCTGCCACGCCACCATTTGCCTGGAAAATACCGACCAC
>DATFWL010000597.1:0-2734 GCA_035259385.1 Vicinamibacterales bacterium | reverse complement strand
CGAGCCGTGCGCGCGCCGGCGAGTCTTCGGCGATCGGCGCCCAGTAATCGGAGTTGGGTTGCGGAAAATCGAAGCTGGATGGCACGACCCCAACGATGGTCAGCGGCGTACCGTCGAGGAGCCCCGCCTCAGGTCCCTGCGCCTTGAGCGCGATGGTGCGTCCGAGAATGTTGGGATCGCTCTGGAAGTACCGCTGCCACGCGCGGGCGCTGATAACGACGACGTTCGAGCCGGCCGCCGCGTCCGCCGGTTCGAGCGTGCGGCCAAGCTGCGCGCGCGCCCCCAGCATCGCAAAGGTGTTCGCCGATATCAGCGACCCTGTCAGACGCGTCGATCCGGATGCGGTTGGCATCAGCGTGATCGGTGGTGTCATCGAGATCGCCATCGCGGAGAGCGTCCTCGTGCTCTTGCGCCACTGGCTCAGCTCTAGCTGCGACATGTCGGACCTGCGGAGGAGGGGCGCCGCGGGATTGGCGGGAGCTGCACGTTGTACGATCCGCACCAGTCGATCTGAGTCGTGGTACGGGAGCGGCTCGAGCAGAACGGTATTCACGACGCTGATCACCGCCGTGGCGGTGCCGATGCCTAAGGCCAGCGTGATCACCGCGGTGGCCGCGAAGCCGGGGCTTCGCGCGAGACCGCGAATCGCGTACGACCCATCGCTGCTCAGATCATCAAGGAATCGGCTGCGCATGTTATTTTTATAACACAACGGCCACGCGAACGGACGCGCGAAGTACGCGGCGGGCTTGTGATGGGACTGTGATAGATCACGCCGAAAACTCCGAAGAACATCGCCGTCTAGCGACGCACGTCTGCTGATACTTCCGTGCGCCTAATCGGTCTTCCGCGTGTGTGTTGGCGTGCTTCGGAGTAGGTTGGTATCGCTGGCCCGCTTCGTTTTCCAAGCGTGCTCGATCGACCACTCCGACATCTCTCCGCTTTAGAATCAACGAGGTGCGAGCGGTCGAAATTCATGATCTCAGAAAATTGTGTCAGACCTCTCATCTTCTGAGATCACGTACGGCTATTTGCTCGAGGTGGCTCCGCGCGGATGTGTGAAAAGCCCCTCGATTGGTGATGCGAGAACGGGCGCTCAGCGTGCCGTCCAAAGGCCTCTAGAGACCCACGATCCCGCGAGGCCCTTCCTCCGTCGAATGCTTCGAACAGCGACATCATGAGCTTCTACACGGACAGTATCTATCCGGCGTTAGTGGAGCGGCTCGGGAATCCAGGCCCGATCCAAATACTGCGCCGTGAGATTGTTCCACGCGCCGATGGTACCGTCCTGGAGATCGGCGTCGGATCGGGCGTGAACTTCCCCTATTACGACCGTGCGAGGGTGAGCAAGCTATTCGCGCTCGAGCCGAATCCTGGGATGCGACGCCGCGCCGAAGAGCAGCAGCGGCGGACAGGTCTCGACGTCGAGTTCCTGCCCCTCCCCGGCGAGCGGATCCCCCTGGACGACGCGAGTGTCGACACCGTCGTGAGTACGTTCACGCTCTGTTCCATCGGTCCGCTACGCGAGGCCTTGAGCGGCCTCGCGCGCGTGCTCAGACCAGGGGGCACGCTTCTGTTTCTAGAAAACAGCATCGCGCCAGACGACCGCGTCCGGCGCTGGCAGCGATGGTGGGAACCGGTACATCACCGCGTGTTCGCAGGCCTCTTTCTGACGCGGGACATTCCTTCGATGGTGGCGGGCGCAGGCCTTCGAATCGAACGGGTCGAACTCGAATACCTGAGTCGCTTCCCGAAATCGTGGTCGCACTGCTGTTGGGGAATAGCGACGAGGGTCTGAACGTTACGCCGCCTCTAGCGAACCCACACCTCGGCGGACCACTGCCAGGACCGACGACGTGCTGCCAAGCGAAACCCTGCGCCTTCAATCGTCTGCGTCATTCGGGCAACCGGATGGACGAACGCGCGGAACGGGTTCCGCTTGAACCTGCGAACGGCATTCTCGGCGGCAATCGCCGCGCGGACGTACCAAAGATCTCTCGGATACGAATAGGCGAAGTAACGCTTCGCGTGTTCGAGTGCTTCGTTCAAAAGCGACTCAAACGCTGGGTAGCAGCAAATGACACGATCCATGGTCACGACGGTTGCAGGCGGAATCGTCGAGCCGACATCAAGGAAATCGCCGTGTCTGAACTCGACGGCTCGAAGCCTGTCGCGGCGTGTCGCTTCCTGAGCCGCGGCAGCGAGGTAGGCGGCTGATGCGTCAACCGCGATCGCGCGCGTGACCCCGCGCTCGAGCAGGTCGAAGCTCAATCCGCCAACCCCGGAACCAACGTCGAGAAGGACGCCGTCAACAGCGCCGGTGTCGACGAGCATGTCCCGCAGCAGGCGAGCGGTCGGGCCAGCCCCGTTCTTGCGGTAACTCTCCAGGTCACGCCTGGCGATCTTCTCGTCGAAATGTGCGCCGGCGACATTGCCGTACGTCGAGCAACATGCGCTCATCAGATCACCTTCATCGTCAACGCGGCTTACGGGCGTAGACGTTCACGCCGACGACGCCATACTTCTCGGCGACTCGTTCTTTGGACGTCCCGCGAAAGCAATCGAAGCGCTCTTGGATGACGACCTCTTCGAAGCCAATGTGCCCGAGAAGCGCGACAAGCTCTGCCTCCGGCAGAGCACCGGCGATTCAACCCGTCCACAAATCGATATTGCGGCGGATTGATTCCGACAGCTCGGTCGCCACCACAATGTCTCCGTACAGGAACTGCCCGCC
>DATFWL010000596.1:0-6658 GCA_035259385.1 Vicinamibacterales bacterium | reverse complement strand
CCGGCGCGGGCAGCGTGTACGCCGTCGGATCGAACCACTGGTTGATGTTGCCGGTCACGATGCTGTCCGGATCGCGGCCGGCCGCGAGATTCGGGCGCTGCGCGCCGGTGCCAAGGCCCGATTGATCGAAGATCGTCGGCGTGAATGGCGCCCCGCTCGTCATGTTCAGAATCGCGCTCACCTGCCATCCGTCTTTGAGCCGATTCCCGTTGAACGGCAGCGCGACGACGGTGCTCGCGCGCAACGTGTGCGTCCGGTTGAAGCCGCACGGTCCCGAGTCGTACTCCGGATCGTACGGATTGGTCGACGCGGTGCCGCCTTCGCCGCCGAAGTTGCCCGAGCTGAGATCCGTGCACCTGGACAGCGTGTACGACACCTGCGCCTGCACGCCGCGGAAGAAGCGGCGATTGAGACTCGTCTGCAGCGAGTGGTACGTCGACGTCGCGAACGACGTGCCGGTGTTGAGCGTCGAGAACGCCGGGTTGATGCGCGGGTTGGGAACGATGCCGACCGCGGCCGGCCCGCGCGGCGCGCCGTAGACGATCGATCCGTCGGCCAGCGTCTTCGCCGTCACCGGATTGAGGTCGCGCTGCTTGAAGAGGTTGGCGCTACGCGACCCGATGTATCCGATCGTCAGCAGCGTCTCGGCCCACACTTCACGCTGCATGTTGACGTTCCACTGCTCCTGATACGGCGTCTCCGCCGTCTGATAGTCGATGCCCTGACTCTGCGTCGGCAGCGACGCCGCAACCGCCGTGAACGGTGTCGGAAAGTTCGGCGGCACGACCGACAGATCCTGCCGGCCGATCACGTACGGCGGATTCAGGTAGTACGCGGAGCCGTAGACGCGCGGCGCGATCACGTTGTGGAAGACGCCGTAGCCGGCGCGAATCGATGTTCGATGATCCGACGAAGGATCGAACACGATGCCGAGCCGCGGATCGAAGTTCTTCAGCGAAGCGTTCGTCGCGAAGACGGTCTCGACCGGTGTGAAGGCCGGCGACCGCGGCGGATCGACGAGCGTGATGCCCGGCGTCACTGTGGCATTGGTCGTCGGCGCGTATCGCAGGCCGAGGTTCAGCGTCACCGTCCGCCCGACTCGCCACTCGTCCTGCGCGTAGGCGGTGGCGTCCCACTCTCGAAACAGACGGAACGCGTTGTCCAGCCCCGGCAGCGCGCCGACAACGGACGTCGGCTGGTTCTGCAGGAACGCCTGCAGACTGCCGAAAGTCCACACGCCGCCCCACTGGAACGGCGCGTTGATGTCGGTCGCCTGCCGCTCGACTGCGCCGCCGACTTTCAACGTGTGCGCCCCCGTCGTCCAGTAGAAGTCGTCGGCCACGGAGTACTTGCGCTGGAGAATGTCGAACGGGTTGAGCTGGTTCGCGCCAATCACCGTGATGCCGCTGCCCGGATTGACCGTGCCGTTCATCCGTTCGTCGAAGAACTGCAGCGCAGGGACGCCGCCGGTGTTGTCGGCCAGCTCGCGCGTCCGGACGAAGCCGAAGCGCACCTGATTGACGATGCTCGACGAGATCAGCCGCCGCTCCTCGGCGGTGAAGTACTGGTTGTTGGTGCGGTTGGTCGCCGGCCACAGCGGGATGTTCGATCCGCTGAACGGCTCGAAGAGATAGGCCGTATCGGCGACGTACCGCGCGAAGAACGAGTCGTGCGCCGACAGTGTGTAATCGAAGCGCCCGAGGAAGTAGTTCTCGTGTCCGGTCGTGCTGTCGACGCGGGTGATCTCGCCGACACCGCCCGTGAGTGTCGTCGAGGGCAGGGGGTACAGATCGAGCGTCGGCTTGATCGACGGGTTGACGCCGACGCTGGTCAGCACGCCGCCGATCGGGATCAAACCGTCGTGCGCGTTGGCGTCGGGAACCGTCGCGATGCGCGTCTCGGCGAGGCTCTGCGTGATGCCCTCGTAGGTCACGAACGCGAACGCCCGGTCGCGCCGGATCGGTCCGCCGAAACTGCCGCCGTACTGGTTCTTGCTGAACGGCGGAATCGGTTTGCTCGGGTCGTCGAAGTAGTTGCGCGCGTCGAACCGGCTGTTGCGCACGAACTCGAATCCGGATCCGTGCAGGCTGTTGGTGCCCGATCGCGTGATCGCGTTGATGACGCCGCCGCCGCCGCCGAACTGTGCGCTGTAGGTATTGGTCAGCGCCTGGAATTCGGCGATCGCCTCGACGCCGAGCGTCGTGCCGAGCACGCCCGATCCGGCGGCGCGATTCCAGAAGTTCGCGACGTTGGTGTTGTCGAGGAGGAACGCCTGCCCTTCGGGCCTGCCGCCCGCGACCGAGTACACGGTCTGTCGGCCGAACAGCGACCCGGTGAAGGTCACCGTCGTCACCGCGGGCGCGAGCGTGATGAGCTGCGCGAAGTTCCGGCCGTTCAGCGGCAGATCCGAAATCTGCTTCTGCTCGATCGTCGTCGCGACGGCGCTCGACGTAGTGTTGACGATCGGGCTCTCGCCGGTCACCGTGACGGTCTCCTCGATCTGACCGAGCGGCAGCGCGAAGTCCACCACGTTCTCGCTGCCGACGCGGAGCGTGATGCCGGTGTGCACGACGCTGCGGAATCCCGCCAGCGACGCGCGCACCTCGTAGGTGCCGATGGCGAGATCGGGCGCGTTGTACCGGCCTTGCCCGTTCGTGATCACCGTCTGCGTGACCCCGGTGTCGACATTCCTGACTTCGACCGTCGCGCCGGGCATCGCGGCACCCGAGGTGTCCTGGACGATGCCCAGGATCGTCGCGCGAACGGCCTGAGCCTCGAGTGGCGCCTCGGCGACGCTCGCCAAGAGCGCGAGAGTACAGGTCGCGATCGCCCCTCCCACCGTGGCGTTCGTCAGCATCGACCCACCTTTCTTCGCCGGCACGCGAATCTGGAACGGCCACCACACGAACCTTGAGCGATCGAGCGTTGTTTACCGGGGTGTGGTCTTCGACGACGTGATCGCGACGGCGTGGTGCAGACGCGTATCGCGTCCCTGATAGACCTCACCCGTCCCGCCAGCCATTCAGGCGGACGATCTCGTACGACCCCAGCCTCCGACGGGGAGCGAATACTGTCATTCTCGCGAGTACAGGCCTCGGTGCCGCGCAGATTGTACCCGACCCGCAACGCGGACTTGCACCGCGTGGATCCGACGTACGCGGCACTTGTTGTCCGCACGAAATCCGTGCGGGCGGCGATTTCCTTTGGTGTCGGGCGAATGACTGCCGAGAACGACCGCGAGCCGACGAGGTCGCCACCCTGACCGTGTACGCTCCGGAACCATGCGCCGATTCGGTCTTCCCGTCGCCGTCCGCACCGTCGTCGATGTGCTCGCCGATGTTGCACGCGCGACGCCAACAACGATATTTGCGGACGACAGTGGTTAGTCGGTCGCATCCTGTCGGCGCGTGCCAAGCAACACACCGTCCGCTTCTCCGACGACGCCGTGCTCGTCAAGGCCTATCCGCGCGCGCCGGTCGGCGGCCGAGCGACCGATGCGATCGATTTCGCCGCTGAGCGCAACCTTCCTGTGTGAGTTTTTGCGATGGTCAGCCCCGCCTGATGCCCGCTTTCCAGCGATTACCCTTGGCCGGCATCAGCTCGATCACTAGAATCGAGCCGCCGGACGTCTCCGCGGCACTATGCGGCCAAGGCGACCCGAAGGTTGAACACATGAGGCTTCCATGGTGCGAAATCGATTCACGGCGCGAACGGTCGGCACGCTGATCGCCTGCGCGTTGGCGCTGACGATTCCGGCGCTTCAGGGCCAGAGCCCCTCTCAACCGGCGGTTGCCGCCCTGCCGGCGGCATGGGTGCCGCCTCCGCCACCGCAGCGCGCGGCAGAACAGACGGTCGCGATCCGCGCCGGACGCTTGTTCGATCCGCGCTCCGGCACGCTGCTGACGAATCAGATCATCCTGGTGCGGGGCGAGCGGATCGTCGACGTCGGCGCCAGCGTCGCGATTCCCGCGGGCGCACAAACCATCGACCTGAGCCGCGCGACCGTCTTGCCTGGCTTGATCGACACGCACCTTCACGTCATGGACGGCAACCCGCTCGTCGGTCCCGGCGGCGCCGGCATCGGCCCGAACGGACCAGGACCAGTGGGACTCACACAGCCCCTGCAATACCGCGAGCTGGCAGCGCTCGTGAACGCGCAACGCGATCTGAACGCCGGATTCACGACAGTCGTGGACCTGATGTCGCACGGCGGCTGGTACGGGACCTTCGATCTCAAGAACGCCATCAACAACGGCATCGTGCAAGGTCCACGCATGCAGGTGGCCGGCCCGGGCCTCGTCAGCACCAACAAGGCGAGCGTCGCGTTCCCGCTCCTCACCAACACTCCGATCTCGAACCTGGGCGCGCAGATCGCGAACGGCCCCGTAGCCGTCAGAGAGGCGGTTCGCGAACAGGCGCATTACGGCGTCGAGTGGATCAAGATCTACAGCACCGAGGAGTACATCCTGCACGCCGACGGCACGATCACCGTGCGGCCCACGTTCACGCTCGAAGAAACCCAGGCGATCGTCGACGAAGCGCACCGCAAGGGACTGAAGGTCGCCTGCCACGCGTATGGCGGCGAAGGACTGCACAACTGCATCAGCGCGGGCGTGGACGTGCCGACGCATGGCTTGGATCTGGACGACGCCTCGCTGAAGATGCTGCTGGAGAAGAAGCTGCCGCTGACCGTGACGATGTTCGATCTGAGCATGGACCACGCGCAAGAGATGAAGCGGTTCGGCAACAGCCGCTGGAGCCTCATGGAGAAGAGCTTCAAGAAGGCGCTGGCGGCCGGCGTCGTGTTGCCGTTCGGCAGCGGCGCCGGGCCGTTCCCGCACGGCACGCAGAAGGATCAGTTCGCCTATCTCGTGAAGTGGGGGATGACACCGGTGCAGGCGTTGCGCTCGGCCACGACGATCGCCGCGGATCTCATCGGATGGTCGGCCGACGTCGGCACCATCGAGAAGGGGAAGTTCGCCGACATTGTCGCGGTTGCAGGCGATCCGCTCGCGGATATCACCGAGATGTCGCGCGTGACCTTCGTCATGAAGGGCGGACAGATCATTCGGAATTAGCGTCCTGGTCGGGATGAGGCGCATGAAGTTCACCAAGACGGCGTGGGCGACCGCCATCGTCTCGGGCCTGTGGCCGGCGATGGGACGTACCCAGACAACCGCGGATCTCATCAATGAGGGCCACCACACCGAGAGCGTGACGACCGCGAGCATGGGCTACGACAGGAAGAATTACAGCCCGCTCGCGCAGATCAATCGCTCGAACGTCAAGCGCCTCGTGCCGGTCTGGAGCACGAGCCTCATGAACGACGCGGGCGAGCTCGGGGCGCCCACGATCTATGGCGGCGTGATGTACGCCGTCAATGGGAAGTGGACGTTCGCGATCGACGTGGAGACAGGCCGCCAGATATGGCGCACGCCAGTCGAGACTGACCCGGGCGTGCAGCGCGTCGCGATTTTTGGCGCCATCAATCGCGGAGCTCCGGCGATCTATAACGGCAAGCTTTTTCGAGTGACGATCGACAACCATTTGATCGCACTGGACATGAAGACTGGAAAGGAGGTCTGGAATCAGACGTTCGCCGACTTTCGCGAGGGCTACACGTCGACCGGCGCTCCGATCGTGGCGAACGGCGTCGTCATCTCGGGCATGGCGGGTGGCGAGTTCACGACGCGCGGGTTCCTCGACGGCTGGGATCCTGACACCGGGCGGAAACTCTGGCGACGCTACACGATTCCGGCGCCAGGCGAGCCCGGGTCAGAAACGTGGCCCAAAGGCGGTGATGCGTGGACGCACGGCGGCGGGGCGACGTGGCGGTCGGGCTCGTACGATCCGCAGCTCGATCTCGTCTACTGGGGTACAGGGAATGCGGAACCATACGATCCTCGGCCGCGTGGCGCGCTCGACAGCCTCTTCACGTCGAGCGTGATCGCCATCCGCCCCAAGACCGGGGAACTCGTCTGCCACTACCAGTACACGCCCAATGATGTCTACGACGTGGACGCCACGGACGAACAGGTGCTGGCCGATATTCAGGTCGGCGGCCAGGCGCAGAAGGTCATGATCCAGGCCAACAAGAATGGCTTCCTGTATGTGCTCGACCGCACGAACTGCCGCCTGATCGCTGCGCACCCATTTACGACCGTGAACTGGGCCACGCATGTCGACCTCGCGACCGGCCGGCCGGTGCTGACCGACCTCTACAAGCGTTTCCTGGCCGGAGAGGAGGTGTCGATCTACCCGCAGCGCGGCACCAATGCCGTGCCGATCGCGTTCAACCCGAGCACCGGCCTGGTGTACCTCAGCGCGTGGGACGTGCCGCGCATTCAGAAACTTGCGCCACCCAAACCGCAAGAGCCCGGCACGAATTCCACCGGCGTGGTCGGCAGAGTTCCGACGTTCAAACCCGACGATGTCGTTGGCCATTTCGTCGCTATTGATCCGCTGAGCGGCGAGAAGAAGTGGGACGTGAAGCTGACCGACATGCCGAGTTCCGCCGGTACGCTTGTGACGGCCGGCGGACTTGTGTTCACCGGCAAGCTCACGGGTGAGTTCATCGCGCTCGATGCGGCGACGGGCGAGACTCTGTGGCAATTCAAGACCGGGTCGAGTGTGAATGCGACCGCGATCACGTATACGC
>DATFWL010000595.1:0-2506 GCA_035259385.1 Vicinamibacterales bacterium | reverse complement strand
GTTGTTTCGCGGCGGCGGGATCGTGCGGCGTCTGCGGCGTGCCGCTCCAGTACCACATCTTGTTCGCCGGCGTCTCCGCCCCGAAGATCGGAACCCCGGCGCCGAGGAACACCGTGTCGGCGAACGCCTGGCGATCGACGGTCATCGAGATCGCCTTGCGCAGCTCGTCGCGCTGCAGCCACGCGGCGCGCGGATCGCCGGCGAAGGCGCCCGGCTTCAGGTTGAACCACAGGCCGTCGGCATTTCGCGACACGCCGACATCGACCAGCTTGACGCGTCCTTGATCCGCCGCGCGCTTGAGGGGGCCGTAGGCGTCGGGGGAGATCTCGCTCGTCATCATGTCGAGCTGTCCCGACTCGAGCCGCAGCAGCTCCGCACTCTGGTCGGGGATCACGTCGATGACGATCCGATCGAGATACGGCAGCGGAGTCCCGTCGGCCGCCTGCTCGAAGTAGTGCGGGTTGCGCGTGAGGATCATGCGCTGTCCGGGCTGATAGTCGCTGAGGACGAACGGCCCGAGCCCGGCGAGCTCGTGGACCGGCGTCGAGAGCCCCCACGCCTGACGCAGCGCGCCGGCCTTGAACGCGGCCTCGAGCTTGTGGCGCGGATAGATCGGCAGGGAGTCGAGAATGCGGAGCCCCGGCGCGAACGGCTCCGGAAAGGTGATCGCGACCGAATGATCGCCGGTGGCCTCGACTTTCAGCGGCTTCCCGCCGGCCATGATCGTGTCGCCCAGTACGCTGCCCGACTTCGCGTCGTAGGCAGCGACGAACGCGAAGACGACGTCCTGCGCGGTGAAGGGCGTGCCGTCCGAGAACGTCACGCCTTCACGCAGCTTCACGTCCGCGCGCCTGCCATCGTCGGAGGTCGTCCACGACTGGGCGAGCATCGGCTCCAGCGCCTGGGTTGCCTGGTTGACGCGCACCAGGCGGGCCTGCGTGAGCATCGTCACGAGGTAGGTGGTGCTGTCGCGGGACGCGTGGCGGTTGAAGCTGATTGGCTCGCTGCGGACGGACACGAGAAGTTCTCCTCCGCGGGAGACGGCCGGTGGAGTCGATCCAGTCGCCTGGGGCGGGGGCGTTGCGCGGCAGGCGGCCAGGGCGAGGGCGAGCAACAGCGTAAACGATGCTGCGCAGGTCCGAGGTGATCGCATGAGTCCGGTGGAAAGCTGTCGGAGCAGCCAGAAAACTGGCCGGTCGAATTTCTGTGCAACAACGGCGGTCGAGATTGATTTTCCGTGCAAGATCGCCGGTTTCCTCTCCGAGCGGACGGCCGTCGGCTAGCTTCTTGGCCGGAATCGACCTAGCTCAGCTTATCGCACTTCACCCCGAATACGAGCCCAACCGTCGTATCCACAATAGCTTAGATGTGATCCGAGAGTGCAGCGGCCGAACGGCATCGTGCGTGCCTTTATATCCGGCATCCGGAGGGAAACATGGCGTCGACACCACCCACTACAGATGCCGGGTATGAGCCACGTATCGGCCGCAGCGTCTCCCTTGATCACGCGGCGCAGCTGCTGGGCGTCTCCCGGCGAACGATTTACAACCGGATTCGTGACGGACGGTTGCAGACGATTCGTACCCTCGGCGGGTCGCAGCGCGTGCTCCTCGAATCGGTGGACGGCCGTCACCTGCCCCCTGGCGACGGCCAGTAAGCGCCCGAGTTTCTGAGACGGCCAGTCGTTGGAGCGACATATGGTGACATCCCCCGCGCGCGCGCGGTTCCGCGCGTTCGCACTCGCGACGTGCATCCTCACGGGCTCTGCCGGGCCGGCGATCGCCGCCGGCCCGAAAGCGCGCCTGAGCGCCGACCTGGCCGATCATCTCGCGATGGGTTCGCAGTCGGTCCGCGTCATCGTGCACGGCACGAAGGCGGAAGTCGACGCTCTGGCGGCGCGCTACAACCTGCGGATCGGCCGCTACATGGCGAGCGGCGCTGTCCTCATTGTCAACGCCGGGCAGCTTGAGGCGCTGCGTGACGATGAGACCGTGGATCACCTGTCCGGCGACGTGCGCATCAAGTCATCGGTGGATCAGGTGACCGCAGAAACCGTGGGGGCGGACCGGGTCTGGGAGGGGTCGGACGATGTGCCTGGCCTGACGGGCGAAGGGGTGTCCGTCGCGGTCATCGACTCGGGGATCGACGTCCGCCACCGGGCGTTCGGCCATCGGGTGATCGTGAACAAGGACTTCACGGGGCACGACGACCCGTCGGACCACTACGGGCACGGGACGCACGTGGCCGCGATCATCGCGGGCGAGGGCTCGATCGGCACCGGGCACCGCGGCATCGCCCCGGGCGCGTATCTGCTCAACCTGCGGGTGCTGGGCGACGATGGCAGCGGCGACACCAGCGACGTCATCGAGGCAATCGACTGGGTCGTGGACCACCGCAAGCAGTTCAACGTCCGGATCATCAACCTGTCGCTCGGCGCGCCCGTACTGCAGCCGTACCGTGACGATCCGCTGTGCGAAGCCGTCGAACGCGCGGTTCGCGCGGGGAT
>DATFWL010000594.1:0-11323 GCA_035259385.1 Vicinamibacterales bacterium | reverse complement strand
GGAATCCCCTCGCCACTGTTGGAGATGCTCGGCTGACGGATCCACTTCTGCAGGTTCACGACGTGGTCGTCGATGTGCTCGTCGATGTAGGCGAAGACCTTCTTCAGGTCCTCCGATTGGATCTTGCTCATGTCCGGCTGGATTTCCGTGTCGCCGGCCGGACGGATGCCGAGCTTCGGCTGCGCCGGTGCCGGCGCCGCCGCCGCGGAAGTCGAGGGTCCACGGGAACACCCGGTGCAAATCACCGACAGCGTGAGAGCCGCGATCCAGCAACGCATCTGTTGTGCTCCTTGCAATTCGGTCCGGTGCGGGGCGGGCGGGCGCCGGACGCGTGTGAGAACTCTAGGTGGCGGCGTGGCGCGCGTCAACCACCGCGCGGCGGGGTGACAAAGGATTACTTTCCGGCCGGGCTCGGCAACATCTGCGTCGGATCCTGCACCGCACGGAGATAGGCGCTCCAGTCGCCGGCCACGACCTGCGCCAGTGCATCGCGGCCGATCGTGTAGGTTGCGGCGTAGCTGCGGAACTGGTTCACGAATTTCAGGGTCGCGTCGGCGGAGGGCATCAGCGCGTCGTGCTCGAGCGCAGCGGCCGCCCGCGGGAAGTCGAGCGCGCCGTCGAGATACCTGCGGGCCACGCTAGCCTCGATGCCGGTTAGGCAGTCGACGAGTCGTCCGATCGCCACGTGCCGCGCCGCGCCTGATGCATCGAGTCCGGCCAGGGGAAACAGTTCGTCGCGCTCGAACGCCGTCCGCGTGGCGCCGGGAAACGCCAGTTCGGGGGCGATTGATGCGCCCGCTTCGTGGAGCGCCGACTGCGGGCTGAACTGCGGCTGGATCAGAAACTCCGGGCGCCTCGCGCCGAACCGCGCGTCGAGGAGCGCCGCAATCGTGTGGTGGCCCGGATACGCCTCGTGGCACGCCAGATCCAGCGTGCGATCGACCGTCAGCGGCAGCGCCACGTTCACCTGAACGCGGCTGACGAACCGTCCCTCGTATCGCGTGAACGCGCTCCACGGCAGATCGCGGACGTAATCCAGTTGCACGCGCTCGCCGTCGGGCAGCGCGACGTGCTCGCGCGTCGCCGCCCGGCACCCCTCGATCGCGCGCGACAGCACCGCCGGCAGCCGATCCGGCGGGACGAGAAACTGCCGGTCGAACGCAGCGTACCGCGTCGCCAGGTCGCCCCGCCCGGGCAGCAGGCGATCGAGTTCGGTTCGCACGGCCGCGCCCGGGTTCGGCTCGCCGCCGGCGTCAGATGCGCGTGGATCCAGGCCAAAGAGCAGCCGCGCCTCCTCGTCGAACGACGGACGCGCGCCTTGCAAGATGTCGATACGCGACGCAACCGCTCCGAGTTGCCTGATCAGAAAAGCACGACGACGCGCGTCTTCGTCGGTACCGGCGGCGGTGCGCTCCGTCTTCAACGAGTCCGCGAGCGCAACCGCGGCCGAGCGTAGGTTGGCGAGGGGCGTGTGTTCACGCTGCGCCTGCGCGCGCCACTCTGCCGGACCGTGGTAGCTGTCGAGCGAGTCCGAGTCGCGCTCGCCGAGCGCCAGCACCAGCCTGACGTACGCGCGGCTCGCGTCGTCGAGCGAGGCGCGGTCTGAATCAGCCCGCTGCCCTCCGCACGCGATGCAGACGAAGAGTGCCACCGAGGCAGCGATCGGCGCGAACCGCACCGTGCGATTATGGGCCGCCCCCGCCGCGTATCGGTCCAGACTTCGTTCCGATCGTGGTTCGAGGCTTGCCGCGGCGCGCGCGGCCGGCCGCTCGCACCGTCACTGTCTGAGTCTCGAATAGCGACGCTCCAGGCCCCTCGTTCTCGGATCGCCGTTGTCGATGATTGTCAGCACGAAATGGTCGCGATCGATCCACCTGATCGATCCGCTCGACGGCGGACCCGAGGACGATCGCTCGTAAATGATGCCGCCTGTATACGTCCAGGCCGTGGTGGCGGTGCCGCTTCCCGTCGCGCTCGTCGCCATATAGCTGGAGGTGCCATCGGGCCAGACGTGCCAGACGATCTCCATTCGAACTCCCAGTTCCACGACGTCTGCCTTCCAAGTCCCGACGAGCTGGGAGCGTTCGTCCGGTCTGTCGACAGCGGGCGCGACCTTCGGTCCGTTGGCAGCGGGCCTCGTCGCGGTGTTGTCCTGGGCGGTCGGCGGCGAGAATTCGCGCTTCGCGGCGTAGCCGGCGAGTGCGACGAATGCTGCCAGCGTCGCGGCCGCGACCGCCACCGTCGTCCGCGACATTCGCCGCCCGCCATCGGGTCGCCTCGACGGCATTCCCAGCGACGTTTCGAGCGCCCTGACCAGCTTGTCGAAGTCTTCGTCCCAATCCTGCTCGGTGATTTCGAGGGCGTTGCGGCGGCACAGCGCCTGGATGTCCGCGGGCAGTTCCTGTTCGTCGGGCATCCTGGCGCCGCCGACGAGGACCGGGAAGACGCGCATCTTGCGCTCGAGCGCCACGGCCAGTTCCTGGCGAACCGTGTCGCGCGGGTTGTCGAGCCGGCGCCGGCCTGACGCGTCGACAATGGTGAGCCAATCCTTGCCGACGACCACGATGCAGGCGTCTGCCTGGCCGAGGACCCGCACGATCGCCTCGTGCCATTCGACGCCCGGCTCGAGCGACGCCACGTCCCGGAAGACTTTGCCGGGGAACCGTGACACGAGCCGATCGTAGAGACGGCCGGAGTCGGCCCGGCTGTCATCCCGCCGGTAGTTGATGAAGATCTTGCCGCGAGCCATGGTCGTGCCCCGGCCGCGTCATCCCGCGCGGCGCAAACGGGTCGCCACGATCAACGTCTGCGACCCGTCCCCCGCACGCTCCGGGTTCCTCGATCGAGGCATTCTACGCGCCTCGGCCCCGGGATGGCGTCCATCAGCAAGGCGAGTGCCCTGCGGACACATGGTCTTCGCATCGCCGCTCGTGTTGTGCTCGAGCGGGTCGCCGGGCGGCGGTTCGTACAGCGTGTTCAGCTCGAACTTCCTCGCTCGTGCGAGCCGTTCCTCGTTCGACGGCAGCGCCGTTCGAGGCGGCACGTTCGGCGCCGCCGCTGACGCTGCGGTCTCCTCGCCTTCGCGGCGGCGGCCGCCGCGTCCGGTGAGGTGCAACCTGACGTGAACGGCAGCGGGAGAACGGCGGCGAGGGCAACGAAGGGTGCACGCGCGAGACGTGTCCCCATCGGATTCAGACCTCGCTTATTTTTTGAGGATGTTCTCACTCGGCCGATGTTGGAAGCGCGGAAACTCGAGGTCGTCGCGCAGAATCGGCGCCTTCTGCAGCCTGATCGGACGGTCCCAGAACTCCGCCGTCACGTCGCCCATCTCCTGGCTGAGATACGCCATCCAGGCGTCGGGATAGACGTCGGCTGACGCGTAGATCTCGAACCAGCCGCGCCACACCTGATACACGTCGCCCTTCGTTTTCGTGCCGAGCTTCTCGAACGGAATCTTGACGTTGTCCGCGACGCGAAACTGATCCGAGGTTCGCCCATCGAGTCCGCCTTCGGCCGAGAGGTCGAGCTGGGCGGCGCCGTCAACGTCGTAGCACGACACGTAGAGCCAGACGCGGTCCGCCAGCACGTTGAGGATCGACAGCACCGGCGTCGCGCTGAACAGCCGGCGCGCGTAGCCGCTCTCGTATTGATTGCTCGGACGGCGCGTCTCCGAATTGACGATCTCGTAGTAGGACGTCACCCAGCGTTCGGTCGGCTTCCAGTTCATGCGCGTTCCTCGGCCGTGAGGATAGCGCAACTCCAGCGACACGCCCGAAGATCAGAGCTTCAACGCAGAGGCCGCAGCTTGACCTTGCGCGCGGCGACTCCTATAGTCCGACCCATGCCCCGCACCGGGTCTCGCCTCTTCATTTCGGTATTCGTCTTCGTGCTGTCGCTCGCGGCGAGCGCGCGCGCCGACGTCACGCGCTTCGATCTCGCCGGCACGGTGACCGACGCGACCGGCGGCGTGCTGCCCGGCGTCACGGTCACGCTCAAGAACTCCGACACCGGCTTCGTGCGATCCACCGTCACCGACGACCAGGGCCGCTATTCGTTCACCGCGCTGAATCCCACCGGCCGGTGGACTCTGTCCGTGGAGCTGCCGGGATTCGCGCCGCAGAATCGTGAAGGTCTCGAGTTCCAGGCCAACACGAAACCGGAGATCAACTTCCGTCTCAGCGTCGGGAGCCTGCAGGAGGCCGTGACCGTCCAGGCGTCCTCGCCGCTCATCCGCACACGCGAGAGCGAGCTGTCGACGATCCTCGACACCAAGCAGGTCGAGAACCTGCCCACCAACGGCCGCAACTTCCTGTCGCTGCTCCAGACCTCCGGCAGCGTCGTGCCGACCGGTGCAACGAGCAGCAGCAACATCTCGGTCAACGGACAGGGCACCCGCATGGCAAACTTCGTCGCCGACGGCGTGTCGATGACCGGGCGCGAGATTCGGACCGTCAACGGCGAGTTCGGCGGCGGCAACGGCCTCTCGATCGACGCGATCAAAGAAGTGCAGGTGATCAGCAACGGCTTCAAGGCGGAAACCGGCCAGACCGGCGCCGGCACGATCAGCGTGGTGACCAAGTCCGGGACGAACACGCTCTCGGGCAGCGCCTACGGCTTCTGGCGGCCCACCGACCTGGTGGCGGCGAACCTGCTGACCGGCCTGAAGACGACGCAGAAGCGGCAGCAGTACGGCGGAACCATCGGCGGCCCGATCAAACGGGATCGCACGCACTACTTCGCCAACTACGAGGACACCAACATCGACGACGTGGCGGTGGTGACGTCGGTGCTGGCGCCAGGCACGTTCCCCGCGCCGCAGACGCAGCGGCAGGGCTTCCTGAAGCTGAATCACCGGTTCGACGATCACAACGCGCTCGACGCCCGCTACAGCTTCAATCGCAACAAACAGGAAGGACAGGGCGTCGGCGGCCTGAACACCTACGACCGCCGCAGCAACACCGAAGGGCGCACCGACGCGTTCGTCGCGTCGCTGGTCAGCAACTTCGGAACGAACAAGGTCAACGAAGCCCGCTTCCGTTACACCTACGACGTCGTCGACTTCTATTCGCCGTTGACCGCGTCGAGCGGCGAGGCCTCGCGCACGCCCGACTTCAGCAACGCGCCGGTGACCGTCACCTACACCGGCGTCGGCAACCTCGGCACCAATCCCAGCTTCCCGCAGAACCTGGTCGAGAAGCGGGCGCAGTGGGTGGATCATTTCTCGGTCGATCGCGGCTCGCACCAGCTGAAGGCCGGCGTCGACATAATCGGATCCTGGCGCTTCGTCACGTTCTTCAACAACTTCGCGGGAACCTATACGTTCGCGCAAGGGACCAAATTTCCGTACAACGCCAGCGATCCGTCGACGTTCCCGTTCCAGTTCACGCAGACGTTCGGCACTTCCGGCCTGAACTTCAAGGACTACATGGCCGGCGTGTTCGCGCAGGACGACTGGGAAGTCGCCCGCGGCCTCACCGTGAACGTCGGCGTGCGGTGGGACAAGGATTCGCTGTTCCAGGGCGACAACAACAACATTGCGCCGCGAGTGGGATTCGCCTGGAACGTCGGCGGCAGCACGCAGACCGTCGTGCGTGGCAACACCGGGATCTTCTACGACACGCTCGAATCGTCGTTGATCAACCGCGAGTCGAACACCGGTCCGGTCGGGCAGACGACGATCGATCTGCGTCAGGGCGATCCGCTCTTCCCCACGTTCCCCGACCGATTGAGCGCGTTTCCGTCAGGGGCGAACACCGTCGCACGCGCGACGGTCTACGTGCCGGTCTTCCAAGGACCCGACTTTCCACTCGGCATCGGCAACGACTTCCGGCGCATCGCGCCGCACTTCTTCAACACCAACCTCGGCGTCCAGCACGAGATCGGACCCGATTGGGCCGTGTCGGCCGACTACGCGCGCGTCTACGGCTACGACATGCTGGTGACGTGGGACATCAACGCGCCGCCGTACTTTCCACTCGGACCGGGACAGACGCGCACCGTGGCGCAGGCCAATGCGCTGCGCCCGCTCGGCGTCCCCAACACAACCGGTGGTCCGTACGGCATCGACTTCACGGGGTTTCGCAGCCTCTACCTGCAGTTCAACGGCGGGCACACGGAGTACAACGCGCTGAAGATCGCGCTCACCAAACGCCTGTCGCACCACTACGACCTGCAGACGAGCTACGCCTTTGGTCACGCGCGGGGCGACGTCGACAACTTCCGGCTGAACAACTCGTTCGTGCCCGGCGTCACCGCGATCGGCGCCGATCGCGGCTACCAGTGGGGACCGAGCGACACCGACGCGCCGCACGTCTTCGTGCTGAGCGGCATGTACGAAGCGCCGCTCGGCCTGCGCGTCGGCACCATCCTGTTCGCCCGCTCGGGGTTTCCGTACACAGGTGTCGTCGGCCAGGACTCCGACGGCGACGGCTTCTCCGCGACGACGAGCTACGGGGATCGCCCGGCGAGCCTGACCCGGAACTCGTTCCGCTATCCCGCGACCGTGACGCTCGACACGAGCGTCGCCTACGACCTGAGGCTCGGCGGCTCGAACCACGTCGAACTGCGGTTCGACGTCTTCAACCTACTGAACCGGACCAACGTCTCGTCGGTGAACAACATCATCGGCCTGAATCCGCTGCCGCCGCCGGCCAGTTTCGGCACCATCACCGGCGTGAGGGATCAGCGTCAGGCACAGGTGGCCGTGCGGTACCGATTCTGAGAATTAAGAGTGAAGAAGTAAGAATCAAGAATTCGTGCCTGGCGGCGCGTACGGCGAGTGACTTGACGCGAATTCTTAATTCTTAATTCCTAATTCTTAATTTTCTCAGCGCCTCCTCGGCGGCGGCAATCTGCTGCCGATACTCCTTCGGCGCCACCTTCACAAATTGCTCGTAGTGCCGCCGCGCATCGGCCGACCTGCCCAGATCGAGCTCCGCTCGGGCAGCGCCGAACAGCGCCTCCGCGTAGCCCGGCCGGATCGCCAGCGCCGCGCGGTACGACTCGAGCGCGCGCTCCGGTTGACGCGCGAGCAGGTAGCCGGTGCCCAGCTCGTAGTGCGCCTCCGCGTATCGCGGATTGCGCGCGAGCGCCTCGTGCAGCCGCGCCTGCGCGGCGGCCTCGTTGCCGGCGCGCCGCTCGATCAGCCCGAGGTTGTAGTACGGTTCCGGTCGATCGGCGGCGACGGCAATCGCCTGCGCGAAGGCGCGGCGAGCGGCCTCGAGATCGCCGCGCCGCGTGTCGACGAGGCCGAGCCGGTTCCAGGCGTCCGCGTCAGAAGCGGCGAGCTCGACCGCGCTGACCAGCGCCGCGCGCGCTTCGTCGAGACGGCCTTCACGCTCGGCGATCGACGCGACGTTGACGTAGACGTCCGGGTGCCGGAATCCGGCGGCGAGCGCGCGGCGGTAGTTGTCGCGCGCCTCTTTCAGCCGTCCGCCTCGGAACCGCAGATCGGCGAGATACTTCAGCGCCAGGCCGTTGCCGGGATCGAGCGTCAGCGCCCGCGTGAACTTCTGCTCGGCCACCGCCGGATCGTGCGCGGTCAGGTCGATGCCGTCCTCGATCTCCGCCCACACGGCCACCCGGTCCTTCGGATCGATCGCGCGGCTGGCCGGCGTGGGCACGGTCGAACCCGACGCGTATCCGAGACTCCGCAGCCGCTCCATCGAATCGCCCGCCGCGGGCGCGCGTGCATCGGCGGCCGGCTGATCCGGCTGGTCGAGGCTGGCCAGCACGCGCTGGAGACCGGAGGCGAGCGCCGCGCGCTCGGTCAGACGACTCTGCAGCTCGCTGGGATCGTGCTCGAGGTCGTAGAGCTCGGGGCGCGGCGCCTCGATCAGCTTCCACCGCGCGGTCCGCACCGCACGCAGCGGACTCCATCCGAGCAGGACATTCTGATAGTAGGACTCGGCGTAGGCCGGCCGTTCGGGATCGCCGGCCTCGCCGGACAGGAGCGGCAGCAGACTCCGGCCGTCGGCATGCGCGGGCGTGGCGCCTGTGATCGCGGCAATCGTCGGCGCGAGATCCGCGGTTTCCACCGGGACTGCGACCACCGCAGTTCCGGCAGTCTCCGGCTGCTTGACGGCGGCAGCTTCAGCCGAGGCGGCGAGCCGGAACGTCGCCGTGTCCGGCGTCCGCCCGATCGTCGGCAACTTGATCATCAACGGGACGCGAACGGTTGCGTCGTACAGGAACGTGCCGTGCGTCCGCTCACCATGGTCGCCGAGCGACTCGCCGTGGTCGGCGACGATGACGATCGCCGCGGGCGCGAAGAGGTGCCGTTGCCGCAGCCGATCGAGAAAGCGGCCGACCGCGGCGTCGGTATAGGCGACTTCTCCGTCGTACGGCGCGTCGTGATGCGCCGAGGCGAACGGCGCCGGCGGCGTGTACGGCGAATGCGGATCGAAGAGGTGGATCCACGCGAAGAACGGTCTCGAGCTGTTCGCGTCGATCCAGGCCGCCGCGGATTGGATCACCGCGTCTGCCGATCGCTCGGTCACGTCCGGTGCGACGAGAAACTCATCGTCGTAGCGATCGAATCCGCGTGACAGCCCGGAGGTGGAGCCGCGCAAGGGATAGCCGCCGATGAACGCCGCCGTCGTGTAGCCGGTGGCCTTCAGCGACTCGGCGAGCGTCGGCACACCGGCCGGGAGCCGGAATCCGTCGTTGGTCCGAACGCCGTGATGCGCGGGATGCAGGCCGGTGAGGATCGTCGCGTGGGACGGCAGCGTCAGCGGCACCTGGCTCACAGCGGCGCTGAAGCGCGTCGCCTCGCGGGCGAAGGCGTCGAGCGACGGCGTCAGGCCGCGCGGCGAGCCGTACGAGCCCAGCCGGTCCGCCCGCAGCGTGTCGATGGTGACGAGGATCACCGGAGGGCGCGACCGCGGGGACGTTGCGGCCGGCGAGAGAGCGCCGCGGCACGCGGTGCAGGAAATGACCAGGTACGAAACCAGCGCAGCCGCGCGCATGCCGTTTAGTGTACAACTCGCTTCGACCCCTGACCGAGGACTCCATGCATCGACTCATTGCATCGCTCGCGACCGTGATCCTGCTCTCGTCCGCTCCGGCCGCGTTGGCGCAGCCTGCTCCCGTCTTCACCACCGAGGACATGCTCGCTGTTCGCACGTTCGCGGGCGGGCAGCCGGTCGCCGTGTCGTCCGATGGCCGGCGCGTCGCGTACGTCCTGACCGACATCGCCGACGAGTGGAACATCCAGGAACCGCGGCCGACCGGCCATGTTGTCGTGCAGACGCTTGCCGGCGACCACCCGGGCGCGCCGCGTGCGTTGACGACCGGCACGACGCACAGTTCGTTTCCGGTCTGGTCGCCCGATGGCCGCCGGCTGGCCTTCATCCGCGAGGACTCGTCCGGCGGACGCGTCGTCGTCTGGGACGCGGAGCGCGACGCCCTGACGCCGGTCGGCGAGCCGTTCACGGCGCGTGCGTATCTCGCGCCGCAATGGGACCCGAAGGGCGGATCGGTGATCGCCGCGGTGCCAGTCGCCGATCGGCAGGCGCCGCCGTACCGCGTGCGCGCAGTGAAGAGCACCGACGCGCGCATTCCGGGCGATCAGTTCTTCACCGACGAGCGCGGGGCCGTGTTGACGGCGATCGACGCGGGCACCGGAAAGGCGGCGGCACTCGCCGCCGAGCCGATCGTGCTGCGGTCGTTCCGCGTGTCACCGACCGGGCGCGATCTGCTGTTCGTCACACCCGATCCGGCGACGCTCGGCGTGATCGGCAAGGAGCAGAACGACACGTTCGTGCTGCCGATCGCCGGGGCGCGTCCGGCGCCGCCGCGGAAGCTCGCCGAGCGCGGACGCTTCACCTGGGCGCCTGACGGCACGCGCCTGCTGTTCGCGAGGGGCGGTCGGCTGTTGGCGCTGCCGCTCGAGGGCGGACCGGCTGTCCCGTGGCGCGAGTCGTTCACCCTGCCGGCGAGCGACCCGATCTGGTCGCCGGACGGCACGCGCTTCGCGGCACTGATCGCCGATCCGATGCTCTCGGATCCGGAGATTGAGCCGGTCAAGCCCGGGATGTACACGATCGCGCAGCCGTTCATGGATCTGTACGTGGTCTCGGCGGACGGCACGTCTCGCAACGTCACGAGCGACGTGGACGATCAGATCAGCGATCCGGTATGGGCCCCGGACGGATCGGCCGTGTATTTCCGCGCCGTCAACAGCAAGAGCTACGACGAAACGCTCTACAAGTACACGCCGGCCGATCAGAAGCGCCAGCGGGTGATCCAGGGGCCGGAGTCGTACGGCCGACTCGTCGCGACCAGCAACGGCGTGGTGGTGCCAGTCGAGGATGCGACCCATCCGGACGATCTCTGGCTGGCCGACGGCGGCCGCCGCACTCGCATCACCGATCTGAACCCCACGCTGGCGCGTTTCACCTTCAGCAAGCCGGAGATGTTCTGGTACTTCAACGCGGACGGCGAGCGGCTCGGCGCGCTGCTCTACAAGCCTGCAGGGCTGCGGTCCGGCGACAAGGTGCCGGTCATCACGTGGGTCTACGAGAAGATGACGCCGGCGATTCACCGGTTCAACGCCCGCGATCAGATGTTCATCAGCCACGGCTACGCGATGCTGATGCCGAACGTGAAGATCAAGGTCGGGCAGACCGCCGACTCGTACGAAAAGTGCGTGATTCCCGCCGTCAACGCCGTGCGCGAGATGGGATTCACCACCGGCCGCTTCGGACTCTGGGGGCACAGCTTCGGCGCCTACGCGACGTCGAACCTGATTACCCGGACGAGCATTTTCGCCGCCGCCGTGTCCGGAGCGACGCCGCCCGAGCTGTTCCGCAACTGGGCGAGCGGGCGCGATCGCGATTCGCGGAACATCGAAACCGGGCAGGCCCGGATGGGAGGCAGCCCGTTCGAGTATCCCGAGCGTTACTTGTCACAGTCGGCGTTCTTTCACCTCGACAGGGTCACCACGCCGGTCCTGATTCTGCACGGCGAGAAGGATCTGACGATCCTGTTCGGTGAAGGCGAGATGATGTTCTACGCGTTGCGCCAGCTCGGAAAGACGGCGGAGTTCGTCGCCTACGCGAACGGCGACCACAGCCTGTCGCGCCACTCGAGAGCCGACGCCCTGGACGTCAACCGCCGGATCCTCGAGTGGTTCGATCGTTACCTGAAGCCGGCGGATGCTCCCAAGACGCCGTAGCGTTCGGATGTTTGCGGCATCAGAGCTTGAACGCAAAGACCGCAGAGATCCGCAGAACGATACGTGTGTAACCGCGGCCTCCGTCATCATCTACACGGCTACGGAGACGCGCATCGCACGCCGCCGCTTCGCGGCGGTCGCGGGCGC
>DATFWL010000593.1:0-9724 GCA_035259385.1 Vicinamibacterales bacterium | reverse complement strand
GCGGCGGTCCGCGTCGGCGCTGATGGCGTGCGAGTGATCCCCGCCGTGATGATCGTGGCCGTGGTGATGATGACCGTGGTCATGGGCGTGCCGGCTGTCCTCAATGCTCATCACAACCTCGATCCTGCAGGCGGAAGGCGTTCGTCGATTCGCCGGCATCACATCAGCGTCGCATGAACGCCGCTGCGACGCACGGATATAAGCGCGGCGTAAATCCACCGCTCGCCTGACGCGCTCACCAGGCGACAGACAGGGAGCGCCGAGACCGCTGACGCCGAGACCGCGAAAGAGTGCGGAGCGCGCGAATCTTCGTCGCCTCAACGGAACCAGAACGCAGCCGGCCTCAACGTAACCAGAACGTAGCGCGAAGGCTTTAAACGTAGCGCGAAGGCTTTAGCCGAGCGTCAGAAGTGCAGCGCGACGATCAGGCGACACGCCGTTGATGAATCCGGCCTTCACACATCCCTGGAAGGGCTCGAGCGTCTCCCGTGTCAGCCGTGCCATTATGTTGGCTCTCGGAACGCCACGGAGGTTCCTCCTTGCGATTCGTGCCCTTGCTGGTGTTCGCCATTGCCACGTCGCCGATGGCTGCCGCGGCCGATGTTCCGGCCGATCTCGTGGCGCAGCTGCGGCGCGAGATCGTGACGAACGCTGCCGCGAAGTGCCCGGATTCGGCAGCGTACTCTCTGGCGCGTCCCGACGCGACGGCCGGCCCGACCGTCGTCGGCCTTGGCATGTACTTCCAGGATCTGGTCGCGCTCAGCGACGTCGATCAGACGCTGGACGTCGATGTCTACGTGGTGGCGCGTTGGCGCGATGCGAGGCTCGCCGACGCCGCGCGAGGCCTGGCGTCGGCCGACTGTCCACTCCCGGCCGGCAGCCTGTGGATGCCGCTGTTCGAACCGGAGCGGCTTCGCAGCAGGCAGACGTTCTATCCCGATCGATTCCTCGTCAACGGGGAGGGAATCGTCACGCTGGTGCGCCGCATGTGGGCGAAGATGTCGTACCCGCTCGACTTCCATGACTTTCCGTTCGATCGGCACCACTGGACGATGACCGTGTGGCCCGTCGAGTCACACGCCGACGAACTGATTGTCGTCCCGCTCGATCGGATGAGCGGCAGGAGCGAGCGGCTCTCTCTCCAGGGATGGCGTGTCGGCATGCTCCGGGTCGAATCGAGCACGGCGTCGCGCGAGCAGCGGAGCGGAACGTTCGCGCGTTTCGATGCGATTCTCGAGGTCGCGCGCGACTGGAGCTACTACGCGTGGAAGCTCGGTCTTCCGCTGATGCTCATCGTTCTCATGGCCTACGGCGTCTACTACATTCCTCAGACCGCCGTTCCCCAGCAAATCGGCCTCGGGACGACGTCGATGCTGACGCTGATCGCGTACATGCTGACGCTCAACAGCACGCTGCCGCGCATTTCCTATCTGACGCGGGCGGATCGGTTCTTCGTCGGCTCGGCCGTGCTCGTGTTCGCGGGCCTCATGAAGGCAGTCATATCGTTGGCGCTGGCGCAGACACCGCGGGCCGCGCTCATCGAGCGCGCTGACCGCTGGGGCAGGTGGCTCTACCCGGTCGCGATCTTCGCAAACTTCCTGGCTGCAGTGTTCGCCTGATCCTGGACGGCGATCTCAGAGGTCCGCCGGCGTCCGTCAACAGCTGGCGAATCCTCGCTTCCGATTCTTCATAGTGGCCCTCCCCGACGTGGTTGTGCGAGAGCATCACTGCGCCCCTCGAACTCCGGCCAACCGATACCAAAGTCTGATGGACGATTGCGGGTTGTGGCTTCCTCTCGTGCCCGTCACTTGCGGACGGTCACGTTCGACAACTTGACAAGATCCGGACTCGCGTCCTCGGTGACGATGGTGTTGTCTTGCTCGACGCGGATCTTCGTCGCGGGCACGAGGTCGCCGGTGCCGGCCCCCGATGAAGGCACATCGAGCAGCACGAGTCCGAGATCGAATCCTGGCCGCGCCGCTGGCGCGGCGCCGCCAGCATCGTCGAACGCGATCGGCAGTCCGGTGACGACGGTGATCAGACGCCGGTCGCCTGTCGAGACGGCGTAGGCATACTTGATCGGCGTGCTGCGCGTGCCGATCTGCAGCGATCCGACGGCTGGACGCCTGGCCAGCAGATCCCGGCCGCTGGTGCCACCTTCCTTCAGCGCCTTCAGGAGCGATTCCCGCTCGGCGGCGGTCGAAAACTTGTCGACCACGATCGTCAGCGGAGCCGTCGCCGCTCCGCCCGCGGCACCCTTGACTGCGGCCGTGGCGGTGAACCGCTCGCTCGCCTCGACAGGCGCCAGAAGGATCACCAGCATCCCAATGAGTCCCAGCACGCACACGAATCGTGGATGTAAGGGCATGACGGGCATGATACTCGCATCCACACGCACACCGCTGGTTGCGCAACTACGCGAACCGCGCACGCAGCTCTGCTCGCCGCGACCCGGTCGGGCCGGCGGCGGATGCTGCGGAGACTCTCTCACTGGTCGAGAGCGTTCAGCGTCATGGCAGTGTAGAGCAGGTTGCAAAATCAGCTCGCTTGCGGGTGGCCGCGAACGGGGCCGCCCCGCGGGCGCGGAGCCGTGGGCCGTGACCAGTGCTTTTTCTGGCGAGCACACGGTGGGGCTGTTCGCGGACAGGACCCGCCTTGAGCTAATTTTGCCACGCACTCGTAGTTAACGTTCCTGGCGCCGGACCGATAGCCGTAAAGGGCTCTGTCCTACAAATATAGGGAGACCAAGGCCCAGGCCACCGCCGCCGCCGCCCCATCCCTCGCGTACAACCTTGGCTGACCATTGGCTGACAATCGGCAGCGGTCTGTCGCTGCACGCCGTTAACCTTTAGAGAGCGCTGCGATCCGCTGCGGGCGGAGGGCCGCGAAGTCGGCTCGGAACCTGCGAAATACTGGAGAGGGTTTGCCGCGGGCGTGAAAAGTTGAAGTCCGCTAGAGGGCGATGCTTGACGGGTGTCCTGGAGACACGGTCAAGACGTGCGGAGAACGAGCGCCCGCTGGACTTCGTGGCCATGCGCCGAGGTCCACGAGCCGAACCTTGCCGCGCTGCGGAACGTGCATAAGACTGCTCGGAAAGATTGAGCTTATACTTGCCTCAAGGCGCTCGTCACCTCCGCACGCGACGCACGAAACGCCGGAATACCGGTCGCCAGCAGTGCAGTTGCAAGCACGGTGATCGCCACCAACGCGTACGTCGCCGGATCTCTTGCGGTCAGGCCATAGATTTGGCTCGTGACTAATTGTCCCAGGGCGGCGGCCCCGACCATGCCGAGGACAACTCCGATCACTGTGACCTGTGCACCACCGCGAATCAGCAAGACGAGTACGTCACGAGGCTGTCCGCCGAGCGCCAGGCGGATGCCCATCTCACGGCGTCTGGTCGCGACCGTGTAGGCGACCGTGTTGTAGAGACCGAGCGTCGCAAGCAGCAGCGCAAGCGTTCCGAAAATCGCGAGCAGTACGCTTGCCGTGCGTTGCCCGACGACGGCAAAACCCAAATAGACATTCATCGGCAGTACCGAGTACAGCGGCAGCTGCGAGTCGAGGCGGGCCACCGTGCCCTGGAGCAGCTGAACGAGCGCTGCCGGGTCGCCAGCCGTGCGAATGAGGAGCGTGCTTTGCCCTTGATAGAACTGCTGAATCGGGAGGTACACGTACGGCCGCGGCGCTTCGACCAGGGAATGATAGTAGGCGTTCTTGGCGATGCCGACGACCTGAACGGACTTGCCCAACATCGAGAAATGCCCCCCGACCGCATTCCCATCCGGCCAGAATCGCCGCGCCATCGTCTCGTTGACAATCGCGACAGGAGACGATTGCTGCTGATCCTGCTCGAGAAGATCGCGACCCTTCAGAATAGAAAGGCCAATCGTGCGGGCGTAATCAGCCCCCACGAGGTTGTACTCGGCGAACGGAACGTCGTCCGGGCCATGTGCATACCCAGGGACTTCGATCGGTGCGGTGGCCGGTCCTCGCACGCTGAACGGCAGTCGCATGGCGACGGAGGCTGAGATGACGCCCGGGAGCCGTCGACTCTCATCTGCGAGACGACGGAGGAATGCGCGACCGTGTGCGTCGTCGTAGCCGCCCTGGAACAGATCGAGCGATCCGATCAGGACATGATCGCGATCGACTCCGAGGTTCGCGCGGCCAGCGCGCCAGAGTGTCTGCAGGAAGAGGCTCGCACCGACCAGCATCGTGACGGTGAGGGCGATCTGCACGACAAGGAACGCTGCGCGGAAGCGTCCAGTTGATCGCCCGCCTGACGTCGTCGGACCGTCTTTCAGGGCGCTGATCGTATCGGAGGACAGGCCGCGCACTGCGGGCCACAGTCCCAAAAACAGTCCCGCCGCGACGGCGACTACAAGCGTCACGAGGAGCACGCGTCCGTCGGTCCGACCGTCCATGGTGATTTGTACGCTCGATGACGGAAAGAAGTACGGCAGCGCGTTCTGAAGATAGAACGCCAGCCAGAGGCCAAGCACACCACCGAAGATTCCGTACACGCAGCTTTCCGTCAGGATCTGCCGCGTCAGCCGCAGCCGCGTGGCACCGAGGCTGAGCCTGACTGCCATCTCCTGCCGTCGGTGGATGGCGCGTGTGAGCAATAGACCCGCGACGTTCGCGCAGGCGATCACGAGAACCAGGGTCACGACCACCGCAGCGATGGCGAGTACCGGTGACACCAGCGGCAAGCCGCCATACGGCGTCTTCCACAACGGATAGGCTTTCAGCACGAATCCGCGGTGCGTGTCCGGAAACTGCGTCTGAATCTCTCGCGCAATGAGATCGAGATTCGCCGCCGCCTGCTCGCGAGTCACCCCGTTTTTCATCCGCGCATAGCCTTCGAGCCAGGCGTGTGTCCGATCACTGCGATGATCGCCGCCCGGAAAGAACACCTGCTCCATCGCAGTGGGCGTCCAGAGATCGAGCGAGTAGCCGACGAACGTGCCGATGAACCGAGGAACTGCGATCCCGATGATGGTGAACGGGTATCGGTTCAACGTGATGGTGCGACCGACGACAGCAGGATCAGCGCCAAAGCGACGTCGCCAGAAGCCATCACTGATAACCACGACGGCATTCGCCATGGGAAAGCGATCTTCGTCGGGAAGGAACGTACGGCCGAGTTGCGCTTTCACTCCGAGCACGTCGAAATAATTGCCCGTGACGATTTGGCCTATAACACGCTCGGCCTTGCCGTCGCTGCTCAAGGTCGGGGCGATGAGCTCCCCCGCGACGATGCCGTCGAAGACCGAGTTCTTGTCGCGATAGTCTGCGTAGTCGGGGTAGGAGAACACGCAGCAGCGATCGCCGGGTTGGCGGATGCCGGCGACGGCGACGATTCGATCCTGGTCCGGCACGCCGGCCATCGGCCGCAGTACCACGCCTTCGATCCACGAGAAGACGGTCGCGTTGCCTCCGACGGCAATGCCAAGGATGAGGATGATCGCCGTGAACAGCCCGGGCGCCGAGCGAAACCCGCGCAGCGCATATCTGACGTCACGAAGCACCTCGGTCATGCTGTTTGCCCCAAGGCACACAGAATGCGCGATTCGCGAGCGGACGTACCTGACGAATGTCTGACATTTGCGTCAGGATTGTCTCTTCGGGAGTTGGGGATCCGCCGCGACGACTCCGTCACGCACGCCGAGGCCGGCGGCGGTCGTGGTGCCATGACCAGTACGCTGTCGCGACAAAGCTCACCACGAGCTGAGTTGGCGCCGGAGGCGGCTGTGCACTCGGCGGTCGACGGGCAGCACAGGCCTGCGCACATAGCAACACGCATCCGAGCGCGACGAGTGGCCAATGACCGAGCTGCCCTCTCGTCGCCTCGAAACGTAGTTGGTAGGCCATCGACCGATTGTCGTTCGTCTTCGTCTCGCTCCGGATCGCAAGCGTGAACGTTGTGGGTTTCACAGGCGCATGTGGCGAATGCCGACGCGGTCGAAGCCAGCAATCATGCCGACGTCATCGAGCCAGCTGATCCAGCAGCGCCTTGACATGTCGAACGATCGCGTCGCGCATGGGCTCGTAGCCCTGATCGTCGGGAACATCGGACCAGTCGGCCGCCTTCCCCGATGCCTTCGCAGCGGTCGGCAGTGTGCACCCGATTGCAAAGATGTGCGTGGCACCTGCCACGTCTTTCTCGCTGATCGCGGTTGGCTTGCCGATCGGGATTTCGATACCGTCGGCCCGAAGCCCGGCAACTGTCCGCACAGACAGGTCGTCCTGAGGAGTCGTTCCACGAAAGGTCGCTCGATAGGGTAGACCACGCTCGGCCGCAAGCTTGTTGAAATACGCCGTGGCGATGACGCTCTTCGCTGCGCCATGCTCGCATACAAACACCACGGCCGGCTCGCGTGACGCCGTTGCCGGTGCTTGCACCGGAGCGACTATCGCGACTGCCAATACCAATAGTTCAATCATCGTCGGTCCTCCACGGCGCCTTGGTGCGCCGACTCTAACCCGAGTCTGCCGCCCCGCTGATCAAAAACGAAATGTGTACTGGAGCTTGGACGACGTCCGATCGAACGTCGATGCAAACGTATCGTCGAACGTCTTCACCCAGCCGCGGTTGACGACAACGAACAGGTCGTTGCCCGGCTTCAGAATCCATCGAAAGCGACTCTGGAAACTGAGGATCTGCGACTGGTTGTCGAACTGCTCCAGGTTCTGCCACGACACGTTGGCCGTGAAGTTGTAATCGAAGCGCCCTGTCAGCACCTGGGTGTAGAACCGCCCCTCTCGAAGCATGATGTCGTTCCGGTCACCGCGAAATGCCAGCGCCACGTGAGCATTCGGCTTCAGCGTGATGCCGAGGCCCGTCTGCTTCCGTGTGCCGTCATAGAAGCCGCCCCACCAGTAGGCAAAATCGACCACCCATCGCCGCTTCGTTGCCGTGTTGGCCTCGGCTCGGTACTTGTGCCACTGATAGGAGCCGGCGGGCAGAACCACGCCCGGATAGATCTCGAATGGCGCGTCGAGGTGCTCGAACTCGGGAATGACGTTCCATTCGAGATGCTCGCCGGATTCGGTACGGACGTTGAACGGCGCCATGAACACCCGCCAGTTCTCCAGTCGGTTGGCGAGGTTGGTGATGTACTCGGGTTCCAGCTCGAAGAAGAACTGCCGAATCCCCCATCGCTGGGGACGCGGCTGAAACGCGATCCGCGCGGTGGTCGTGCGAATGCCGGCACGCGGCACGAACCCGAGCGCCGGTTCGAAGGTGTCGCCAATCTGTTTCCAGTTCACAAACAGATCCCACCGATCGTTCGGGTACGACACACCGAACCCGCCGGCGTAGTCGACGCCCAGCGTTCGATCGTCGGTACGCTCGACGAAGAGATCGAGGCTAAGGTTCTTGTCGCCGCGGAAGCGTGATGTCGCAAGCCGCGCGTCCGCTCCGATCAGATTGTTGCTCCCGGTGCCGTCGGGATTTCCGTTGGTGACGATCGCCCCGACCCAGGACTGAGCGAACAGGTTCCGGCTCACGCGCGCCGCGAACAGGTTCTGATGTCGGAGGCCGACGTCGGCGACATCGCGCGTCTCCACGTCGAGGACGCCGATGTTGTAGTCTGCCTGGCGGCCGACCATCTTGGCACCAACGGCGATCGGAACCTCACCACCGGTATCCTCGTCGCCGTACAGTCCGATGCGCCGGGTGAAAAACGGGATCAAGTCCGTTTCGCCGGCCAGGCCCGCGACATCGAACACGCCTGCTCCCTCGAGAAAGAACGTGCGCTTCTCGGGAAAGAACAGCGGAAAGCGCGTCAGGTTGACCTGACGAATGTCGGCCTCGGTTTCAGCGAAATCGGTGTTGACCGTGACCGACGCGTTCAGGTTCGGCGTGATGTTCTTGAAGACATCGAGGCCGCCGGTGAACTGGCCGTCGCCGGTGTCTTCTCCGCCGGACACGTAAGGCCGCACGTCGAGGCCGTGCCCCTGGCGCGCACCTTCCAGGCCCGTCAACTGACCGGCATCGGCGAGATTGCCAATCCAACTGGTGACACGGGCGGCCGCCCAGCGGTCGGTCTCGAACACGTGTTTGATCTGCCGCTCGACGTTGAACCCCCACACGGTCTGGTCCGGCCTGAATCGCAGCGTCTTGAATGGAATCTCGATCTCCGCCGTCCAGCCGTCCGCCGTCCGCGCCGTGGCTGCGTTCCAGATGCCATCCCAGTCGCGGCTGAGATCCTGCGCGTTGTTCGAGATCTGACCGTCTGAACGGGCACCTGACGGATTGATCTGAAAGAAGAACCCGTTGCGGTGGTCGAAGAATGGGTCGAGCACGATCGTGACACGGTCGTCGACGTCGAGATTGGCGTCACGCGTGAGCTGCGTCGACACGACGGCACCGGCGTGAGGCTCCGCGCACGTCACTCCGATATAGAGGAACTGTTCGTCGATCAGCACGCGCACATCGGTGGCCTCGGTGGCCGCACGCCCCTCGAGCGGCTCGCGCTGCGTCAGCGGGCCGATGGGTATCGCGGCCTGCCAGTCGGGTTCATCGAGCCGACCGTCAAGGTGGATCGCGCCGGTCGCGCGGTGGGCGATCGCGATCGGCGTATCGCGAGCCTCCGGGACCTGCGCCCGGGCCGACTCGTGGCCGAGGCACAGTGAAACAGCCATCAGCAGCGGCACACAACCCGCGCGGCGGACACACACGCCCGTGTCAGCGCGCCTCGAGGATGCGAACTTCGGCTTTCTGGTTGCCGCGGTGCGGGACGGCCAGATACAGCCGATTCAGGTCCGGCACATAAAGCGACGTGCGTGCGCCGGCTGCTGTCGCGATGTGGGCGATACGTGTCGCGCGGCCGCCCTCAGGAGCTTCGAACACGTCAACGAAGCCCTCGCCGCCGCTGACGTACAGCCGCTTGCGGGCAGCGTCATAGAAAAGGTCGTCTGTGTCGCCGACGATGTCGAATGACCCTGTCTCCTTGCCGGTCATCGTGTCGTAGACCAGCGCCTTTGCCGGGCGCCGGCAGCCGATGAACAGCCGGTGGTTGGCTTCGTCGAGCGCCATCGGGAAGTTGGACCTGGCGCTTGTCACCGGCCAGGTCGCGATCACTTTCATCCCGTTGCGGTCCACGACTGCGATCTGGTCGGCAGTCGGGATGTTCACGAAGACGCGAGAACCGGAACGCTCCAGCTGAAAGGATTCCGGATGGCCGGCGAGTTTCGCCTGTCCGAGCGTTTTCGCGCCAGCAGGATCGACGGCCGCTAGCGCCCCGCTTCCGAAGCCGACGTACAGCCGCTTCGCAGACGCGTCGTAGCGAACATTGTCCGAGTCGTCGCCAAGTTTGACTGTCGTACCCGGTCGATAGTCCTCCGCGCCGAGCAACTGCAGCCCATCGCCCTGGCCGTTGGCCACGGCCGCCAGTCGGGCGTCGGCGGCAATCGCGATCCCCTGCGGCTCGCGGAACCCAGGCAGGCTCTTGAGATGCCCGCCTGCCTTGAGATCGAGGACTTCGACCGTGTTGTTACCAAGCGCGGCGACGAAGAGCCGCAGTGTCGCCGCGTCATATGCCAAATGGTCGATTCGACCCTCGACGCGCGGAAGGTCGATCGATCCGACGACCGTCAATGATTGCTGAGTCGATGATGTCTGCATGGTGGCTACCACCAGAACGGCAACGGCGAAGCCGCGCATCATGTGTCCTCCACTATCCGGCGGGGCGAACGGTGCCGACCTCCACGTCGA